>JAPHRK010000027.1 GCA_026196105.1 Rhodospirillales bacterium | reverse complement strand
GCGAACATGGCATCAATATCGTCTTGGCCTTGCGGTTCTTCGGGTTCGGGCTCCGCGAACATGGCATCGATATCATCTTGGCCTTGTGGCTCGGGCTCGGGCTCGGGCTCGGGCTCGGGCTCGGGCTCAGGTTCTGGTTCTGGCTCAGGCTCAGGTTCTGGCGCAGCGGCTTCCTCAGCGGCAGCTTCTTCTTCTTCATCTTCCGACAAAATACGGCGAATGGACGCCAGAATATCTTCCATCGACGGCTCTTCTTGACCGTCAGCCCCTTCAGCGTTTTCTTCTTCACTCATAGATCGATCCCCGATAAGCGTCTTCAATTTCCAAAATAGACGCTAAGCATAAAGCAATGCGATATTGCCAGTTTCGGCATGAACTGTGAAAAGTCTGTTAACACAGACACATATCATTAAAAAAAATGTTATTTTTATTAAAAAATAGGGGTACCAGGCCACCAGCACCCCATTTTTTTATTCTTGGCTATCACTATCGCCAGTGCTTGAACCACCAAACCAGCTTTCACGAACCTCTTTATAATGTTTTTCAACATCATAAATTGGCACGTTAAGAGCCATGTGTTTTGCAGTTAATTCACCAGTCGATTCTTTGAGTTGGGCGGTTGCAGCAACCAAATCACGTTGTGCTCTAACTAAGCTAACTTTAGCATCAAGCAATTCTTGTTCTGCGTCGAGCACATCCAATACTGTACGGGACCCTACTTGAGCTTCTCTTTGGACACCTTCAAGAGCGACTTCTGCCGCTTTGATTTGGGCATCAAAAGAAACGATCCTTGCTTGCGCTGTCACCAGTGAATCCCATGCCTTCCGAGCAGATTCGGTTACATCCCGACGTTCTTGCTCAATATCCATACGATTTTTTGACACTGTTTGCTTAGCAGCCCTAAGACGAGAATAAACAGACCCGCTTTGATATAATGGAATAGAAAGTGTCCCTACAATGGATTGCTCTTCAGCCCTGCTGGTATTTGTTGATGTTTCATCAGTACGTGAAAGTGTACCAGTAAGACTCAATGTTGGTAACAACTCACCACGAACGCTATCGACGTCAGCCTTAGAACCTTCTACCTTATAGGTTGCGGAAAGAATATCTGGGTGCTGTTTAAGAGCTGTCTCTACAGCGGCTTCCTCACCTGCAGGGAGATTAACTAATGGAAGCGGCTTTTCAAGATTCTCTGGCATAACACCAACAGCATTGAAGTAAGCTGCACGTGACGCCTTTAGACTTCCTTCAGATTGAACACGATCTGCGGTAGCACCAGCGAGACGAGCTTCAGCTTGGCTTACATCTGTGCGGGTCAACTCACCAACCTCGAAACGATCGTTTGTTGCTTCGAGTTGACGACGAAGCACTTGTTCGTTGCTGATATTTAATTCCAGAACAGCTTGGTCACGATATACGTTTGCATATGCAATTGCTGCATTAAGAAGAACATTTTGTTCAGTACCAACTAAACTGGCCCGTGAAGCCTTAACACTCTTTTCAGCAGATTCGGTCGCAGCCAATGTGCGCCCACCCCGGTAAAGAGTTTGTGTAACCGTTAATGACGAAGTACGAGGACTACGGATAGCGTTTTGCTTTCCGGTTCGAGTATTATTAAATGATCGTTGCCGACCATAGTTTTGTGAAAGGCTGACACTTGGGCGCCAGTTAGACAATGCCTGCGGCACACCTTCGTTGGTCGCTCTAAGACCCGCTCGTCCTGACTGTAAGGAAGGATTATTGCTATATGCTGTTGCGAGAGCATCCAGGAGTGTCTCTGATTGTGCAGTGCCAGATAGACCAGCAACCCCAACTACAACACTCAATATAATTGGCAAACGCCCCTTCATTGTCTTCCCCTTAAGATAAAACATAACCTAGATTATAGTCGCCCAACCCATTAAGCGACGCTTTCAGCAACTTGTAAATATTTGCCTAGGAAAATATTTACAAGGCTCGTATGACACTAGAGATAGAGTATTACAACAAGTTTACCAGTGTCTCCTAATATAATAAATTAAAAGGCGAATGGCTTTGGTGCCACCGGGAACTCTTTAAGGACTGGTGTCCCTGCGTCAAATAGATCTCGCTGAGAAACCAAATTATTTTTGCGAAAAATCAACGTACCCCGTCCGACTCCGTCAGAACCGACAGTAATTGTCACTAGGCGACCGCCCTCAGCTAATTGATTAACAATAGTTTCAGGAACAGAACCAACGGCACCATTAATGAAAATTACATTATAAGGACCTTGCTTGGCATAACCCTCAACCAACTCACCCTCGACAACAACTGCATTATCTAAACCCATTTTATTGAGAGTAGCCGTCGCTGTCTCTGCAAGAGACGAATCGCTTTCAAGTGCAACAACAATGCTGGCGATCTTTGCAATGACGGCACTCGAGTACCCCGTACCACCAGCCACATCTAAAACCGTATCATCTGGCTGAATTTCAGCAGCTTGCAACAAACGAGCTAGAACCATCGGCTCTAACAAGTAGCGCCCGTTCCCAATTTCAAGGGCCTCATCAATATAAGCCACAGAACGTTTTTCCTTAGGAACAAAGTTTTCCCGTGGGATTTCGTACATAGCATCGATAACGAGAGGATCGGTGACACGATTAGGCAAGACCTGCCCATCAACCATATTCTTGCGGTAGAGATCGTAACTCATAGCCAGATAACCCAATTTTAGTAATTCAACAACAGACGAATATATAATCCCCTAGCGAACATAGCACAATGGTAGTGTTTCCCCACAATATCCAAAAAAAATGAAAAAAAAGTCGTTTTATTGAAAACCCCTGCTTGACCCACCCAATTCTCATGTCTATTTTCCCGGCGTCCGGTAGTTAAGCCCCTGGCACCAACTGAGGCACCTTGGTGAGTTCAGCAAGATGGTTTCAGTGGCCCGTAAGTACGGCGCGGTGGCAGAATGGCTATGCAGAGGACTGCAAATCCTTGTATGTCGGTTCGATTCCGGCCCGCGCCTCCACTTAGTGGGGCGACATACAAAGGCAAGCATGCCATACCACGCATGCTTTGTAGGTAATGGAGAGTAGCTCAGTGGTAGAGCAGGCGGCTGTTAACCGCCCGGTCGGGGGTTCGAATCCCTCCTCTCCAGCCAATCTATTGAATTCCCTTAGAAAAATTAACCGCGATCAACAACAACTCAGCATATTGAGTCGTTTCTATTTGCCTTAGCCATTGCCAAGCCAATTAGCGTAGTAGTTAAAATGATTCGCCCTGCGCGTAATTCATTAACCTGAGATATTCGAACAATTCATCGAATCTTTCAAAACAAACTCACTTGGACCCCCCCCTACCAAAAGAGAAAAGACTATCTTAATTAAGTATTATGTCCCTGGAACTGCTGATCCTTGAAACGAATGCAGGGTTCGTTCTGTTATTTCTACGTTACCAATGACTTGTCCATGTGAGTGATAAGGATAGCCTAACGCATCAAACACATTTTGCTCTCATAATGCTCTTGCGACAATCTGGGTAAATCATGAAATCAGATTGATAAATATTCACCACTGCCAACCTGTTGATTCAGCAGATGGGACATGAAAAGGCGTAGAGCATTCAGCTCAACGTATTATTGATCTTAGTGGTCAAAGGGATGCCTTGGGTGTCGTTGTGTGGCAAAGGATTAGCAAAGTGATTGATTGTTTTAAGGATAGCCCGACAGAAGATGATATGGTGAATTAAGACTAAATTTGTTTTTTTTGACCCTGGTCATTTTTGGTCTCAATTTAGAGGGTTAACTTTAACGCCTGGAATTTTCTTGAAGGAGGGTGCTATGCGTCTTGTAGTTTCCATCGTCGTTTTTGTTTTCGTATCGGTGACCGTAGCTGGTATATTTCTCACTTTAGCATTATCAATGCCAGAGTTGGGTTTCGCTGACCTAAGCACAGTCGGTTGGACTGTTGGCGCTGGTTTCATTGTGGCTGCTCCCATCAGCTATTTGATTGCTGGGAAAATGTTAGGGAAAACGATTACTAGTTAATTGATCATAAGCTTAACGTAGGTGTCTCTATACAAACAAACCCCTATAGGGGTGCCAACGTTAAGTCCTAATGTAGGGCTTAGGCGCAACAGGCAGAATCCTTCAATCTGCTATCTTATTTTTAGGTTTTCAGTATTTCATCAGTCACTTTCGACCAGAAAAGAACGTCTAACCTACCGGCCCCTATTTACGCCCCCCATATCCCCGCACATGAACTTTGAGTTTCCCCGTACCCCTCTTCTCCAGCCAACCTATTAAATTTCCTCAGAAAAATTATCTAAACCCAACCTCTGAACAGACTCATTAGGTCCAAATTCAGCGAATTGGTTTTATAGACCACAGATGGTCTGTGATGGACGAGGGGGTTTTGTTTCTTTACTCTCCAAAAAAACAACAGGATTGAGATATTGGAAGAATTAAGCAAAGCGGTGCTTGAGTTCGCAAAGATTGAAGGTGCAGCACTTGCGGGTATATGTACGACAGAGGAGCTAGTGGGTGGTCCGCCTTCAACTGACCTAACATATGTGCTTAAGGGAGCAAAATCTGCGGTTAGTTTTGCTATCGCCTTCGGTTCTGAGACGATCCCCCCTTATCTGATGAAACAGGATAGAGAGGGCCTGGAAAAGGAAACGATCCGGGCCAATGTGACAGCCAGTGGCATAGCCATGCATTTATCGAATTACCTAAACAATAAAGGATACGAATCCGTTCCCGTTGCTGCCAATCTCGTCTATCGGCCTCCAGAAGGCGGTGATGCAGAATATGATCCTCTTGAACCTGTTCATCCAGACATCTCTCACCGTTATCTGGCGGTACAGGCGGGGCTGGGGTTCATTGGCATGTCAGGAAACCTCATTACACCGGAACATGGGGCTACGGTTATTTTAGGCGCCGTTGTTACGAAAGCTAACTTGATTCCAACGCCCCCATTGCCACCCGAAGACAACTATTGTGACGATTGCCGTCTCTGTTTGGCTTCCTGTGCATCACGTTTCATGGATTTTAAAGACAAAACTCAGGTTAATTTGGGAGATACGGAATTAACCTATTCCGGCAGACGCTCTCTCGCCCGTTGTGATCTGGTTTGCAGCGGCTACACGGGACTGGCGCCAAATGGCAAATGGTCCACATGGTCACCGGGACGCTTTGAGGTTCCGAAAGCCGACAAGGATATTCCCAAGGCCTACGAAAAAATTTCTAAAACTTACGCAAAATGGCCTCAAGCTCCCGGTGGGCGCTTATACTTCTATACAGACGAGAAACTTCGGATGACCTGTGGTAATTGTCAGTTAATTTGTGCTACCACCTCAGAAGAACGAGAACGGCGCCTGCAAATGATCAAAGATTCTGGCGTTATCATACAAAACGAAGATGGCAGCCTAGAAGCTGTAAGCCCAAAGCAGGCAAAGCAAAAACTTGCTCAAATGTCCCCTGAGAGAAGAGCCCTTTACGAAGATAAGTAGACGCTTTAGTCGAAGCAATTCTTGATGTCATTCTCGAGAAATCGGGAATCCAGCATCACAAGTTCCAACATTTCCCACTGACTCTGGATGTCCGATCGAGCCGGGCATGACACGATAACGTTGAAACGAAGTTTCTAGAACATCGCTTTCCACCAACGTTCCGCATCATCGGCCTTCCACTCAGGGCCATGGCCGCTGAACAAGAGACTTTGGTCATCGACGACACTCAGAAGGTTGGTGATGGATGAAGCAAGTTGTTGTGAATTGCCGCCGGGGAAATCGGTGCGGCCGATACCTTGGCAGAAAAGGGTATCACCCGTAATTACAAACTCACCAAAATCATAACAAACGCCGCCGGGAGTATGACCGGGGGTTTCAACGACTTTCACAGGTGAACCACCAAGTGTAAGGGCGACATCCGAATCGTAGTAATCACAACTCGAGGGCCCTTCAACGCTCATTCCCATTGACTGGGCCCAGACGGGAGCGTTTTCAATAAGCTGTTTTTCATCTTTGTGGGCAAGGCAAGAAACACCGGTTTTCTCTTGAATTTCCTTAACGGCCCCAATGTGATCTGGATGCCCATGGGTCAGCCAAATTGCCTTTAGGTTTCCCCCATCAGCTTGAACCTGATCAAGAATTTTCTTGGCGGCACTGCCAGGATCAATAGCAATTTGATCACCGCTTGGGTCGTGCTTAACAAGGTAGCAATTTTCAAAATAAGGAGGGTCGGTAACCACAACCGTAAGGGTGAAGTCACCGAGGGTGAGACTTTGGTTGTCTGAGCTCATTTATTCAATCTCTCTGAAATAATAGTTTCCATCTTTTACAGGTAAGCCCTACTCGGCGACAAGAACTTCATTCTTTGCTGAGAATTGTAGTTTGGCTAAACGGGCATAAAGAGGGTTCGTTTCGATGAGTTCTTTATGGGGGCCTGTTGCAACAAGACGACCTTCATCAATCACAGCAATTCGGTCCGCGTTTACCACAGTAGCTAAGCGATGGGCGATAATCAGGGTCGTGCGGCCCTTCATCAATTTATCCAAAGCCCCTTGAACAAGTTTTTCGCTTTCCGCATCAAGGGCACTCGTCGCTTCATCTAAGAGCAAAAGCTCTGGGTCACGAAGCAAAGCCCGAGCAATGGCAATGCGTTGCTTTTGCCCCCCAGAGAGCCGGACGCCTTTTTCCCCCAAGAAAGTATTAAATCCTTCAGGAAGTTTTTCGATGAACTCCAATGCCGCCGCCGCTTCTGCTGCTGCTTTGATGTCCTTATCAGAGGCATCAGGCCGCCCATAACGAATATTATCCATGGCGTCAGCCGCAAAGATCACCGGATCCTGAGGAACAAGCCCAATATGCTTTCTGGCTTCTTCTGGGTCCGTCTTCGTCAGATCGACTCCATCAAAACAAATTTTCCCTTTATTGGGATCATAGAAGCGGAGGATCAGTTGAAAAATCGTACTCTTTCCGGCACCTGAAGGCCCAACCAATGCCAAAGTCTCACCAGGGTTAACCTCTAAGGAAAAGCCCCCGAGGGCTTTGTAATCAGGGCGAGAGGGATAGTTAAAATCAACATTAGAAAAAGTAACCGCCCCTTGTGGTGGCTTTGGCAAAGACACTGGATTATCAGGCGCTGAGATTTCCGGTTCGGTTTCCAACAACTCCATCAAACGTTCTGTGGCCCCAGCCGCTCTTTGCAAATCTCCAAAAACTTCACTCACCGCGCCAGTAGAAGCTGCAACAATGACGGCATAGAAAAGAAACGCAGAAAGCTCTCCTGGAGTGATTTCACCTTCAAGAACATCATGACCACCCGCCCAGAGGATGATGCCAATAGCACCAAAGACTAAGAAGATGACAATTGCTGATAAGGAAGCCCGTGCCCTTGTTCGTTTTACTGCCGTCTTGAAAGCCTCCTGAACTTCTCCATCAAAACGTTCACGGTCTTGTTTTTCATGACCAAAGGCCTGAACAGTACGGATACCATTGAGGCTTTCCTCTGCAAAGGCCCCTACCCCAGCAACCTTGTCTTGGCTATCCCTAGAAAGCTTCCTTACTTTACGACCATAAACAATGATCGGAACAACAACGACTGGCACGACCAAGGCAACAAGCCCCGCAAGTTTCCCATTAGTCACCACCAGCATGACTAATCCACCGGTCAGCATCAGAATATTGCGTAATGCTAGGGAGACAGACGACCCGATAACCGTCTGGAGTAATGTTGTATCTGTGGTTAAACGTGTTAGGATTTCCCCAGTTTTGGTAACTTCAAAGAAACCAGGGCTAAGCTTTAAAACCTGGGCATAGACCG
Organism: Rhodospirillales bacterium; assembly: GCA_026196105.1. Taxonomy (GTDB): domain Bacteria; phylum Pseudomonadota; class Alphaproteobacteria; order Rhodospirillales; family JAPHRK01; genus JAPHRK01. The sequence goes on along the minus strand of JAPHRK010000027.1, from coordinate 114 downwards.
CATTGCGGATATCGGCGACGACCTTTTCCCCCAGCCATGTCACCATGTAAAAACGGGCATAGGTACCGATGGAAAAGACCAGCACAATCACCAACATGCCCCAAAGGGCCCGAT
>JAPHRK010000059.1 GCA_026196105.1 Rhodospirillales bacterium | reverse complement strand
TACAACTTCAGGCAATGTCACCAACGAAACTATTATCAACTATATTGAAAGTCATACGCCGGATGAACCTACCGACAAACGTCGGTAGTTGTTCAGTTATTTTGGATGTCGTGATGAAAAATAGTTCTAATCCTTCAGATGCATTGCAATTGGCTCAAGCCCTGCCCTTTGAGCAAGAACTTCCAATTTTACTCGTTGATCGGATCGTTAATCACGCCTTCAAAACCAAGATAGTCATTGATACCAACGATCGTTTTCATAGCATATTTTTCTATGAAATTTGTCCAATTCTGGAAATCGCTAAACTTATTGGTGATGATGAAGCCTCAGTTATATTCAATGGTCCAAGTGCACCGATAGATTGCTCACTACGTTATGGAGATTCAAAAATTATTCAAAACCTTGAGTTAACATGTGCAATCGATGGGAAAAATGATGCTCTCATTATGGAACTACTTAAAGAACGAGGGCATTCGCCAGCGTTCCGAAATATTGATGTTCAAGGAACTAAGAAAAATAGACGTTTTGGTAAAAATCCATCAATGGCGATTAGCCGAAACGCCTATCTTGAGGACACGTTGTTACCCCTTTTATGCGAAGCGATTGATCGAAAAATCAAAAAGGCGCAAACCAACAAACATTATTTAAATGCTTGGTTGGGAGTGGTTTTTGACGATTGGCTCGTTCCTATAGGTAATGCAAAGAAGAAGAGGGCATTTGATCCCATTTGCCAAAAAGCACTTGATTCCTTTCTTGGCACTGGGATGCCCTTTTTAAAAGTTTTCTTTGTTGGCGTTAGCCGGAGGTACATATTTGGCAGTGATTGTCTTCAATTACGGTGACAGTTTACTAATTACCCCCGTCATCATCGGGCTTGACCCGGTGATCCATGGTTTTCTTATTCACTGCCAGATGGACAAACGTGGATACCCGGATCAAGTCCGGGCATGACGTGTTTAGTGTAAGGAAATCCAATCGAGTCAGAGTTAATTAATCATGTCAGCTTTTAATGTCTCTGCCCTACGCTGTATCAATTCCTAACATGAAGGAAGGTGAGCAATCCCTTTTTTGGAGACGCGTTGAACATATTTACTGCTTGGATTGTTGGAAGCAAATGAATTGAAATGCCTTTGGCCTCCAATTCCTTGACCAATGCTGCCGCATCGTTATCTAAGAAGCCCTCACCGTGAAGTCCGCTTCCTATGATCACTGTTTTAACCTCTTCTGTGATCCGGTCTTCAAAATCGATTGACGTAATTGCGTGGGTATCTCTATCAAAGCCCCAGCCAGTTACTTTACCGTCCGGCAAAATCATCATATCTGTATTGTAGGTTTTCAATGACCAGGTTATCGTAGGAAAAATGGGTAATCGCCATATCCCTGCTACCCTCAGGCGGCATATAATCAACCCCGTCCTCAGAACAGGAAGACAAAATCAGCCCCAGGCAAATTGTGAGGATGAATTGAAATTTTTGACGGCCAACGATCATTGAAACGTCTCCTGATAAAAGCGTAAAGGCATGGTTTTGCTGTACTTTAGATGTCTCTAAGTCATCCAACTGAAACACTTCATTTGTGTTCGATTGAACGGGCAAAGCCTAAAATTTTACGATTTTTTGCTCAAGAGGTACTTTAGGTGTTTTTAGGTGTTTCAAATTCCAGTGAAATTAATTCTGTAATTCTGGGGACAGTTTACTTATTCCCCCTATTGTTTAGGACGAGAAGAAGCCTGTGAGGAAGTATCCGAACATTCCAATCCCAATAGCGAATAGAGCCAGTTGTGGGTTTCCCCAGAACAGTGATAGCAAATCCCTCAAACGGTCCAGCATAGTCAAATTCCATTTTAAAAAACCCGGCGCACGGCACCATAACAGGGCGAATGATTTTCTTCAAAAGAACTTTAAGACGTTCCGAGGCCAGTTTGCTTAAATAAACCTGTTTGCATTTCCAAGAACAGGCATATCGGTGTGTCGAATGCATTGTCTCTTGTGATGTTTATGGCTATTTGAAGTTGGCTTTTGGTGCTCTTACGAATTAACATCTTTGCCAGCTTAATTTCAATTTGATTGGCCGTGAATATGACAGCTCTAATCCTATACCTGCTTCTTGCCATCGGTGTTTCTTTTATCTGTTCGATTTCCGAAGCTGTCTTGCTGTCTATTAGGCCGTCTTATATTGCGGCGATGGATCAAGAAGACCGGACGGCCCATATCTTAAAAAAGCTTCGGGACAACTTGGACCGACCATTGGCGGCAATTCTAACTGCGAATACGATTGCCCATACTGTCGGGGCCGCCGGGGTCGGCGCGCAGGCCACCGTTGTGTTCGGAAGTGGATATGTCGGCTTGACGTCTGCCGTACTGACGTTGTTGATTTTGGTCCTATCGGAAATTATTCCGAAAACGCTTGGTGCGGTTTATTGGCAATCCTTGGCGCCCGTATTTGGAAGAATTATTCATTGGATGACGGTCGGTTTGTTCCCCTTCGTTTGGTGTTCTGAAAAGTTGACGCGCCTTTTTTCACGCTCCGGCGAAAGCGCCTTTACCTACAGCCGAGATGAAATGCAGGCGATGATAGACATCGGCAAACAAGAAGGGGTTTTGGATCGTCACGAACACACCATTGTCGCCAATCTGATGATGCTTCGTCAGCTTAGTGTGCGAGATATCATGACACCGAGAACAGTGATGTTTTCTGTACGTGAAAACTCCACGGTTGAGGACTTCTTTGAGGCCCATGCGCAGTCGGCTTTTTCACGAGTTCCCATCTACGGAGAAAACTTAGACGAGATCAACGGCTGGGTGTTGAAAACCGATCTTCTGATTTCCCAAGCAAAGGATGAATTCAGTCGCCAGCTCCATGAGTTCAAACGCGACTTCCTGGTCATCCCCGATACTATGACGGCTTCAAATTGCTATGAACGCCTCATGCGAGAAAAGGCTCAGATTGCCTTGGTTCTGGACGAATACGGCTCCACCCAAGGGCTGGCGACTCTTGAGGACGTGGTCGAAACCATGATCGGACTGGAAATTATCGATGAGACGGACAAGGTCGAGGATATGCAGGTCCTGGCGCGTAAACGCTGGCGTGAGCGGATGCAATCCATGGGCGTAAGCCCGGAAAGAATAGAAGCATCCGACAGCTAACTTGACGTCACCGGAATTCGCCTCAGAATTCTGAGGCGAATCTATCTAAATAGAGGTACGTGTAATTCTTGTTAAGCAAGGTGTTCCCTGAACTAGCGGAGACATTGGGGGGGGGGGCGGCTAAGCTGCCGCCACCGTCCCAGGTTGGTTTATTTTTTGGTACCGTTTTCTGTGCAGATGTAGCTCAATAGGAGCATATAGACCTCCTTGGAGGAGAGGGGGTGCTCCACATAGTCGGTGATTTTGGCTCTTAGGTTGAATTTTTTCTGGCAGTATTTGTCGGCAGTGTCGAGTGCCTCCATCTTGGCTGCGCGTTGAGTAGTGCCGCTGCCTGCGATGATGAATTCTTTTTCCGTCTCGGCCAGAGCTTGAGAAGAGAGCAGCATCAGAGCAGCGGCTATAAGTACCTTTTTCATTGTTTTACCTTGTTTTCGTGAAAAATACAGCGTTACCGTGTTTCTATATGATTTGAGGGTGGGAAACGAGACACAAAATGACAGTTAACATGAAATTCCGGGGACACAATATTTAATTCGGCGTTCGAGCTTGGGTGCTTCAGCGCATCTTAGCCTCAACGCTAGCTACTTTGTCTTCCAGGCTTTGGTCCTTGTCAGTGCGCGTGGCCATCTTGATGAACGAACTAACGCGAGGGGAGCCTAGTTTGTGCATTTCCTCGTGGCAGGCCTTGACCGCAGCCATTACGTCCTCCCATTCGCCTTCAATATTGGTGCCGTATGCGTGCAAGGTGTTCTTGATTCCGCGTGCGTCCAAAATCTTTTGGCAGGCGGCCACATAGGGGGACAGCGACACGCCTTCCACTTGGGGCACCACACACAAATCCATCAAAATTTTCATCGCTTGATCTCCTACATTGCTTTGTCCGTGAACCCGGTACTGTTGCTTGCCCCCAAACCCTGTTGGTACAGCTTTTAGGGCATTCGGAGGTTTAAATTACGGTGATGGTTTGCTTATTTTGTTTTGTGACAAAATAATCCTTCACCGTAATCTTAATTGCGATAATCGACTGCCCCACGATCAAGGAGCAACGCCACATCCACAACTTGTCCCACGCGGTGGAGGACGCAGATTTTGTTGCCTGAGGGATCCCGTAGATAGGCAAGATAAAGCTCGCCAGTGCTACCTTCCCGAATGCCGGGAGGGTCTTCGCATTCTGTGCCGCCATTGGCCAGGCCAGCCGCATGCCATTTGTCGGCGGCCTCGGTATCTGTTGCTGAAAAACCGATGGTGCTGCCATTGCCGTTACAAGCAGATTCGCCGTCGATCGGTTTGCTGATCGAAAATATGCCAGTTTTTGTGAACCAAAAACACCGGCCCTTTTCGTCGATCACACCGGGTTTATGTCCCAGTTCACCAAGGATCGCATCGTAAAAGGTTTTTGATTTTTGTACGTCGTTCGCACCAACCATAATATGACTAAACATTCAAACTCCGAGTAAAATGAATACGCAATTATTTTCTAAGCGGGCATGTTATCTGGGAGATACTTTAAATGCAAACCGTCTACGTTTAGGTCCGGGGAGAGTTTGTTAATTACCAATCTCTCCCCGCTTCTACTTGTACGTAGTTCGTCATGGGTGCCCAGTGTTTTAGTGCTGTAACCGTATTTTCCTCAAATTTTTCTGATCAAAAAACAAATGCTTATGCATATTTTTTCCGCTCAGAAGTATTTTGGAAACCTCAAGCCTATTTTTATTAGATAGGGTCTCTTCAGTTAACGGACAGCAGAATGATGCTACAGCAATAACATTTACAATGTGAGGACTCGAAATGTCTAAAAAACCACTAATGCCGCTATCAAGATTGCCTTGACCGCCGGTTTTCTCGCGATTTCTACAGTTTCTTTGCCGGCAACGGCTTTGAGCGCTGAAAATCCCAATCTGCAACAAGCAGAACATGAAGCCTATAATATCACCAGGCACCTGACAAACTTGAAACACAATATTAAATCAACGGAACAGCATATTGATGAGTTGAAGCAGGCTTTGGAACGCGCTGAGCACGCTAGAAATCCTAAGCGTCAAATTGAACACCTAAAGGAAGAGATTGAAAAAAAGCTATCTGAACTCAAACAATTGAAGAAAGCTAAAAAATCCAAAGCAGAGATTGAAAAGCTTGATCGTATTGTCGACAAAATGCACCAAGATCTCATCAAGCTGGAGAAATCCGGCAGCAGTGCTTTCCGCCAAATCGAGAACATGAAGCAAAATTTGGCCAGGATGCTTAACAAACTCCATTCCATGAAACGCCAGTATATGGGTGGTCGCCATGCAGCTGAGAACTTGATGCATCACCTGGATGGCTGGGCGCAGCATCTAGAACAACAAATCAAAGAAGAAATGGCGCAGGTCCATAAAATGGAAAAATTCCGTAACTCAATGCGTGAAATTGATGGGGCCAAGCGTGACTTTAAAAAATTGATCGGCGAAATTGAAGCAATGGAAAAGGCCAAAAAGCCAGCCGCTGAAATTGAGAAAATCAAACACGAAATTGCGAACCTCGAGCATATGATTAAAACAAAAGAAGAAGCCAAGAAGGATATGAGAGGTGTTACTACTGCCAAGAAATTTATTGCAAAAGGGCAGAATGAGTTGCGCCAAACCGGTGCTTTCTTGAACCACCTGAAACGGGAATTACAGCATCTCTAGAAGTTAATTGACTGACTATATCTAATGCTGAAACGCCCTCGGGGAAAGCTCCCCGGGGGTAATTTATTAAGAGTTTGGGTATGCCTTTGTGGATACCGGGATCGCGCCCGAGGCAATGAGAATGGTGAAAGTGGGAACCTTATACTCTCACTAAATGGAAGCATCTTTCCATTTGAGCGGGGTGATGTGAAGAGTAGTGTCCTCAGAGCTAACCATCGCATCACCGTCTTGAATGCTAATTTGTAGTTGCATGTTGCGGCTGGCTAGTTTTGCCAGGTCTTTGGTTTCTTTTTGCGCGAGATTGCTGATCTGGAGGTTTTTGAAGCGGGTGGTTTTGTCTTCCATTTTTTCCCACCAAGCATCTGCTGTGTTTCCCCCATAACAATAGACAATGGTTTTGTCGGCTCTGCCATTGGCTTGGCGGATCGATTTTTCGCTAGGTAAACCAAGCTCAATCCAGAGTTCAATTTCATCACTCAGACTCTTTTGCCAGAGATCGGGTTCGTCATCGGTTGAAATACCTTTGGTGAATTGGAGATGTTCATGGGCATTCAAAGCAAAAGCAAGGATGCGCACCATCATGCGTTCATCGGTTTCAGAAGGATGCTTGGCGATTGTTAGGTTATGGTCTTCGTAATAATGACGATCCATATCAGCAATGGAGAGCTCGGCTTTATAAATAGTCGCTTTCTGTGCCATGAATTATCCTTGAGACGATGGGGAAGGGTAAGGATGTTTAATCGGTTTTGGAGGTTTGTGAAAGGTGGAAGCTGGCTAGGATACCAACGACTAAGCTGACCTATCTCGTAAAGTGATGCTGCTTGTGGTTACCTGCACCATCATCTCACTAATTCCCCCTAGCATAATTAAGCATAAATTTATCTAAAATTTTATCTAAGTGACCACCGTCACTGTCCTGTAATGGGTCACCCTTTATATTAAGAGAATGAGTTGGATGGTTGTTATATTCATCCCAAATAAGTGTTCGCCCGAACACGCTTAGCAACCACCCTCCTTGAGCAATTCTTGCCACTAGAATGGGAAGTTTGAATTGGTAATAGAGATTTGATAGGTGTCTTATGGAAAAGAGTATTTACAACAGAAAGTTAGTATCTCAATTGAAAAACATGGCGCATTTAGCATGTAAAAAAACTAAAGAGAAAGCCCAATGTACTAAATGTTTAGCTCATAGAAGGTGTTTAGGTAGAAGTTTGTACTTTCGAGCCTCCTACATAGAAGCCGCTATGAACAACATACAGAAGCGGCTAGTAACTATATAATGTTGCGTGGATATAGCTAAAATTACTGTAATTGCCCACTAATCTCCCCATCTCGATTTACGCTAAAATTGCGGTGGGGTTTGTGGTGACAGTTGGAATCGTGGTGATATTATCTTCGCCGCACTGTCGAAGGCTCTACCTGGAATATCCTTTTCATCTCGTTTTCCTCAAATAGCCCAGGGTTATCCAAATAATCCAGCAACATATCAGTCGTATCCACGCCCCAGAATAGTTCTCCGTCTACCTCGAAAGTGGGAACACCGAATATGTTGGCGGTGAGGGCTTGGGTGCCGTTATTTTGGAGAGTGGCCTTGACCTCTGGAGTGCTTAAAAGTTCTTCAGGGTTTTCTATACCAAGTTTCTTCGTAATGGCGAACCAACCTTTTTCACTATCGGGAGTGAGGCCATCGACCCAGATAGTCTCGAAGATAGATTCAACTACTTCAGTGGTACAGCCTAAAGCGATAGTGAGGCGCAAGGCTTTCAAGGGATTGAAGGGGTGGCTTTCAGGCAAGTGGTATGGCACCCCCATTTTGTTTGCCAGCCATTGGGCGTGGCGGAAAGTGAGGATGCGCTTGCCGGGGATTTCAGCGGGGCCTTTATGTTCCCAATGGCGCAACATGCCAGCGAATAAGACAGGCTTAAAAGTGATGTCGGCTTGCTTGGCGACCTCAGCAAGGCGGGTGCTTTGTAAATAAGCAAAAGGGGAGACATAATCGAAATACCAGCTAATTGATCTCATGATTTGCTTTCCTGCACGCTTGACCTGAGACATGTTTGAGAACCGTTTTGCAGGTTATTCTTTTCTCAGCAGCCCCACCAGCATATTTTGGCGGGGATTTTTTTACGATTTGATGGAGTTGTCAAACTATGGAAGCTGTACAAGAAAACGCTGAACAAGAAGCAAAAACAAAATTAGCTGCAAAAGCTGATGATCAGGTTGAGGCACAAGCAGAAGAAAAAACTGCAGAAAACAAAAGCGATAATATTTCCTGCTGTGGAAGTTGCACAGACTAATTTACCAATTGATGATTGCCAGACAAAACCCCATTAGGTGATTTTGTCTGGTCTATCGCCTTCGTAATCTTGCTTATAAGCATATGGGTATGGATCCCATGCCCTGGAATTATTTTAAATTACGCTGGATAATTTTATCTATTGTTCCTGAAGCTTTTAGGTTATCGATCGTTTGGTTGACTTTATTTAAGTATTTTTCTTGGGATTTGTGAAGACGGAGGCTGACATTTACGGTGTAAAATGGGGGACCAAAGACAACATTGGCCTTTTGTTTGTTGATTGCTGAAACAACAGCGTGACGCTCCAACACAGCAATATCAGCTTCTCCAGTCGTTAGAATTTTAAGTACGCTAGCAACATCTACCCCATTAATTCGGGTGCCAAAATCTTCTTCTCCCGGGTAGGCAAAGCCCTTAATTCCAGCAACCCGTTTATTTTTCAAATCTTTGGTCGTGGTAACCGGGAAGACTTTGTCCCTGGGGAATACCCATATTTCGATAAGTCTGTAGATTGGCTTGCTAAAAAGCTGAGCGGCTTTATCTTTTTTTGTGGGAAACCAAACTTTATTCAGACAGCAATCGACAGAAATTTTACCTTCTAAAAAAGCTTTTCGTCCGTCAGAGATTGAATAATCTGCTAATTGAAGCGGAATTCCAACCTTAGAGGCAATTGCTCTAACTAGGTCAACTTCGATTCCGCCAATCTTACCATTAAGACGATGTTTGAAAGGGGAGAAATCTTCTTTTTGGACTGGCATGACCCACTTTGTGGCTTCAGCGTGGGTAGGAATAATCCTGACCAACATGAGCCCAAGCGTGAATGCGAACAGCAAAAGATTCATAGATTTATCATTGAACACTCTCTAAATGTTTGCATTTATTCCTATAAATACAAGGTAAAATTATTAGACATAAGTCTTATTGTTGCATTTCCTAAAGAAGCTTCTAAATCAAATAATCACAGCCCTTCACAATCAGGTTATGTTCTGTTTTTAAGCTGGTTTTCATTCACTCTTAATGACAGGTTATGCAAACAAAAATTCGAAAATGGAAATGATCTCATGAAACTTGAGTTGAATAATGATCTTTTAAAGTCTTTGCTGGTGATGACCTCTATGGTTGAGGCTAGGGATGCTTATACAGGCGGTCATCTTTGGCGCGTCTCGCAATATTCCATGATGTTGGGCCAAAAAATTGGGTTCTCTAAAGAAGAAATATTCCAAGTCGGTCTCGGTGGTTTTCTGCATGATCTCGGCAAAATTGGGGTGCCAGATGCGATCTTAAGTAAAGCAGGGCCTTTGACGGATGATGAGTATGGTGTGATTAAAACTCACCCTGGCATTGGCGGGAATTTGATGCGCGACCACCCTTTAGCTGGAGCAGCTATTAATCATATTGTTCAGCACCATGAACGTCCCGACGGCAAAGGTTACCCCTACGGATTAGCGAAAGATCAAATTCCCGTACAGTCGCGAATTGTTGGTCTTGTTGACGCTTTTGATGCCATGACCAGCACGCGCTCTTATCGCAAAGGAATGCCCTTAGAGAAGGCGTTGTCGATCATTGAAGAGAACCGTGGTTCCCAATTTGATACTGAGCTTTCTGATGCTTTTGTTGCCTTAGGTAGAGCTGGTGGGCTCGAACATGTTTTGGGTCACAGCTATGAGAATTCTGCCCTTGCGAGTTGCCCAATGTGTGGGCCAATAGTTGCTGTCGCTCCTGAAACCAAAGATGGAGATCACGTTTTCTGTCGCTCTTGTACAGGAGAACTCGTTGTTCATGCAGATGGTGATAGGTTTGAGCTATCGGCGCTTGGCATTATGGGGAAGCCTGAAAACCTCACGCCCCAAATTGAAATGGCCCCTGTGAACGATTTAACCAAAATGGCTCCACAAAGCTTAACCATAGCTGCTTAATATCTTGGTCTTAGGTTAGAGCAACGGCTCCGCCTGCCCCAATCAAAACAGCCCCAGACCCTTTATTCATTCGTTTAACAGCCGTTTGGCTTTTTAGCAGCTTACGGGCGCGGCTGGCGGCAAAGATGTAAGGCGAAAGGGCAATAATCAAAGCGAAGATGTTGACCGTGTTAAGAAGAGCAACATCGCTTAAAACCAAGGTGTTCATGTCTATCACCATCGGCATAACTCCCATGTAGAAAACCATGGTTTTGGGATTGCCTAGTGTCGTGGTGAAGCCAAACAAAGTTGCCTTGTGAAGCTGGTGGGTATTGATGGTTTGGGCCGGCCCCTCTGCTTTTTTAGAGGCAGCGCGCCAAAGAGTGATGCCGAGGAAAATAAGATAAGCTGCTCCGAGCAATTTAACCACAAAGAAAGCCTCTCCCATAGTTTGGGCTAAAGCGGCTAAGCCAGCAGCGGCGAGGTTTAGATAAACCATATCGCCAAATATCATGCCGATAAGAAAGCCAGATGCCATCTTAGAACCACGCCCTAAGGCACAGCCGACTAAGGCTAGGACACCTGGCCCGGGGATCATTGCGGCGATAATAATGGCGCCAGTGTATGCGGCAAGCGATTCGATAGGCATCATAAATTCCGTGATTGTATTTTCTCGTTTACATAACGCCGAATAAAAAACGAATGCAAGTTATGGTTTGTACTCTGTTGCCATAATCCTGCTGCTGCTTGTTGTTTCTACTGATTTATTCATTGGGGCTCAAATATCTTTAAACGGAGAATAACAAAGAGCATTATGATAATAATTTAGCTTAAACACTTAACCGAAAACCAGTTTTGAGGCTATAGGAAGAGCATCAAGAGATTTTGATTAGGGCCTGTACGGGATGCCACGGAATGTGTCGCAAATAATCGCAGAGTTGTACAACAGGCTAAACGGTTTATATAACCCAAAGCGAAAAGTACTTAAGGCGAGGATCATGTTAGATAAATTTGTTACTGTTTTAAATAATCGGGGCTTGATTTTAGTTTCAGGAGACGATGCGAGAACTTTCCTACAAGGTGTTATCTCTGGTGATAGTGAAAAGGTTACTGAAAGTCAGGCCATTTACGCCGCTTTCCTGACTGCCCAAGGGAAATATTTGCATGATTTTTTCGTCGCTCAACTGGGCGATGCTCTGGTGATCGATTGCGAAAAAGAACGCCTTCCTGACCTCAAAAAACGCCTTACGATGTATAAGCTTCGCTCCAAGGTGACCTTGGAAGATATTAGTGATGACTTTGAGGTTTTGGCCTTTTATGGCACCGAAGCTGTAGGCTCTTTTGGTGGACTGGGGGAAGCTCAAACCTGGGGATCAGGTATTGCCTTTACTGACCCACGTCTTGAAGCGATTGGCTCACGTGCAATAGTTAAAAAAGGATCAGGACCAGGTCGGGCACAAGTTGAAGGGTATAACCCCGGCTCTGAAGAAGATTATGATGCGTATCGTATGAAACTTGGTATACCAGACGGTAGCCGGGACATGTTGATTGATAAGTCTACCTTGCTGGAAAATGGCTTTGATGAACTCAATGGCGTTGACTGGGATAAAGGGTGCTATATGGGCCAAGAGCTTACAGCTCGTACCAAACATCGTGGTCTGATCAAAAAACGTCTCATGCCAGTTACATTTGAAGGAGATGCACCGGTCCCTGGAAGCAAAATCGTTGCCGAAGGCAAAGATGTAGGTGAGATGCGTTCTGGTACCTCTGGGAGGGGTTTAGCCTTAATCAGATTAGAGGCCCTTGAAAAGGGAGACCCTCTGGTTTCAGAAGGTGTAACGCTTCAAGCCCATAAACCAGAATGGGTGAATTTCTAAAATGCAATTAATTGGCGAGAAATATAATTCTAATTTAAATCATGAATAATAAATAAAACATTTCAAGTTCGGAGCTGACAGGTTACGGTTCTAGACTTTTTCAATTGGCTAAAGGTTCTTTTGCCCAAAGGATATAACAATGAACAATAATGCGACTTTGATTAATGAAGCCATCCAAGTGGCTGAGGCTGAGCAACAAGAGCTCCAATCTATCCGCGATACAGCCTCTAGCATTGTGCAACAGCAAGAAGAGTCTCTTGGTCACGCTAAATCTACCTGTGATGCCTTAGGGACCGTTGTTGGGAATGTTGAAGAAATGCTGGGCGCGATCCAGGAAATTGAACGTAATATTAGTGATACCGTTAACTTGAGTGAAGATGGTGCTCAGAAGGCCCGGGCAACGACAGAGCTAATGGAGCATTTATCAGAGGCTGGTGATAAGATTGGCAGTGTCGTTACCCTAATCCAAAATATTGCAAGCCAGACTAATTTACTTGCTCTTAACGCTACCATTGAAGCGGCCCGGGCTGGAGAAGCTGGAAAAGGATTTGCTGTGGTGGCGGGAGAAGTGAAAAACTTAGCCACCCAAACTGCAAACGCCACAGAAGAAATCACGACCCAAGTTTCAGAAATTCAACAAACAACCCAAAAAGCAATGGAAGCCATAACTGGTGTTGTCAGCGCGACAGAAGAAATTACCAACAGTGCCTCTTCTATTAAAGATGCCGTGGAGTTGCAAAATGTGTCGTCTCAGGAAATCAGCCGGCAAACAACAGACATTTCTGAGATGTCTGAGATTACCGGACAAAATATCGAGCAAAGTTTAGAAAACGCAGGCCGCAACCGTGAACGGGCCAAGCGCCTTCTTGATGGTAACCAAGAACTTTTGTCGAAACTCGGGGAAATCAGTAGGGTCTAGAGTAAACCAAACTTATCTCGTAAAGACCTTTTGTAAAATTTCTGTTGTGCGTTTCACGGGGTTATTGCGGATAGCGGCCTCTTCAACCGCGAGATAATGAAGCAGCCCTTCGAGCGCTTTGTCGGTGGCATGGGTGGTTAGGTCATTGCGAATATCAGGAACAAAGGGCAGGCTTTTGTATTGGCCCATAAGTTGATCGTAAGCATTCACGGCCCCAACTTCCTGCAAGGTTCTTTCCACGACAGGCTGGATTGTTTGTTTGAGATCAGATGAAGCAATTTTCTCAAAGTAGCGCGTGGCGGCATCTTGTGGGCCATTATAAATCTGATTGGCATCATCAAAAGTCATTTCGCTGATGGCTTTCCAAAAAAGCTCCTTGGTTTTTGGTGCAGCGGCTTCCGCCGCTTTGTTGAGCTTGTTTTCAATATCGTCGGCTAAAGCCCCGAGGCCAAATTTATTCAAAAGCTTTTGTACATTCTGAAGGCTTGGTGGCAGAGGAATATGAATAGATGGGTCTCCCAAGTATCCATTAGCTGCCCCAACCTGTTTAACCACTCGTTCGGTTCCGACTTTAAGGGCCTCTTTCAATCCAGCAATAATATCCTCTGCTCCTAAACTTTGGGAGACCTGTGAGGGGATGTTTTTTTGCTGGCCCACCGTGTCTAGTATTCCTTTTAAGGTACCAAAGAGATTACCCTCGGCATAGCTGGGACTCGACAAAAATAGAGTTCCAATAAGGGCGGTAGCAAATCGTAAGTTATTTTTCTTTTGTAAAATTTTCATTTTCGCCTCTTTCATAACGGATGCCTTATCTTGCAGTAGGTTTATCTGCTTTGCACCCTTTTTAGGTACTTGAATTGTCCAAAGGTTAATATTGTTAAGATTCTAAAGAGAAAAATTCAGTGGAATAGTTAACATAGCTATGGAACTCACAGGCGTCTTGTGTGTATATAGCGCGTCAAATCCCTTTGGAGGTGACATGGATATCCAAGAAGCCCTGACTTTTGACGATGTGCTGCTATTGCCAGCCGAGTCGAGCGTTCTCCCCGCACAGGCAAACACTGTAACCCAATTAACCAAATCAATTTCACTTGGTATTCCGCTGATCTCAGCGGCTATGGATACAGTGACTGAAGGCAATTTGGCGATTGCCATGGCCCAAGTTGGTGGTATTGGTGTTATTCACAAGAATTTAACTGCTGAAGAGCAAGCTGCTGAGGTTCGTAAAGTTAAGAAATTCGAATCCGGTATGGTGGTTAATCCTCTCACAGTTTACCCGGATCAAAATTTGGGTGATGTTCTCCATATCATGGAACAGAACAATTTCTCTGGTTTCCCTGTTGTTGAACGTGGCTCAGGAAGGTTGGTTGGTATTATTACCAACCGAGATGTTCGCTTTGCCAATGATTCAAAACAGCCTGTAAGTGAGTTAATGACTAAAGAAGGCTTGGTCACAGTTCGTGAAGGGGTGGAAAAGGAAGAAGCTAAAAGGCTGCTTCATAAATACCGTATTGAAAAGTTGTTGGTGGTAAATGCTGATTACAAATGTATCGGATTGATCACCGTAAACGATTTGGAGAAAGCACAGCAATATCCGAGTGCTTGTAAAGATGACCAAGGGCGTCTTCGTGTTGCCGCGGCTACTGGTGTAGGGCCAGACGGAAAAGAACGTACCGAAGCCTTGCTTGATGCTGATGTGGACGTTGTGATTGTTGATACGGCCCATGGCCATTCCCAAGGGGTGATTGAAGCCGTTAAAGACATTAAAAAGCGTTCAAACTATATTCAGGTAATTGCTGGTAATATTGCGACTGAAGCAGCTGCCAAGGCGTTAATTGATGCTGGTGCTGATGCTCTGAAGGTGGGAATTGGCCCAGGAAGTATCTGCACCACCCGGATGGTTGCGGGTGTTGGTGTTCCTCAGTTCTCAGCAATTCGCAACTGTGCAAAAGCTGCTAAAAAATCTGGTGTTCCCGTTATTGCGGATGGTGGCATTAAGTTCTCGGGCGATCTGGCCAAGGCCATCGCTGCTGGAGCCAGCAGCGTTATGATCGGCTCATTGCTTGCGGGAACTGACGAAAGCCCTGGAGAAGTGTTCCTTTATCAAGGTCGTTCCTATAAATCATATCGTGGTATGGGGTCACTTGGTGCAATGGCGCGGGGATCTGCGGACCGTTACTTCCAGGCGGAAGTTTCTGAAAATCAAAAGTTGGTTCCAGAAGGTGTTGAAGGCCGGGTACCCTACAAAGGCCCTGCTGGTGCCGTTATTCACCAACTTGTTGGTGGATTGCGAGCAGCCATGGGTTATACGGGAAACGCAAACATTAAAGATATGAGAACCAAATGTAATATGGTTCGTATCACTTCTGCCGGTTTGCGTGAAAGCCATGTTCATGATGTGACGATTACCAGAGAAGCCCCTAACTATCGTGGTGGTTCTTAACCTGTGGTGAAACAATAATGACACCTGGTGCACGCCTACAGGCGGCGATTGATCTGTTTTTGAAAGCAGAAACGGATAGGTATCCTTTCGACATAGCCCTTGATGGGTTCTTTCGCAGCCGTCGCTATGCCGGCTCTAAAGACCGTCGGTCAATTTCTGAACGCGTATGGGGTATCTTACGCCGTCGGGCTCATCTTGATTGGTGGGTTGATAAGGCCATGGGAGCAAATGCGCCTTCTATGGTTGGGCTTGAAAGAATGCGAGCTCGGATTATTGCTGATGTTATGATCACTGACAGAGTATCTCCTGAAGAAGCCGCGACTTTCTTTAGTGGGTCTCGCCATTGTCCTCCTGAGATGAGCGATATAGAAGTTTCAATGGCTAAGGCGCTTGCTGGGCAATCTCTTGACCACCCTGAAATGCCTGGTTGGGTTAAAGGGGAATATCCTGAATGGCTTCATGATGAACTTGTTGCTTCGTGGGGAGATGATTTGCTTGAACATGTTGGAGCCCTTAACCAAACGGCATCACTTGATTTTCGGGTGAATACCCTCAAATCTGATCGAAAATCAGTACTAAAAGCTCTCGCAGGTGAAGGAGTTCAAGCCGAAGAAACGCCTATTTCTCCTTATGGTGTACGTGTACTTAATCGCTTGCGTCTAGGTGGGATTAGCGTTTTTAAGGACGGGAAAGTTGATGT
>JAPHRK010000015.1 GCA_026196105.1 Rhodospirillales bacterium | reverse complement strand
ATGGGTTCCGCGTGTGGGGGGGCTAAAGGCGTTAAAAACCAAGAGACTAAAAGGGCATCTCTTCCGTGTTATTGTTGGTGGGGCGGCTCCTGTTTTGTTTTTTCTTGCTTTGACAAAGATACCTTTTGCCGATGTCACTGTTATTGTTTTCTGCTCT
Organism: Rhodospirillales bacterium; assembly: GCA_026196105.1. Taxonomy (GTDB): domain Bacteria; phylum Pseudomonadota; class Alphaproteobacteria; order Rhodospirillales; family JAPHRK01; genus JAPHRK01. Next base: position 70,107 of record JAPHRK010000015.1, on the reverse strand, counting down.
CCATTTATACTGACGGTCTTGGCCGTCTTTGTTTTTGGTGATCGTGTTGGTATTCGTCGTTGGATCGCTATTGCGGTGGGTTTTTTGGGAGTCACGATTGCTTTGCAGCCGGGACCAGAAACATTTAACCCGAATTCCATCTATGCTTTAGGGGCTGCTTTTGCCTATGCCGGGTTGATGATCGCTGGGCGTCATCTATCAGATACAGAATCAACTTTTAAACTTGTTTATCTCTATAATATTGGCATAGCAATTATTGCGACGCTTATACTGCCTTTTGTCTGGGTTTCTTTAAATCAGATGCAAGTTTTTCAATTAGCTGGAATGGCCGTTTTTGCTGTTTTTGGACACTTGGGCCTTACTTATGCATTCAATAATGCACCTACTGCAGTGGTTTCTCCCTTTGAATATACCTCTTTGGTATGGGCAACCTTACTTGGCTTTATCTTCTGGGACGAATTACCTGGAGTTGCTGTTGTTCTTGGTGCTGCGATCATTGTCACCAGTGGACTCTATTCAATATACCGTGAGACAAGAATTAAGGTGCAATCTGAACAAGCATGAGAGCTAGAGGCATTGCTCCCATTGCAACAAGCGTTGTAGCTGTAATAATCCCTGCCATTGTGGTTGCGTCACCTCCCATTTGCCGAGAGAGCACATAAGCTGAGGCTGAACAGGGGAGCGTCGAATATATTATAGCAACCGTTCGGGTGATGCCTTCTACGCCAAAAGCGTAACATCCGAGATAAGTGAAAAGAGGTAAAGCCGCTAGTTTCAAAATAGTAGACAGGCCCACCGTAAATGCATTTTCATGCGCTGCTTTAAGATCAAGACCAGCCCCAACAGCAAGCAAACCAATTGGAAGAGCTGCCCTGCCCAAAATTTCCAGCAAAGGTCCGATCACAAAAGAGGGTAGACCAATTCCTAAAATATTCAGGAGGCCACCACCTACACAGGCAAGGATGATTGGGTTTTTCATCACTTCAAGTAAGACAGTATTACTCTTAGGGCCCTCACCGTGGCCATTATCTCCATAACGAACCATCGTTGTCACTGCGAGGAAGTTTACCAACGGAACAATAAAGACGATGCAAACAGCAGTGAGAGTTAAGCCTGGTTCACCAAAAAGGGCAGCTGCTGCTGCGATACCGACATAGGTGTTGGGACGGATAGCACCTTGGAAAAGAGAAGTGAAGCTTGCTCTGCTGATTTTTAAACGCGGTTGAAGCCAAATGCATAAAACTGAAATAAGTAAAACTGCAAAGACCAAAGCCGCAGCCATTGGAACAATCTGTATGCCTGAAAGTTCAGCTTTTGCTGTGTTGACGATCAATAAGGACGGGAAAAAAACATAGTAGGTTAAGGTTTCCGCTGTTTTCCAAAAGCTTTGAGGGGCTACCTCTTTCTTTTTAAGAAGATATCCTAAAAGAATGAGCAGAAAAATTGGGGCCAGAGCAATGGGGATTTGCAGCATTAAATTTCAACCAGGAAAAGGATGGGCCTCAAGGGAGGTGGGCCTCAAGCCCCCGTTGTTTAACAAAATTTAAGAGGGCTCCTGAAGAAAAAATTTTATCAATTAATGCATTGAATTGTTTCGTGTTAATCGGAGAATGGTTGCTAATAATCGCTCTCATTTCGTAAGACTGATCTTTCCGATCTGAAATTAGAATTTCTGAAGCATGTTTTGGGTTTTTTATAAGGTATTCGGTGAGATAAGATTGGGTGATAACACCAACTTCAATCCGCCCCTTAGCTATAAGGCGAATAATGTTTTCAGGGTTGTGACTTAAGGAAAGTGTGAAGTTCTTTTCTAGCCATTTTTGATCTTTACTGAACCCGGCAAACCCGTAGTGATAACCAAAGACACCTGCGATGCTCTTGTTGCCGATTGTTGAAAAAAACTTTTGATCTCGACCATCTTTAACTTTGGCGATGTAAACCTCACCGCCGATAAAGTAAATTTTTGAGACATTAACGTGATTACTATATTCTTCCCAACCCCATTCAGGCATCTCAAATAAAATAAGGTCTGCGTTTTTTTCTATTATCTCCCGGTAGCGCCGATTGGGTGATGTTTTTTGAAAAACAAAACGAAACTGATTTTGTTGCTGATTTAAGAGTTCAATGAAATCAGCTGTGATACCTGAGCTATCTTCAATATTTACAAAAGGTGGAAAAGTATAACCCGAGACACGAACTACCGTTTCAGCTTCTGCTGTTTTTGGAAATATCAAAAAAAAAGCTATGAAAAGTGCTGAAATCCACTGAAACATTACTGCATTTCTTTCATAAGTAAATTCATTAAACTTAGTATCTAAACTGTAGCGTATATGTTTGAAATGTATTTAAAATTTTATTGTGTCTAAGATAATTTTGAATGATTTGCGTCAAGCGCCCCCTGAAGGATATAGGCAGCGGCTGCTTTATCAATAACTTCTTTTCGACGTTTGCGTGTCATATCTACATCATTAATTAATATACGTTCAACGGCTGCAGAGGAAAGTCGCTCATCCCACAAAGCAATTGGAATATCTATTTTTTCTAGGAGGTTGCGAGCAAATGTCCGGGTCGATTGGCATCTAGGCCCTTCACTACCATCCATGCTTAAGGGGAGGCCAAGAACTAACCCACCTACGTCATGTGTTTCGATCAAATCAATCAGAGTTTGGGCGTCTGTTTTAAATTTTGTCCTTCGAATTGTTTGAAAAGGCGTTGCAATAGACCTCATGACATCGGAGAGCGCCAATCCAATTGTTTTCCCCCCTAGGTCTAGCCCAAGAAGCCGTTGACCCATTTTTAGGTTATTCATGAGCTCAGTAATTTCGACGACAGCCATAGAGGTTTCTCAACTAAATTGGTGTAATTGCTTTGAAATAAAAGAATTTTGCCGTTTTTTAACAGTAAGGTATTATCTATAACATCTAACAGAGTTTTCTTGGGGAAGTTTGTTGATTTTTTGCTTCGGAAAAATCCAGTTTTTATTTTTTAGCTTTTGCTTGCTTGTTTCTGGGCTGTCCCTCCCGTTAACGAGCCATGCTGCTGCCGAAGGGGGGGTGTTTGCTGGCATTGAGTTGTTACCTGTTAAGGGAAGGTATATTGTCACCAAGGATAATCTTAACGTTCGTGCACGTCCTCGTACCAACGGAAAAAAAATTACAAAACTTAATCGGGGTGAAAAAGTACAGGTCATCGGAAAAGCTAAAGGGGGAGAATGGTACGCTATTCAAAAAGAAGGAAAGGACCTTGGTTTTGTTTATGCCCCTGTTCTCGTACGTATGATAGATGGCCGACTTGAAAAGGAAATTACTGGAGAGGTTAAAGGAAGTTCGAGTGTTGAGTGTAAGTACTCAATCAAGTTTGAAAGTGAAACCGATATTGAAAATGAAGTGATGAGCGTAGCAGATTATTGGGTCAGTTTTGAATGTCAGAAAAAAGGAAAAAGAATAGATTTCTCAGCTCTTATGTTTCTGACTGAGATGCCTTATATCGCTTCAAAGAAAAATGTTTACCAGATTGGTTTGGAGATAGCTGAGGTTGGTGCAGATTATGACAAAGCGTTATCTGCGACCATAATGTACCATTTGAAAAAGAAGTCGGTCTTATTTGATAGTGTTTCTCCACCAAATTTCAAAACCACTAGTCCTGTTAAAGCTATTTCCGTTGAAGGGGTGCCCTCAGCCCTTAAAGCAGCAATTAAAATTGCCTTTAGTGGGTGGAATGAGAAGTTCTGGCAAGAGATGGTAAAGAATTAACCTCTTTTCCTTTGTAAATAGCCTGCTAGCATAGTGTTGACTTTAGTATAGATAGATTGCGTAAATGGATAAAAAGCCTCCAAATGACTTACTTTATACGGTTCTGAACTCATTGAACCATGCCGTGGCTATTATTCAGTCAAACGGTGAAGTTTCATATGGAAATGAAGCTTTTTATAGCTTGCTTGATGGTGGTTCTCCGAAAACTATAGAGGAAATCACACAGCTATATGACCTCAATATCAATGATTTTTCTGCGATTTTTAAACGTTGTGGAGAAATGCATGTTTGTGAGAGTTGCCATATTAAGCATCTTGTTGATGAACGTCTTAGCGGCGTAAGTAAGGATGAAACAGTCTCTTATTGTTACCTTTCTCCGGAGCGAAAAGCTTTAGAATTTTGGTTTAAGCCTCTTCCCGACGATCAAGTTTTGATGACTTTTTATGATATTCGTAATCGGGCGACCTCAGATTATGAAACCAAGGAAGAAGAGCAACGCCTAAAGGACTATGCAACTGCTGGCGCCGATTGGTTTTGGCAAATCGACAAGGATTTTAGGCTCAATTTTTGTACAGATGATTTGTTTGAGTTCCTTGATGTCCCTCGTAAGGTAATTCTTGGGAAGCGGTTTTCTGATTTTGCCGACAATCACGAACTCAAGCGACACGCTGAAAAATGGAAAGACTTAAGTGAGAAGTTAGAAAACCATAAACCCTTTAAAAGTTTTGAATTCAGCATTCCTTTGAACGATGGGAGGCTTCTCCACCTCTCCCTAAGCGGAGTCCCGATTTTTGATAACTCGGGTGGTTTTACGGGGTATCGTGGGGGAGCTAACAACGTTACCGATAGAGTTGAAGCTAAATCCTACTTAGCTCAAAGCGAGAAACAATTGAGATTGTTTCTCGAATCTTCTCCTGTAGGGGCCTCTATGTCATCCGTTGAGGATGGGAGCATGGTTTATTGCAATCCACGCTTGGCAGAAATGCTCGGGTATGATTTGGGGGAGCTATTTGGCAAACGCACTCTTGAATTTTATGCAGACCCCAATGCGCGCAAAAAAATGTTGAAGCTATTAGTCGAAAATGGCGAAGCTATAGATCAGGAAATTGATGTTAAGAAAAAAGATGGAAGTCATATTGCCGTTTCACTGACCCTCAAGAATGCCGTTTTCAAAGATAAAGATGTGATTTTAGCTTGGGTTTATGACGTGAGCAAAAGGGTCGAAGCCGACAGAATTATACGCGAAAGCGAGCGCCGGCTAAGAGATATTGCTGAATCAGCATCAGATTGGTTTTGGGAAGCTGACCAAGAGTTTAGGGCCACTTATGTTTCTGAACGTTTTTTAGAACTTGTCGGACTGCCAGCAGAAGAAGTTCTCGGCTCTAAAAGCTTAGAAGACCTAGGTTTCATCAGTGATTTTGATGATGACGATGAGTTAATAAAATTCAAAGCTCAAGTTATAGCGCAAAAACCATTCTCTGAAGCTCCATATTTTCTCGATGACCCAATGGGAAACCGGCATTATGTGCAGTTTTCTGGTAAACCTGTTTTTGATGTGAAAGGCGAATTTCAGGGTTATCGTGGGGCCGGAAGAGAAGTAACCCAACTTGTTGAAACTCAAAAGAAATTAGAAAAAGCTGCTCATTTTGATGCCTTAACGGACCTCCCTAACCGACGCTATTTTAATGAATATATCTTGAAAATTGTTGCCAAAATTAAGCGCAACAAACGTTTAGGAGCTATGTGTTTTCTTGATCTCGACGGCTTTAAAAAAGTAAACGACGAGATAGGACATGATGCCGGGGATTATGTCCTCCAAAGTGTTGCTCAAAGGCTAGTTGCCGCTGTTCGTAAAAGTGACTTTTTAGCTCGGATCGGTGGCGATGAATTTGTGCTGGTTATTGAAGAGCAAGCTGATCGGGCTACGGTTGAAATTGTCGTAAAAAAGGTCATAGAGTCCATTTCCTCCCCTTATTCCTTCGATGGGCAGTCTGTATCAATCGGTGTAAGTGTAGGGATTGCGCTTATTGATGAAGATGGAGATGAAAACGCGGAACAGGTTCTTAAGCGTGCTGATAGTGCTATGTATAAAGCCAAAAAACAGGGTAAAGGCACTTACGTTTTCGACGATTAAAACGAAACACTTCTTGAGAATACGTACTAATCCATAAATCTCTTAATTTCTCTTACGCCTCCTCTTGCGAACCAAGGGGGGCAATGTTATTTTCCCGTCCGGTTTTTGGCTGTTTCTGATCCCAGCCATTTATAGATTTTCCTAATAGGATTTTTGGAGTTTCAAAGCCATGTCGCTTGATAAGGCAGATGTGCGTAAAATCGCTTACTTGGCGCGGATAAAAGTGCCAGACGAAGACCTTGACCATTTAGCTGGTGAGTTATCCCAAATTATTGATTGGGTTGAGCAACTTGCTGAGGTTAATACTGACGGGGTCGAGCCCATGGCAAGTGTCTCTGATGTCACCCTCCCCATGCGCGAGGACGTCATCACAGGTGGAAATCGACCTGCAGAAGTCACCGCGAATGCTCCAGAAGAAAATAAAGGGTTTTTCTTAGTCCCGAAGGTGGTCGAATGAGTAACAAATTGAACCAACTGACCATCTCTGAAGCTCGTGATGGTTTGGAAAAGGGTGACTTCACCTCTGTTGAACTTACGGAATCTTGCATCGGGGCGATGGAAAAAGCGCGTGGATTAAACGCCTATATCACTGAAACTCCTGAACTGGCTTTAGAGCGTGCAAAAGCTTCCGATGAGCGTCGCAGCGGTGACGGTGCTGCAAGTGGTATGGAAGGCATTCCGATTGCGGTAAAAGATTTGTTCTGCACTGAAGGTGTTTTGACCACCGCAGGATCTCACATTCTTGATGGCTATAAACCAGTGTATGAATCCACGGTTAGCAACAATTTGCGCCAAGGTGGTGCTGTGATGTTGGGTAAGGCTAATCTTGATGAATTTGCTATGGGGTCAGCCAACATCACCAGTTACTACGGTAATGTGATTAATCCTTGGAAGGCTACTGACGGCAAAGATTTGGTTCCTGGTGGCTCGTCTGGTGGCTCTGCTGCTGCTGTCGCTTCTCACACATGCCTCGCTGCCACAGGAACAGATACAGGTGGCTCTATCCGCCAACCTGCGTCTTTTTGCGGTATTGTGGGCATGAAGCCAACATATGGTCGTTGTTCTCGTTGGGGTATTGTCGCTTTTGCCTCATCTCTTGATCAAGCTGGTCCCATGACCAAGACCGTTCGAGATTCAGCTATTATGTTGAATTCAATGGCGGGGCATGATCCCAAAGACTCCACGTCTTCTCCCAAAGCAACGCCAAATTTTGAGGCTGCTTTGACAGGGGATATCAAAGGTCTTCGTGTTGGTATTCCTGCCGAATACAAAATGGATGGCACGCCTGAAGAAATCGTCAAGCTTTGGGATCAAGGGACACAATGGCTTAAAGATGCAGGGGCTGAGATCGTTGATATTTCTTTGCCCCATACCAAGTACGCTTTGGCGACCTATTACATTGTGGCGCCTGCAGAAGCTTCTGCAAACCTTGCCCGCTATGACGGCGTTCGTTATGGCTTGCGGGTTGATGGTGAGTCACTCGACGATATGTACATGAACACCCGCGGGGAAGGATTTGGTAAAGAAGTCCAGCGTCGTATCTTAATGGGAGCTTATGTATTGTCGGCTGGTTATTACGATGCCTACTACAAGAAAGCTCAACAAGTAAGAACCTTGATTTCAAAAGATTTCAATGATGCCTATGAAAAGGTAGATGTGATCTTGACCCCAACGGCTCCTTCGGCAGCTTTTGCCATTGGCGAGAAAATGGATGATCCCATTGCCATGTATTTGAACGATGTCTTTACGGTTCCGACATCAATGGCTGGTTTGCCTGGAATTTCACTTCCGGCAGGACTTTCATCTTCTGGCTTGCCTTTAGGTCTTCAACTCATCGGCCGAGCCTTTGATGAAGAAACTCTGTACAGAGCCGCTGGGGTTCTTGAGACCGCTGCAAACTTTAGTGCCGTCCCAGCCTTTGTTGAGGGAGCTTAATCATGAGTTATATTCTTCAAGGCGAAACCTGTGAATGGGAAGTTGTTATTGGCCTGGAAGTCCACTGTCAGGTGGTCTCTAACGCCAAGCTTTTCTCTGGCGCATCAACGGACTTTGGCGGCGAGCCTAACGACCATGTGGATTTGTTAGACGCTGGCTTGCCGGGCATGTTGCCTGTTATTAATGAGGTTTGTGTTGAGCAAGCGGTGCGCACTGGCTTGGGCCTTAAGGCTCAAATCAACAATCGTTCCGTCTTTTCGCGTAAAAACTATTTCTACGCGGATATGCCTTTTGGTTACCAAATCACTCAGTTTGACCAACCAATTGTTGGTGAAGGCACGATTGTGTTGGAACTGGGTGAAGGCCATTACCGGGAAGTTGGGGTTGAGCGTTTGCATCTGGAAACGGATGCTGGAAAATCCATGCACGACCAGCACCCAACTAAGTCCTTTATTGATTTGAACCGGGCAGGGGTCGCCCTCATGGAGATCGTTTCTAAGCCTGATCTTCGCAGCCCTGAAGAAGTCGGTGCTTATTTGCGGAAACTCCGTTCCATCGTCCGTTACTTAGGGACTTGTGATGGGAATATGGATGAAGGCTCCATGCGCTGTGACGTTAATGTTTCTGTGCGTCCCGTTGGTTCTGAAGAATTGCGTACTCGTTGTGAAATGAAGAACGTCAATTCTGTGCGTTTTGCCATGCAAGCTGTTGAGTACGAAGCCCAACGTCATATTGAGATTTATGACGAAGGTGGAGAAATCAAACAAGAGACTCGCCTCTTTGATTCGAGCAACGGTACCACCCGGTCCATGCGCTCTAAAGAAGAAGCCCATGATTATCGCTACTTCCCAGATCCTGACCTGCCACCTCTGGTTTTTTCTGATGAGTTCGTAGAACAAATTCGGGCGACTTTACCAGAACTTCCTGACGAGCGTCGTGAACGGTATGTAAGCGATTATGGCCTGTCTGAATACGATGCTGGAATCTTGGTAGCTGAAAAAGATAATGCGGTGTATTTCGAAGAAGTAGCCAAGGGGCGTGATGCGAAATTGGCCGCCAACTGGATTATTTCAACTTTGTTTGGACTTCTGAAGAAAGAAGGCAAATCAATTTCCGAAAGCCCGATCTCAGCTGATCGCTTGGGAAAGCTCCTCGACCTGATTTCAAACGACACAATCTCTGGCCGGATAGCCAAAGATGTCTTTGAAATGATGATTGAAACAGGCAATGATCCCGAAACCATCGTTGAAGAAAAAGGCCTAAAACAAATCACGGATACAGGCGCGATTGAAGGTGCGGTAGATGAAATTATTGCGGCAAACCCTGATAAGGTTGCTGAAGTCCAAGGCGGGAAAGAGCAACTGATTGGCTGGTTTGTTGGTCAGGTGATGAAAGCCACTCAAGGCAAAGCAAATCCTGGTGCAGTGAACGGCATGCTGAAAAAGAAATTGCTTGGTTAGCTTTTTCATATTTTACTTATTGTCATTCCCGCGAAAGGGTGAATCCAGAGCGCCACTAGTTAGCATCTGACATTTTTGGACTCCTAATTAAGCCAGAATGATGAAACTGTACATCTTGCACACCAAATACTTGCAGTCTATCCATCTGGCTTTATGATTGGTGCCATGGATACGGCAAGTGAACGATTAAAAGCAGCGCGGATTGCGGCAGGGTTTCGACGGGCAAAAGAGTTTGCCGAAACGATTGGCGTTGCGCACCAAACCTACAGTTCTCATGAACGGGGACCTGAGAATGGGGGGAGGGGACTAAAACGCCCTGTTGCTGAAATCTACGTGGAAAAGCTTTCCGAGTATTTGGAAGCTTTGAGTATTGATTGGCTGCTTTTTGGCAGGGGTAATCCGCCCCTTTCGCTTCAGGGTTTAGATAACCTAAAACCAACTGGTTTTGCCGAGGATGCTGTTCCTTTTGATATTGGCGTTGAAGAGGGCGAGGATAAAAAGAACTCTTTAATTGAGGCCCTTTACCCTGGGCACCCAAATTCAGATTTGTGGACTGTCGGTACTGAAGCTATGAATTTAGCCGGTATTCTCCCAGGTGACCAAATCATCACAGATTTAAGCCTAAAGGCCAAAAATGGCGATGTAGTTCTCGCACAAATTCACCAAGAAGGTGTAGCCAATACATTTACGGTTTTACGCCAATACGAAGAACCTTATCTGATTTCTCGTTCGACCAACCAATCTTTAAGCAAACCTCTTTTAGTCGATGGTGAACAAATCACCATTTTAGCTGTCGTAGTCGTTAAATGCGGTAGGTTGTAGTCGTTATGTAGCCTATTTATATTTTTACTACAAATACGTAGTATTTGCTTGACGATCTACCAAAAATTGCCGAAAGTAATAGCAGTTATCTTATTGGAAGCTTGCTGTGCCCTATACCGCGAACAAAGAAAATTCAGTGATACACCCGGTAGATTTACGGGTCGGAGTAGCTTTAAGGCAAAGACGTATTTCACTTTCTATTAGCCAGAAACAATTGGCTAAAACTTTAGGAATTACGTTTCAGCAAATCCAAAAATATGAATATGGAACCAATCGGATCAGTGCCAGTCGTCTATACGAATTATCCGTAGCCCTTAAAGTCCCTGTGACTTATTTCTACGAACTCGTTGATACAGGAAGAGGGTGTGATGATGACTTGGATATCCACCTGCTACCCAAAAAAGAGTTGGTGCTGGCTCATGATCTTGCAAAAGCAGATGAAAGGCTTGTTGAAGTTGTGACGAACCTTTTGGCTCTTTATCGGGAAACCACAACTGGATAAGGTTTTTTTTACAGCTAACGTGAACCAAAATTCGATATCCTAGCACCTTATATATGAATGCCTCATTGAGTCATACTGTTAGGGTGGTTGTTAACCGTGGTGCAAAAAACAAAACGGATTTTTGAGAGCTATCTTGTATCCTGCGCCCAGTTAGGGGATCGGGTTGCGCAAGAGCAACTCGTTAATCGGTACCAAAAAAAATTTCACAGCCATGCCTGTAGGCTTCTTGGGGATGTTGAACAGACACGGGATGCTGTGCAAGACGGATGGGTGGAAATTGTTCGTAATTTACCTAAGCTAAAAGACGAAAGTGCTTTTCAAGCTTGGGCTTTTCGTATCATCACTCGTAAATGCACTCAGCTCATAGGTAGATTGCAGAAGAATCGTAGGATTTTAGCTGGTGTGTTGTCAGAGCCCGCGAAGGAAAATCGAACCGTTGACGATATAGAACAGGCGGTAAATCGTACCTCTATCCATGAAGCCCTGGCAAACCTTCCCATAGAACATAGAGTGACTACGGCCCTATTTTACCTGGAAGAATTGAGCATTGCTGAGGTGGCAATCGTTCTTGAAATACCGATGGGGACTGTAAAGTCCCGACTAATGCATGCGCGAAAAAGATTGCGCGTAGCACTTGAAGGAGATGACAATGGATAAGTTAGACACAATGATCAATGAGGCCCTGGATGATGAAGATCGTCTTATTTTAGAAAAAATAGGCCGGGAACAAACCTTGGCTGAAGCGGCTTTAGATTTGTTTCGAGGTAAGCTAGGGTGGCTCAATGGGGTTCTTTTACTTGGGTATCTCTTGTTTGCAATAGCGGGTGCTTATGCAGCCTGGAAATTTTTTACCCTAACAGAAATTCTTGATGTAATTCGCTGGGGTGTTTCAGCAGCTGTTTTATTATTAGCCGCGCTTATAATGCGAATGACCGTATATCCAGCAATTCAGGCTAATCGTATTTTACGTGCGATGAAGCATATGGAAATGCAGATTTCTTTGTTAGGAGTTAAGCGGTAATCTTAGCTTTGCTCATCAAGGCTTGTTAAAACTCACGGCATATTGATCGCCGTGAGTTTTTTTTACGTTGGTTCTTCTTTCTCTCCCGGTTAACGTCTTTCTAAATGTAATTACTCAAGGCGTAAAAATCTGATGATTGATCTCTATACTTGGCCAACCCCCAATGGGTGGAAAGTTCACATTATGCTTGAGGAATGTGGGTTAGACTACAAGGTGCATCCTGTAAATATTGGGGAGGGTGACCAGTTTAAACCTGATTTTCTCAAAATTAGCCCCAACAATAAAATGCCAGCTATCGTCGATCAAAATGGCCCAGATGATAAACCCATATCAATTTTTGAATCAGGCGCGATCTTGATTTACCTAGCCGAAAAAACTGGAAAATTTATGCCTTCAGATGCCCGACGGCGGTTTGAGGTTCTACAATGGCTGATGTTTCAAATGGGGGGGCTTGGCCCCATGCTTGGACAGGCGCATCACTTCCGTCAGTATGCACCAGAAAAAATACAATATGGCATTGACCGTTACACGAATGAAGCCAGTCGGCTTTATGGTGTGATTAATACCCGTTTAGGGGAAGCACAGTTTCTTGGCGGAAATGATTACTCAATCGCTGATATGGCTTCCTATCCTTGGATACGTCCACATGAGCGCCAAGGCCAAGACCTTAATGATTATCCAAATTTAAAACGCTGGTTTGAAGAAATCCATGCCCGGCCTGCTGTAAAACGCGGCAACAATGTCCTTGCTGATTTACGTAAAGACCCCGACACCATGACAGATGAACAAAAAGAGCAGTTGTTTGGAAAGAAACAATACGAGAAACGATAGCCTATAATGAGTTAGGCAGCACCGAATTGGACATAATCGGCCCAAGTGCGTTCTACTCGTTTTAGGGAGTTGAGGACGGTTTTGATGTCGCCAGCGGCGATGTCGTTTTCGGCAAGGTTGGCGACTTGGCGTTCTTCGAGTTCTTTGAAACGCTCGACTAGGTCAAGGGCTCTGGGCGTGAGGCGGATATTGATGGAGCGGCGGTCATGAATGGAGGGATGCTGCTCCAGCAGACCGTATTCGACCAGCTTTTTGATGTTGTATGAAACGTTTGATCCTAGGTAATAACCACGTTCAATCAGATCGCGGATTGCGATTTCCTCTGTGCCAATATTGGTGAGCAGCAGGGCTTGCACAGCATTGACGTTGCGCTCTCCCATGCGATTTAACTCAACACGCAAAACATCCAAGAATCGCCGGTGTAGTCTTTCGACAATACGGGTAAGTTCAAGATATTCTTTGTTCACAATACGACCTCTAGATTAGCGGGTTCATTATTCTTCATGATCAGGATTACATAATTAATATTTTATGTATGTGATGAAAGTCACAGTATCGTTTTCAAATATTTAAGTGATCAGTTTGTTGGGTGTTGCTTGAAATCAATAGCTTCAGGAGCAGAACAAAGTATCGCCTCTACCTTAGTTACGTGGGCAGAGGATGGACCTGAGTGACAAGCCTTAAGCATTTGGTCTACAGAGCTCGACGGTCCTGAGAAAACTGCCTCAACACTGCTGTCGAAGCGATTGCGAACCCAGCCTACCAAACCCAATTTTGTTGCAGTATCTACAGTCCACCCTCGGTACCAAACACCTTGGACACGACCCTCAATTCTAACTTGTACTGACTTTGTTGGTTCCATTGGCCTTACTCCAAAAGAAAAAGCCACCATGCAGTAAAAGCATGGTGGCTTTAATTCGTTAGAAAATCAAAAAATGATTATTCAAACTCAACGATGATTTGGTCAACAGCTAAGCTATCGCCTGCTGCTGCAGCTACTTTTACCACAGTTCCATCGACATCAGCTTTAAGAACGTTTTCCATTTTCATAGCTTCAACAACAGCCAATTCTTCACCAGCTTTTACATTTTGACCTGCTTCAACAGAGATAGAAACCAAAACGCCCGGCATGGGAGAGAGAAGGAACTTTGACATGTCAGGTGCTTCTTTGATCAACATGTGATCATTTAATTCGGCAGCCCGTTTTGAAAGGGCCATTGCGTTGACCGAAGTCCCCGCATGGATGATTTCGTAGCCAACACCTTTTTTACTGACTTGCAGGCAGTAATGTTTGTTGTTGATGTCTGCTTTATAGAGCGGTTCACCAAAGGCCCAATCAGTGCGAATTTCGTAGGGTTCACCTTCGACTTTCACATCATAGCCACCTTCGACACGGTTAACTTCAACGCTGAATTTTTCTTCTTGGTTAATGAGGATTACCCATTCGTCAGGAAGATTAACAGAGGCACCTGTCATGCGGCCACTGGTATGAGCGTTACGCATCACATGTTTAGAGTGAATAGCTGCAGAAACTGCTGCTAAAACTGCAGGGTCGTCGTGCGGGACGTCAGCAGAATGAAAACCATCAGCATATTCTTCAGCAATAAAGTTTGTTGTGAGCCTACCCTCGTGGAATCGAGGGTGTGCTAAGACCGCAGCCAAGAAAGATATATTGTGAGAAACTCCATCAATATAAAACTCATCAAGCGCTTGTTGCATGTGGCGAATTGCAGCGTCACGGGTTGTTCCATAAGTGACCAGTTTGGCGATCATTGGATCGTAGAACATGGAGATTTCACCACCTTCTTCAACACCTGTATCGACACGAACCAAATCAGTTTCTTCTGGCGGCATGTAACGAATAAGACGCCCAGTAGACGGTAAGAAATTCCGGAAGGGGTCTTCAGCATAAATGCGTGACTCAATCGCCCACCCTTTGATTTTTACCTCAGATTGCTTGAGAGTGAGTTTTTCACCAGCGGCAATCTTGATCATCCATTCGACAATATCTTGTCCAGTAATGAACTCGGTGATTGGGTGCTCTACCTGAAGACGGGTATTCATTTCTAGGAAGTAGAAGTTGCGGTTCTTGTCAACAATAAATTCGACTGTACCTGCACTTTTATAATTCACAGCCTCAGAAAGTTTAACGGCTTGCTCGCCCATTGCTTTACGAGTTTTTTCATCAATGAAGGGGCTTGGAGCTTCTTCAATAACTTTTTGGTGGCGCCGTTGAATGGAGCATTCACGTTCAGCAAGATAAATAGTGTTACCTTGGCCATCTGCCAAAATCTGAATTTCAATATGGCGAGGCTCTTCAATGAATTTTTCAATAAAAATGCGATCATCACCAAAGGATGTAACCGCTTCGTTGGTGGCAAGGCGGAAACCTTCACGAGCTTCTTCAGCATTCCACGCCACTCGCATACCTTTACCACCGCCGCCAGCAGAGGCTTTGATCATCACTGGGTAGCCAACGCTTTCAGACACCTCAACAGCTTCGTCAGCATCTTTAAGGGCAGCTGTATGACCAGGAATGACGTTTACTTTTGCTTCTTCAGCCAACTTTTTAGATTCGATTTTATCGCCCATGGCGTTGATCGCTAATTCTTCTGGACCGATGAAGGTAACGTTTTCGTCCTTCAAGCGTTGTGCAAAAGCTGAGTTTTCAGAAAGGAAGCCATAACCAGGGTGAACGGCATCAGCACCTGTATCCTTAATCGCTTGAACGATTTTATCGATGACTAGATAGCTCTCTGCACTGGCAGCAGGGCCAATCAGGACGGCTTCATCAGCCATAGCCACATGTACGGCGTCTCTGTCAGCTTCTGAATAGACCGCTACAGTAGCGATACCCATTTTCTTAGCAGACTTAATTACACGACAGGCGATTTCGCCACGGTTGGCAATCAAAATTTTTTTAAACATGGATTTTATCTCAAGCCCCCTCATAATTACACGGCAGGGTGGGTTTTAAACTGAATTGGCGAAGGTTTCTAGTACTTCAGCGAGTCTTTTAACATTCTTAACATTTCCCGGCAGTCCTAACCTTATCCAATCGGGGTTTTCAACAAAAGGCCTAACTAAAATTCCTGCTTTTCCTAAGTGATTATAAAGGGTTTCAGCCTTTGGTGATTCGATCAATCGGAAAAGAGATGTCCCACCAATAATTTTAAGAGAGGCCTCTTTTAAGAGTCGATCCAGGTTTTGAGTTTCTTTTTGTAACCGAATCTTTGTTTCTTCAATCCACTTTTTGTCGTTCATAGCGGCACAACCTGCTGCTATAGCTGGTTGGCTAGTGGCCCAGGGACCAAGAGAGCTTTCAAGTTGTTCAGCTAAGCTTTTAGGACAAAGAGCAAAGCCTAGTCTTATGCCTGCTAGTCCGAAAAATTTTCCAAAGGAGCGTAAAACAACCAAGCCTTCTATGCCCGCAAGAGATGACATTGGCGCCCCTTCCATAACATCTTCAAAGGCACCATCAACCACAAGGATTCCACCTTGTTGATGGAGACGCTGGGCGAGGGCTAAGAGATCGTGAATAGGATATTGGTTACCATTGGGGTTGTTGGGATTAACTATGACCACAATTGAAGCTTTCTCTTCCGCTTCTTTAATGTCCGGACAAGATAAAACCGTGTGCCCTGCTAATGTCCAGGTCGCACGATGTTCACCATAAGTAGGTTCAACGATGGCAACCGTGGTCTTTTCAAAGAGCTGCGGGAGCCACTGAAGGATCATTTGAGTCCCTGGTGCTGCAACGATTCCAGTATCTGTAGGGCAAGAGAAATAACTGTAGGCTGCATCCGTGAGCTTAGCCATATCGGTAGGGTCAGGAAGGCGATCTAAATTGGTGAAAGTAATTTTTTCAACAGGGTAGGGGGAAGGGTTGATTCCCGTGGATAAATCAAGCCACCCCTTTGGGGGTGAGCCAAAGCGTTCCGTTGCCAGGGCTAGATTTCCCCCATGCTGTACCGGGTTGCTGTTCACCTTATTAGTCACCAATCAAAATTCCACATATTAATTCCGTTGCGATGGGGTACACCTTCGTCTCAGAGGGATCAAGATATTCCCTTTTTTTAGGCCAAATGCTTGACTTAAGCCACTGATTCGTTATGTCTACGGTCAAATTTTAAAGTCTAAATAAGTTTAGAAGGGGTTCTTCATGACAAGAGCATTTGTTTTTCCTGGGCAAGGTTCCCAAGCTGTTGGGATGGGTAAAGAGTTGGCCGAGGCTTTCCCTGTTGCTCGGGAAGTATATGAAGAAGTAGATGAAGCGCTCAAACAGAAACTCTCGACCTTGATGTTTGAAGGCCCAGGAGATGAACTTATCCTGACTGAAAATGCCCAACCTGCTTTGATGGCTGTGAGTTTGGCTGTTGTCCGCGTTCTGGAAAGCGAAGGCGGTTTTAACCTAGCTGACAAGGCTTCTTTTGTTGCAGGTCACTCTTTAGGTGAATATTCAGCTCTTGCCGCAGCTCATGCTTTAGAGCTTTCTGATACAGCTCGTCTTCTTAAAACCCGAGGGCAAGCCATGCAAAAGGCTGTGCCTGTCGGTGAAGGCGCTATGGCTGCATTGCTCGGGTTAGAGCTTCCGGCAGCTCAAGAAGTTGCTGAGCTTGCAAGCGAAGGTGAAATTTGTGCTGCGGCAAATGATAATGCCGCTGGTCAGGTAGTTGTAAGTGGCCATAAAGCTGCTGTTGAGCGAGCTTTGGTGATAGCAAAAGAGAAAGGTGCGAAGCGGGCCGTTTTGTTGCCTGTTAGTGCTCCTTTTCATTGCCCTTTGATGGCGCCAGCCGCAAAGGTTATGGCTGAAGCGCTGAGCGAAGTTCAAATTAGGCAACCCATACCGACACTTGTTGCTAACGTTACGGCTGAATCAACTGATGATCCAACTGAAATCAGACGCCTTCTTGTTGAACAAGTAACGGGCATGGTGCGCTGGCGGGAAAGTGTTCTTTATCTTGGCGAACAAGGTGTCGATAGTCTTGTCGAGCTTGGGTCAGGTAAGGTACTTTCAGGCTTGGTTCGTCGCATTAATCGGGACATGACTGGGGTTTCTATTCAAGGTCCTGCTGATATTGAAACGTTCTTGGCAAGTTTGTAAGGAGTGGTCACTATATGTTTGATCTAACAGGAAAAAAAGCACTGGTAACTGGGGCTACAGGTGGTATCGGTCGCTCTATTGCAATTGCCCTTCATGCTCAAGGAGCAGAAGTTGGACTTTCTGGGACTCGGGAAGAGGTTCTGCAAGAATTGGCGAAAGAACTTGGCGAGCGGGCTCATGTACTGCCTTGTAACCTTTCTGATCCCGAATCCGTTGCTCAATTAGCGAAAAATGCTGAAGAAGCGATGGGTGGAGTGGATATCCTGGTTAACAATGCTGGTTTAACACGCGATACCCTTGCTATGAGAATGAAGGATGAAGATTGGCAAGCTGTTCTTGATGTTAACTTGAGCGCAGGTTTCAAGCTGATCAGAGCCCTTCTTAAAGGTATGATGAAGCGCCGTAGTGGTCGGGTTATCGGTATTACTTCTATCGTTGGGGTGACGGGTAACCCAGGGCAGGCCAATTATGCCGCTTCAAAAGCTGGTATGATTGGGATGAGCAAAGCATTAGCTCAAGAAGTCGCTTCTCGTGGAATTACAATCAATTGTGTTGCTCCTGGCTTTATTGCGACACCTATGACTGATGACCTACCAGAGTCTCAGCACGAGAAATTACTAACAAATATCCCTGCTGGTCGCCTTGGTGATCCTGGTGATATTGCAGCGAGTGTTGTTTACTTAGCGAGTGATGAAGCCGCCTATATTACGGGGCAAACTTTGCACGTAAATGGTGGTATGGCTATGATCTAGTTGGAGACTGAAATTTTTTCAGTTTTCGGGTGCTGGTAATGGCAGAAAAAGTATGTTAACTAACCCCCTAATTTCGTCCTTGGGAAGGAATTTAAGCTAGTTTTTCCGGGGATTTTATTGGGGTGGACACATCCCTAATTGTTTAGTTTTATTAGTTCAAGTCATCTAAAGGAATATCTAAATGAGTGACGTCGCAGATCGTGTGAAAAAAATTGTGATTGAACACCTTGGTGTTGAAGAAGCCAAAGTTACTGAAAACGCTAGCTTCATTGATGATTTGGGCGCAGACAGCCTAGACACCGTTGAGTTAGTTATGGCTTTTGAAGAAGAATTCGGCTGTGAAATCCCTGATGATGCTGCTGAAAAAATTCTTAACGTTAAAGACGCTATCGACTTTATCAATAGCCAAAACGGTTAATGGTCTGAGATGGGCGCTGAAATTGGCGCCCTTCCAACCTCTTGCGTTAGGCTGAATTTAACCCCACCTTAGTTAAAGTGGGTTGAAGTCAGCTTCGCCTCTATTTTTACTGGCTAGAGTTAGCTTTGCTAACGGGATTTATGGTAAACCATGAGACGTGTAGTAATCACCGGACTAGGTCTTGTTACCCCATTAGGGGTAGGTGTTAAACATAACTGGGATCGCTTAACCAACAGCGAATCCGGTATCAACCCAATCACCTCATTCAATGTTGACGACATCCCTGCGAAAATTGCTGGGCAGGTTCCCACTGGGGAAACCGCTGATGGCAATTTCAATGTGAATGATTATGTCGACTCCAAAGAACAACGTCGCAACGATACCTTCATTCTCTACGGTATGGCTGCTGCGCAAATGGCGATTGAAGATTCTGGGTGGATGCCAGAAGGCGAGGAAGACCAAGAACGCACTGGTGTGATGATCGGTTCTGGTATTGGTGGGTTGCCTGAAATTTCAAGCGGCTCCATTCTTGTTGATAGCGGTAAGACCCGCCGTTTGAGCCCTTTCTTTATTCCTGCAAGTTTGATTAACTTGGTCTCTGGTCAGGTCTCCATCAAATACGGTTTTCAAGGCCCTAACCATTCAGTTGTAACGGCTTGTTCAACAGGTGCGCATGCTATTGGTGACGCTGCTCGGTTGATTCAATGGGAAGATGCTGATGTTATGATTGCTGGTGGTGCTGAAGCCGCTTGTTGTCGTGTTGGTATGGCTGGCTTTGCCCAAGCTAAAGCTCTTTCTACCAAAAGAAATGAGACTCCTACTGAAGCTTCCCGTCCATGGGACAGCGACCGTGATGGCTTTGTCATGGGTGAAGGTGCCGGTGTTGTTGTTCTTGAAGAACTTGAGCATGCTAAAAAACGCGGCGCCACCATTTATGGTGAAGTTGTCGGTTATGGCATGTCTGGGGATGCCCATCATATTACGGCGCCCCATCCTGAAGGTAGAGGTGCTTTCCGTTCTATGGGTAATGCTCTGAAACGAGCAGGGATGAACCCTGGTGACATTGATTATATCAATGCACACGGTACCTCGACCATGGCAGATGTTATTGAGCTTGGGGCTGTGAAGCGTCTGTTTGGTGATGAGGTCAACAACCTGTGTATGTCTTCAACAAAATCATCTATTGGTCATCTTCTTGGTGCCGCTGGAGCCGTTGAGACCATCTTCTCAACCCTGGCGATCAGCCACGGTGTTGTGCCTCCGACCTTGAATCTTGATAACCCTGCCGAAGGTTGCGATATCAATTTGGTTGCTAAAACTGCACAGGAACGGGAGGTGAATGCTATTCTCTCTAATTCCTTTGGTTTCGGTGGAACCAACGCTTCCCTCGTCGTGAAAAAGTTCGCCTAGAATATTATGCGGCGCCTTGTCGCAGTTCTGGTTTTTCTATTCGTCGCTCTCGGTGCAGCCGGGGGCGGCGTTTTCATGTGGGGATATGGCAAATACATCAAGCCTGGTCCTTTGATCACTCAAGCCACCATTGTTATTGAGCATGGTTTGGGGGTTGATGCTATCGCTGAAAAACTCACTTTCCAAAAGGTCATTGTTGACCCACTGGTTTTCAGAGTAGCTGCGCGCGTTCTTAAACTTGGTCGCAGCCTTAAAGCTGGTGAATTCTCCTTTCCTCCGCGAGCTAGCCAAAGAGAAATTCTGGAAATTTTAGAGGCCGGCAAAACTGTAGTTCGCCGTATTACCATTGCCGAAGGGCTTACCACTAGCCAAGTTATGGAACTTGTTCTTCAAACTGAGGGATTAGAGGGAGATGTGAAGGCTTTTCCTGGAGAGGGGGTTCTTCTGCCAGAAACCTATCACTTTACCTTTGGTGATTCCCGTCAAGATATCATTGAGCGCATGGAAACCCAAAGCCGCTTAACTTTAGAGAAACTTTGGCAAGGAAGAGAAAAAGGATTGCCTTTGCGCACCCCTGAGGAAGCTTTGATCCTCGCCTCAATCGTTGAAAAAGAAACAGGGGTTGCCCGAGAGCGGATACTTGTTGCGGGTGTGTTTATCAATCGCCTTCGTAAAAACATGCGTCTGCAATCAGACCCCACAGTCGTTTATGTCATCAGCGAAGGGACAGGGCGCATGGACCGAGCCTTAACCCGCAAAGACCTGATGATCGACTCCCCTTACAATACCTATAAAAACCGCGGTCTGCCGCCATCTCCCATCAGCAATCCGGGTAAAGCCAGCATAGAAGCCGTTCTCCACCCCGCCAAAACCGACGCTCTCTACTTCGTTGCCGACGGCACCGGAGGCCACGCCTTCGCCCGTACTCTCAAAGAACACAATCGTAATGTCGCCAAGTGGCGAAAAATCAGGCGGAATAAATCAAAATAAAAATACTCTCTTGTCTGACTTGTTGCTGTATTCTTGGAGGGGTATAAACAGGCAAACATTGAGGAGAGCGTTTTGCTTAAAAGCATGACAGGTTTTGCCCGTTCACAAGGGCAATATGAAGATTGTTCCTGGACTTGGGAAATTAAGAGCGTTAACGGTAAATCCCTGGATATGCGGAGCCGTTTCCCCCATGGTTTTGACAGCTTGGACATGCCAACGCGCAAGGCTGTCTCTGGGGCCTTTAAACGGGGGAATTTTTCTCTAGGTTTGAACCTTAAGCAGTCTCAATTCAGTAGCAAGCTACGAATCAACCAAGATATTCTCGGGCAATTAGGCACGCTACTAGGAACCTTGAAATCTAATGTTCCTGATGCCACACCGCCAAGCTTAGATGGCCTTCTTAATATAAAAGGGGCGGTTGAAGTAGAGGAACAAGAGGTTAGTGAAGAGTTCAGGGCCGCTTTAGAAAAAGAAATTCTAGAGAGTTTGAGCCTGGTGATTACAGGACTTGCTGAAATGCGCACCACTGAAGGGGTTCAGATGCAAGTCGTCTTGCAGGGGCAACTTGATTCGATTTTGAATTTATGTGCTCAAGCTGAGAAGCTATCAGTTTTTCAACCGGAAGCTATCAAAGAAAAATTACAGGGGCAAGTGAACGAGTTGTTGGTTGCTGTTCCCCCCCTTTCTGAGGATCGGCTGGCCCAGGAAGCCGCATTATTGATGATCAAAGCGGATATTCGTGAAGAGTTGGACCGGCTTAAGGCCCACAGCGAAACCGCCCAGGAGTTGTTGAATTCTGATGAACCTGTAGGGCGCCGACTTGATTTTCTGTGTCAGGAATTTAATCGTGAAGCCAATACACTTTGTTCGAAATCGTCTGATGTTGAGTTGACCAATATTGGCATGGCGTTGAAAGCAACGATTGAGCAGTTCCGGGAACAAGTTCAAAATATCGAGTAGGGGAAAGATTGTGTCACAGATAGAAATAGCCCGACGGGGGCTCATGCTTGTTCTCTCCTCCCCCTCTGGGGCTGGGAAAAGTAGTATCGCGAGGGAGCTTTTGACCCGTGAAACAGATTTGCATATGTCCGTCTCTGCCACAACACGCCCTCCTCGGGAAGGGGAAGTAGATGGGAAGGATTATCACTTCATTTCCATCGACGACTATAAACGCATGGAAGAAAACAGTGAGTTCTTAGAAAGCGCGAAGGTTTTTGACAACTATTACGCCACGCCCAAAGAGCCCGTTATGAATGCTCTGAAAGCCGCCAAGGACGTGCTTTTCGATATCGACTGGCAGGGAACTCAGCAGGTCTCCAACAATGCCTTAGATGATCTTGTGCGGGTTTTTATTTTACCACCTGATGTGAAAGAACTAGAGAGGCGGCTGCGTGGAAGGGCGCAAGATCCAGAGGAAGTCATTCAACGCCGTATGTCCAAAGCGTCCGCTGAAATGAGCCACTATCCCGAATATGACTATGTTGTAATCAACGTAGATTTGGAAGAGGCCATCCAGGAAGTCCAGAGTATTCTGAAAGTAGAGCGGATGAAACGAACTCGTCAGGTCGGTTTGCCGGACTTTGTTAAAGGGCTTATGGTTGAAGAGGGCTAAGGAGCTCTTCGTAAGCCCGGGCCAGTGCGCAAAATTGTTCAACCGTAAGAGTTTCTGCCCTGGCTGTCGGTAATACATCAGCCATTTCAAGAATTTTTTCAGGCTCATTTGTCGCAGATTTGAGACTTTGGCGGAGCATTTTGCGTCTTTTGCCAAAAGCTGCTGTCACCACTTTTTCCAAAATTACTGCATTGGCGGGAGCGAGAGGCTTTTCTCTTGGGGTAAAGCTGACGATGGTTGACATAATTTTTGGTGGTGGAGTAAAGGCCTTACGATCGACATTGAACACTTGTCTTACATGACAAAGCCACTGGGGGAAGATGCTGAGGCGGCCATAGCTTTTGCTTCCAGGCTCTGCGCAAATACGGTCGGCAACTTCCTTTTGAAACATCAAAGTTAGCTTCTCAAAATTCTGGATATCTTTAATCCATTTAAGCAGCAAAACGGTTGATATATTGTAAGGAAGATTGGCGACGACCTTTCGTGGCCCGTCCCCTAAGTTTGCAACATCTACCTTGAGAGCATCCCCTTCAATAACCTCCATACAACCAGGATAAGCGGCATCAATCTCGGCAAGGGCATCTAGACAACGCTTGTCACGCTCTATAACGATAAGTCTTTTGGTACCATTATCTAAAAGGGCACGAGTTAAGCCCCCAGGACCAGGGCCAATTTCAATTACTGTGCCTTTAGTCAAATCTCCGCCTGTGCGGGCAATTCGGCCCGTCAGATTAAGGTCGAGCAGGAAATTTTGTCCGAGGGATTTTTTGGCGCCGAGGTCATATTTAGCGATGATATCTCTTAACGGCGGAAGGGAAGATGTCATTGTCCGCGATCTCTTTTTCCAACCATTGAAGCTGCCATTTTTAAAGCGGCGAGGAGGCTGCTTTCCTTTGCAATCCCTTTGCCGGCAAGTTCTAAGGCTGTGCCATGATCTGGTGACGTGCGAATGAAAGGAAGACCAAGAGTAATATTAACCCCTTGATCAAAATCGATCGTTTTAATGGGGATAAGGGCTTGATCGTGGTACATGCAGATAGCCACATCATATTCAGCCCTTGCCCTGGTATGGAACATTGTATCTGCAGGCAAGGGGCCAAAAGCGTTAATCCCTTGGGCCTTTAAAGCCTCAACAGCCGGTTTAACGATTGTTTCGTCTTCTGTACCCATTTGCCCCCCTTCTCCTGCGTGGGGGTTGAGGCCAGCTATAGCGAGGGCTGGATTTTTGATACCAAAATCTTTTTTAAGAGCTTCAGCTGTAATCAGTGATTTTGTGACTATCATTTCAGTTGTCAAGCTAAGGGCTGCTTCAGCAAGGCTTACATGGATGGTAACAGGGACAACTCGGAGGCTATCACAAGCCAGCATCATGACAGGAGGTGTAGAAATGCCAGCTAAGTCAGCCAAAAACTCTGTATGTCCCGGGAAAGGAAACCCTGCTTCGTTGAGAACCTGTTTTTGTATAGGGTTGGTTACAACGGCAGATGCTTTCTCTGCTTGGACAAGAGAGACAGCAGTCTCTATTGATTTCTGAACAGCCGCAGCATTCTTTTTATTTAATTCACCACTAACACAAGGGGCCGCCATTGGGCAGGGGAGAACAGGTAAATGGTTTGCAAATAATGCAGATGCTTCTGCAGGTTCTGTGATTTCTCTAATGGGTAATTGAAAGTCTAAATCATCAGCTAAAGTTGTTAACTGTTTGGGATCGGCAATCATGAAGAATGGTGGGGTGTTGTTAGTGGTCCGCTCCGCCCAAATTTTAAGGGATATATCTCCGCCAATTCCAGCTGGTTCTCCCATGGTTAAGGCCAGGACGGTCATGAAACCCTCAAATTAAATACGGATGTCAATGAAAGCCGAACGACGTAAATCTCTCATTAATTGGCGATCAATCATTCCCATTTTTTTAGATTGCAAACGGTTCTTGATATTTTGCCGTTTGACGATTTCATTTGTTTCTTTCGGGTTTTCCCTTTTGCAAACCATCAAAACCATAATGCCATCTTTTGAAACAAATGGTGCACTTGCTCTATTTATAGGGAGGGTTAACACTTTCTCTCTGATAGGACGAGGCAATTGCCCAAGTTTTAAAGTGCCAAGGCTCCCAGAAATTTTTGTCCCAACTTGCTTGCCGAGATCATTGAAGGTCGCACAATTCTGAGAACTTATGGCGACTTGTTTGGCGACAGCCATTTTAGCGTTTAGAATTTCTTGGGTAGGCTTCGGAGGAACACCAATAACGACTTGCTCCAACGTAATTTTGGTGTCGTTTTCTGAAACCGAACCTGAAATTCTTTTATTTCTAACGTAAAGGATATGGTAGCCAGATAAGCTTCTAATCGGATCTGATATTGCACCTGTTTCCATATGCAATAATTTTGCTTCTAGTTCCTCACCTAACTGCCCTTGGATTACCCATCCTAAATCTCCAGCAACCGCTGCTGAGGGGCTTTGAGAAAATTGTTGTGCTGTTTGGCCAAAATCTGCACCGCTACGTATTTGTTGGAGTAAACGGTTGGCTAGTGATTTTACTTGGGGTTCATCTTTTCGATCATCAACCGTAAGAAAAATTTCAGAAACTAAACGTTCAGGCTTGCCTTTATTTGCATTGATTTTGGAAACTTCTTCATCAACTTCATCATCAGATACTTTGCCTTGGCGGAGTGATTTTCGTCTGAGTAACTCTTGCCAAGCTATTGATGTTTTAGTTTGCGCTTTCAGTGTTGAACCATCAATGCCTTTTGATTCCATAAAGGCGAGGATATCGTTGTTCGGTATTTTATTTCGCTGGGATATTTCATTAAGAGCATTTTTGATAATCGTATCATTTACCTTAACTTTATTTCTTTCAGCTTCTTGAATTTTTAAGCGTTCATCTATCAAGCTTCGCAATATTTGAGGGGCAAGTTTTTGTATCGTTTCCTGGTTTTTCTTCATACCGCTAGAAAATATTGCAAGATTTATTCGCTGCTGGAGATCAAAGAGAGAGATAACATCATTATTCACAATAGCTGCAATGCGTGACACATTCTGGGCGAGTGTAGGTGTTGCCCATAGAAGTAGAGCTAAAATAAAAGTAAATTTTTTCAGTCGTGACATCATTATATTCTGCTATCTACTCATTCATTAATAAACAAAAAAATTATGCTTTAACCATCTTCCAGATGAAGCAGCATGGCAAGCCCCAAAAGTGTTGAGACGCCTGAAGGCGTCCATGCCGCTAGAATTACCGGAACGCTATCAGATAGTCCAAGAGCAAATACGAGATCTGAGAAAAAATATAGCAAAAATCCAGAAAGAATGCCTCCTGAAATAATTGGCAGCATGCTTCCTCGGGTAGTTTGGCGTAATGTAAATGTTGCGGCAATTAAAATCATAGCGCAGAGCAACAAAGGAGCCGCTAATAAACTATGCCAGTGAAGTCGGTGGCGTATTGCCGAAAAGCCTGCATCTTCCAATGTTTTAATGAAAGATGGGAGGTCCCAAAAAGATAATGTTTCTGGAGGGGCAAAACTATCTTGGATTTTTGTGATTGTTAGGTCTGTTTCAAATAAATGTTTTTTACGAAAAACAGGTGGTGCTTCAGGCTCATAAAGCCATGCATTTTTAAGATGCCAAAACCCATCTTCAAGTCGTGCTGTCTCAGCCTCAATACGCTGAATAAATTTGTCAGCCCCCCTATAGGCAAAAATTGTAACTTCAGTCAGGTCCATGTTTTGGCCATGCTGCAAAACGTGGGTGGAGTGAACAACCGATTGCCCAGTTAAGTTTGATTGCCTCAACCACAAACCTGTCTGGGAAATAGCAAGTAGATTTGCTTGTCCACGAAGGTGTTTCGCCTCAAGTTGTTCAAAACGATTGAGAAAAACAGAGGATAAAGGATTAAAAACGCCAATTTGGAAGAGTCCGATAAAAAAGGCAATGAAAAGACAGGGGGCTAAAAACTGCCACACAGAAATCCCTGCTGCCCTTGTCACAACAAGTTCATGACTCCTGGTCAACCTCCAAAAGGTCACCATGCCCGCAAAGAGAACAGAAAATGGAAAAATTTCATTGCCAATTTTAGGGAGTTTTAAAAGAGCTAACTCAATGATCAGGGCAAAGCCGATACCAGATTTTGAAGAGGCTCTTCTTAAAAGCTCAACAATATCAAACAAGAAGACAAGGGCGAGTAACATGATAAAGAGGGTGATGAACGAAAGTAAAAACTGACGCCCAACATAAATCGACATGATAGGGGAAATACGCATGTCTTATTATCCTCCCTCATTCACTAAAACGTTTTTTTGGGGAAGGAGGCGCTTAAAGACATGGGGTTTGATAACGACAAACCAGCAAATAATCATTGGTAGAATTGCCATTAGGTAAATTAATGGGGCCATGCCTAAGTTTTTGGCAACGAAACTATTTACACCCAAAACAAGCCCTTGCAGCAAAATAACTAAACCTGCGACAGCTGTAACCCTTTTGACTTGGCCTCGGCGAGTGAATGGGCCTGAAATCATACAAGCCAGAGCAGCTATGGTAAATGTTAGGCTTAGTAAAGGACCTGTAATTCTATTATGCCCCTCTACAAGAAATTTTCCACGATCTTTATCTAAGATTGTTTGGTCTGTTCTGGCGTTAAGGAGCTCTGGGACCATACGTTCTCGTGCTTCTCTATATCGAGAGGGGGCGGCTTCTCCGGCTGATTCCATGTCAAAGGTATAGCGATCAAAATAGAGAATTGACATGCTTGAGGCTTTTTTGTCGACAACTTGACGGTTGCCACTAAACATCACGACTCGAGCACCTTTATCCGTATCCACAAGAGCGCCCCGTTCTGCCATCAAGGTTGCTGGCCGTCCATTAACCCGATTATCATGGACTAAGATGCCAACCAACTCACCATTACGGTTACGCTCTCTTACGTAAACGGTAATATCTTTAGAGATGGAGTTGAACATTCCTTCTTGAAGGAGGACATTGGAGTAGTTGTAACGGATTTCCCACTGAAATTCGCGAAACTTCTGATAAGACTTAGGCAAAAAGTAGAAATTTACAGCAAAGATTAAGATCATCACGATGCTGGAGAT
This sequence comes from Rhodospirillales bacterium, assembly GCA_026196105.1. Lineage (GTDB taxonomy): Bacteria > Pseudomonadota > Alphaproteobacteria > Rhodospirillales > JAPHRK01 > JAPHRK01. The sequence continues at coordinate 42,286 of JAPHRK010000015.1, read as the reverse complement.
AAATAAGGCGGGTTTCGCAATTTCTATTTGGCTCATTCCCGAAGCCCGCATGACCACTAACTCTCTGTCAGTGGTCATTTTATTGTAGAAAAATGTAACAACAATGGCCATCGCCAAGGGCAAGACGAAGGGGAGGAAGTTAGGTAACATCAAAGCTGTTAAGTAGGCAAAAGTCCCCGCTGAAACCCCTTGGTTAACAATGAGTTCAACAAATCTCAAAGACCAAGCAAGCCATATAACACAGGTTAAAATCGAGGTGACAAAAATCATCCCGATTGCCAGTTGAAGCATGATGTAGCGCGTAATTCTGTTCATAACGATGGATTATACCCTCGCGCCTTCCTTAAAGCTAGAATTGGTCTTCTGGCATCTCCATAATTGTACCACTCCCGTCCATAAAGACTTCACCCAATGATTCCGCTTGGCAGACAAATTGGCTGAAGAAGAACGTCGTTGTCAGGATTTTTCCTTTGAGAAATTCAGCATTTCCTTCACCTGCCGACAGTTTCTCTTGAGCTGCGAGGGCTCCTTTAGCAAGAAGCCATCCGCCCGTTACATAAGCAGCGAGATTGAGATAATGGACGGAGCCACCAGCAACAAGGTTCGGTGCATCAGCATTGGTTTCAAGGAGCCACTCGGTGGTTTTCTCAAGCGCATTGATACCTCTTGTGAAAATTTTGCTAACCGTAGTGAACTCATCTCCTGCTGCGGATAGAGTGGCTTCAAATTCACGCAATTGTGCAATGTAACCCTTCATGATAGTGCCACCGTCACGGGCGACTTTACGACCAACCAAGTCATTGGCTTGGATACCGTTAGTTCCTTCGTAAATAGCGTTGATACGTGCGTCACGATAATGTTGAGCGGCGCCAGTTTCTTCAATGAAACCCATTCCACCGTGAACCTGGATACCAATGCTGGCAACTTCGATACCCATATCAGTGTTCCAAGATTTTACGATAGGTGTAAGCAGGGCAACCAAAGCGTTGGAGGCCATACGTGTTTTTTCATCTTCGTGCTTATGGGCTCGATCAATGTGGGTTGCTGCGAAATAGGACATTGCTCGTCCGGCTTCAACTTGCGATTTCATAGACAACAACATGCGCCGAACGTCAGCATGGTTGATAATAGTTGAGGGGCCGGTTTCTGAGCTGGAGATAGCTTTTGATTGAACCCGTTCTTTTGCATATTCACGGGCTTGTTGATAAGCCCGTTCAGCAATGCCAACCCCTTGGAGGCCAACAGCAAGACGAGCGTTGTTCATCATGGTGAACATGCACATCAGACCCATGCCTTCTTGCCCGACTAGGTAGCCAATAGCCCCGTCATTGTCGCCATAAGACATGACGCATGTTGGGCTGCCATTGATGCCAAGTTTGTGTTCAAGAGCAGTGCAACGAACATCGTTACGATCGCCAAGACTTCCATCTTCATTAACCATGAATTTTGGGGCGATGAAAAGAGATATGCCTTTTACCCCTGGAGGGGCATCAGGAGTACGGGCGAGGACAAGATGGATGATGTTCTCTACCATGTCGTGTTCGCCACTGGTGATAAAGATTTTTTGACCGGAAATACGGTAGTGATCACCTTCTTTAACGGCTTTAGCACGAATGGCAGCTAAATCAGATCCTGCTTGAGGCTCGGTTAGGTTCATGGAACCTGTCCACTCACCGGAAATCATTTTCTCACAATAAGTGCGTTTTTGCTCTTCGGTTCCGTGAGCAAGAATAGCTTCAGTTGCACCTTTGGTCAGGATTGCTGTCAGGCCCCAAGCCATGTTGGCTGAATTCCAGATTTCGTCAATCGCTGTCGCCAATGTCCAGGGAAGCCCTTGTCCGCCATATTCTGGGTCAAACATGACACTGTTCCAGCCGCCTTCCCAATACTGCTGATAGGCTTCTTTAAAGCCATTGGCGGTACGAACGACACCATTTTCTAATACGTTACCTTGTTCGTCACCATTTCGGTTGGTTGGTGCCAAAACTTCATTGCCAAATTTACCGGCTTCTTCAAGGATTGCTTCGACTAAGTCGGGAGTAGCATCTTCAAAACCTGGAAGGGCGGCTACATCATTCAAATTGGCGATTTCATCTAAGGTGAAACGCATGTCCTCAATGGGGGCGGTGTAGTTGGTCATCTTACTTCCTGTCTTTTTTAATATTTCCCACAATACTGCTGCCCAGACCTACTCCCCGAAGGTTCCGCTCCAGCAAATCGCACTATACTGTGCAGATGTGAGAAAGCCAAAATAAAAACGGTAAGGGAATGTAAATTACCTATAGGGAATAAGACCAACAAACAGGGAAGATTTGAATGAAACTCCCCTGTTTACTGAGAGCTTAATTTAAAGTTGAATGGCTTTGAATTCTAAAAACTCTTCAAGCCCGTAACTACCGAATTCACGGCCATTTCCCGACTGTTTATAGCCTCCAAATGGAGCTGCTGGATTGAAATTTCCTCCATTGATATCTACCATGCCAGTCCGTAATTGCTTTGCAATTTCAATGGCTTTTTCTTGATCTTCAGACCAAACACCGCCAGAAAGCCCATAGATAGAGTCGTTTGCTATGGAAACGGCTTCTTCTTCAGTTTGGTAGGTAATAATTGACATAACGGGGCCAAAAATTTCTTCCTGAGCGATTGTCGATTTTGGGTTGACCTGTCCAAATACTGTTGGTTTGACGAAGAAACCTGTTTCTAGCCCTTCAGGTTTTCCTTCTCCGCCGCTGATGAGTTCAGCGCCTTCTTGTTGACCTTTGGAAATGAAGCTTTGAACCCTTTCCCATTGATCTTTGGAGACTAAAGGGCCAAGCCGGGCGTTTTCTGTATTAGGGTCGGCTACAGTCCAGGATTCAGCTACTTTTTTTGCAATGGTTTTAGCTTCTTCATATTTGCTTTCAGGAACTAAAAGTCGTGTATGGGCGGTGCAGGTTTGGCCCGAGTTGATATAGCAAGCACCAAAAATACCCTTGATTGCTTTGGTTAAGTCAGCATCTTCGAGTACGATTGCTGCTGATTTGCCGCCTAGTTCAAGGGTGACTCGTTTGATTGTCTGAGCGGCTACTGCTGATATTGCACGACCAGCTCCTGTTGATCCGGTAAATGAGATCATATCAACTTCAGGATGGGCAACCAAAGGCTCACCGATTTCTGTGCCCGTACCGGTGACGAGGTTGAATACCCCTTTAGGTAGTCCAACAGATTCAATAACTTCAGCAAGAATAAAGGCGTTAAGAGGAGCAACTTCACTTGGTTTTAGAACAACGGTGCAGCCTGCAGCCAAGGCAGGGGCTACTTTTGCCGCAATCTGGTGGAGAGGGTAGTTCCATGGGGTGATACAAACTGTAACCCCTACGGCTTCACGAATAATTCTTGAATTTCCGACTTCTTCCTCAAAAGAAAAGGCTTCGGTGGTTCTGGCCATACCTTTGAATTGTCCGATAGGAGAACCCGCTTGAATCATTGCTGAAAGCTTTAAAGGCATCCCAACTTCATCTGTGATGGTTTTGGCAATCTCACCGGCTCGCTCTTTCAGGCCTTGATGAATTTTGAGCAGATATTCAATTCGTTCAGCTTTGGGGGTTCGTGACCATTGATTAAAGGCACCTCTGGCAGCAAGAACGGCTCTCTCTGCATCATTGGCATCGCAGGCTGGAATACGACCACACACTGCTTCAGTTGTTGGGTTTACAACATCAATCGTGTTTGTACCACTTGGGCGTGACCATTCACCATCAACAAAAATTTCACTGTAACTTTTCATAAAAACTCCATTTGATAATTTGTGGTTATGATTATCAAATAAAGTGTAAAAGCAAGTGTTTAATGATGAAGCTAGAATTATTGTATGTTCCTAATGATCTTTCCTGGATTTAAAATCATCATCGGATCTAAAGATTTTTTAATTGTCTTCATGAGCTCAAGCTCAACGGGGTCTTTATATTTTTCAAGTTCTCCAACCTTCAACTGACCAATCCCATGTTCCGCACTAAAACTTCCCCCCATGGAATTTACTAGATCGTGGATGAGACGATTGAAATGGTTCCACTGATCCATAAATGCATGGCGGTCCATGTCTTTGGGTTGGGTAAGGTTGAAGTGAATATTGCCATCACCAAAGTGACCGAATGAACAGACCCGAATACCCGGCATTTCAGCCTCTACCAAATTAGTGGCCTTTGTCAGAAAGTCTATTATGGAGGAAACGGGTACAGAGACATCGTGCTTAATACTACCCCCTTCGATTTTTTGTGCCTCAGGGATGGATTCTCGCAAACGCCAGAGATCGAGGGCCTGAGATTGGCTTTCTGCAATGACACCATCTTCAGCTAATCCCTGCTCAAATATTCCGCCAAGAAACGCTTCAACACTATCACGCAAGTTCGAACCTTCTTGGGGGGATGTGAATTCTATCAAAACATACTGAGCGTGAACATTTTCAAATGGGGCTTTAATGCCTGAAATATGCTTAGTGGTTAGGGAGAGGGCTGTGTGGGAGATTAGTTCAAAAGCACTAAGGCTGTCCCCCATATTTTCTTTTGATGCAGAAAAAATCTGTGCAGCTTCATCAAGACCCGGGAGGGCGAGGAGGGCGGTTTCTTTGGTTTTTGGATAGGGGAAGAGCTTGAGAACGGCTTTTGTGATAATACCAAGAGTGCCTTCTGACCCCATGAACAAGTGCTTCAGGTCATAGCCAGTATTATCTTTTCGTAAACCACGCAGGCCATTCCAAATTCGTCCATCGGCAAGAACGACTTCCAAGCCAAGGACTAATTCTCGACTGTTGCCGTAGCGCAAGACGTTCACTCCACCAGCGTTAGTGGCTAAATTTCCTCCAATGAGACAACTTCCTTCCGCGCCTAAGCTTAAGGGGAAGAGAAAACCAGTGTCTTCAGCAGCTGCTTGTATAGAAGCCAGGATAACGCCTGATTCAACAGTCATGGTTTGGTTAAGCGGGTCAATATTGAGGATTTTATTCATTCTCTTCAGGGAGAGAATGATCCCACCATGGGCAACTGCTCCACCACAAAGCCCTGTATTTCCGCCTTGTGGGGTGATTGGAAGATTGTTTTCTGAGCAAATTGTTACGACTTGAGAAACTTGCTCAGTGGTAGCAGGGAGAATTACAGCATCGCAAACTCCACGGTAAAGTCCTCGTTCTTCTTCTACAAAGGGCTCTTGGTCTGCAGGGGCTGTTATGACACCACTAATACCTACTACGGCTTTAAATTTCTCAATCAGAGTATCACTGAGAGGGGGCAAAGTTAGTCTCCTGACCCAGAGTTAAATATTTCAATAAGTTTGTTGAATTTTTCTTGGCCCGCAAAACGACTGTCATCGGGACGAGGGAATTTACAGATACCATTAAACCGCAAAATCGGTTTTTCATCACAGTGCATAATTCCGTCAGCAAATGCCATACTCCGAGTTGGGTTAACGAAAGTGACGCGGGTTTCTAACCAATCTCCTAATTGTGCCGGTGCAAGAAAATCAAATGTATTATTAATTGAAGGAGGGAAAACTCTTACTTTTGAGGCTGTTAGGGCGGCAAAACCAACGGCCATATCGGCAACTGCCATGGTCATGCCTCCGTGACATATACCGGCAGGATTGAGGTGTTTTTCCATAACCCGGAAACCAAAACGTGCTTGCGCATCCCCAGGCATCGCATACAGAGGGCCGATGAGCCCTACAAAGCCGAAATCAACAGGAAAGGGTATAAACCCTTCAGGGGGATTTGAGGCAGTATCATCCATCTTAATTCTTCTTCCTTTATTGCGGTGTAGCGGCCCGTTTTAATCGGTCATTAATAGCTTCGCCTAAACCGTGATTAGGAATGGGCATGACAGCAATTCGGTCAAATTTTGGTTTATCTAATTGTCGCATCATGGCAAATAAATTTGCCGCCGCTTCTACCAAATCACCTTTAGGGCTTAGGTTCAAACATTCCTTTGGTGCCTTAGGGCCAAACCCTAAGATACCGTCACCCTCTTTAAAGTTAGAACTATTAAGGCATACGGGGCGATTGGGTGCATAATGTCTTGCTAACATTCCAGGAGACTTTGGGGCTGTTGGATCTTCACTTGGGCGGGCAAGGGGGCCTATTACAGCTTCAATATCTTCAGCAGCTACACCACCGGGGCGCAGCAATGTTACTTTGTCACTGGAGAGATCAACAACAGTTGATTCAATACCTACTCGGCAAGAACCACCATCTAAAACAGCAGCTATTCGGCTCTCAAGAGAACCTAAAACGTGTTCAGCCGACGTTGGACTAACTTCGCCAGAGCGGTTAGCGCTAGGGGCTGCTATTGGGCATTGTGATTGACGTAATAAGTTTTGTGCTAAGGGATGGTCAGGGACTCTGACGGCGATAGAATCTAATCCTGCACTGACTAATAGAGAAATCGGGCAATCAACTTTTCTCTTGAGGACTAAAGTAAGGGAGCCAGGCCAAAAAGCTTGTGCCAGTTTGTTGGCCAGTGGCGTAAACTCGACAAAGTTTGATAGAAACTCTTTGCTTTGCCCATGAACAATCAAAGGATTGAATTGGGGGCGGCTTTTTGCTTCAAAAATTTTAGCAACGGCTTCGTCACTTCGAGCATCAGCCCCAAGTCCATAAACAGTTTCCGTTGGAAAAGCCACGAGCGCTTCTTGATTTATCAAGGCGCTGGCTTTCTTAATGGACTGTGCGTTATCTGTGAGCCGTAAAGTTTCCATTATCGACACTTGGTATCAGTTAAGAAAGCGAGAAAATAACTTCCTGGGGCCCCAAAAGGCAAGGGGAGTATTTAAGCTCCCCCTTATATATTTCCTTGATCTAATAGAGAAATGCCTAGCGAACGGTCTCCATGCTCCAGCTTGAGTTAGCTGTAGGTGGCAGTGATCTGGCATGCTGTACTTCCATGCGGACTGTATTGTCGAGACGTTTAGGTATGCCAAAACGAATGACGCCACTAGGTGTTTTCCACTCGTAAATACGAACAAATTCACCGTTACGGATATCCGTGGCTAAAGTTGCTGAGAAATTGCCTTTTTCGACAACATTACTTGGTTGGCCATATTTAGCAAACAAAGCGCTCCGAACCTGCTTAAAGGTTCTCTGTGTTCCGGCAACATTGGCAATGTTGTCAAATGCGATAACGGCACCAGTTTTGTTTACCGTGTTAGCACTATGTTGGACAACAAGCCTTTGGCGAGTTGGAACTTCTTCAATCAAGCGCGTTTCAAATACCCGTTCTCCAGGTTGTTCAGCACCATCTTTGATATTGAGACGATCAAGACGCCCTAATGTGTCTTTAAGGGAGAGGCCAGGTGCCAGAGATTTTACATCAAGGGTATCACTTTCAGCAACTGTCGCAGGAGAAACGACGCCAAGTCCCTTATCTGCTAAAGTGCTCCCTGCTGGTTTGTCGTAGTTATAGTTCCAGGAAACGCCGATGCGGAGGTCGCGATTGCTTCCAGCCGATTTTGTTTCTCGTTTTAAGGCATTACCTTCAAAACGGAATGTATGGGCTCCTAAATTGTACCCATAGTTAGCGTCAAAAGAATATTCATCATAGTTATTGCCATTATCGACGACGTTTTTTGTCAAGCTGGCAACCATACCTGCGCTATGCTGACCATTGAGCATATTGATGGACAAAGTTGGGTTGTTGCCGAAAGTGTTTGTTGAATTTGTCTTTGTCTGAGTGAGCCTGTAGGTCGGGGTGATTGTCCCTTTCCAGTTGTTATACGTCAAAGCATGATCACCACCGACGGAAACTTCTTTAGTAAGAGAACTTCCTGTTGCTGTCGTAACATCGACTATTGATTTTATAACTAATCCAGCGCGGCCATTCCAGCCGTAATCCATAGGGGCTGCAAGGTTAATATCGGCAACTCTCGTTACAGATACGGCATCTTTATAATCAGTTTCACTTCTTTCTTGGAAGAAGTCTGCCGTTCCTGTAATTTTCCGATGAGGGAAATAATCTGTGTTGAACGGACCAGAAAAGTTAACCCCCCAGGTTTTACTGAAGGTTGGGTTTGAATTGTCAACATTCGTGGTATAGAGCAAGCGGCGAATACGGGTTTGCAAACCGCTCTCATGTCGCCAGGCTCCATGGAGTTCAATATTTTGGGTCCCAGTTGCAATACCAGCCCCTGCGGGAGCAAAATCTTTGCTATAACGCTCGTAGCGAGTTCTCCATGAAAAAGGGCTGGCATTTGTTCCGCTTAGTTGGAAGAAATAGCCTTTGCCATTCTGCTCTTTATCTGTCCCATCAACGCCTGTTTCTGAATGATCCCCCGTAAAATATGAGAGTTCGCCCTCTGCAATGATGTTTTGATCAGGCATTATGTCCCGGATGACTTCCAGATTAGCGACAGGAATAGTAAATTCTTTTTCCCCAGCAATACTGTAGACGTTTTGAGTCTTAGACTCCGTCGTTGTCGTACTCAGCTGTTCTTTAATGTTGTTTACCCAGTTAATGCTAAATAACCCCACATCAGGCATCTCAACTAAGTAAGATGCTCCAGTGTAGTAATCCTGCTTGGGATTGCCTTTTGACCAATCAGTTTTAGCTGTTCCCGTAAATAGTTGGATAGAGCTAAACTCTTTTTGGTTTTTAGATTGAGGTTGGAATTCAATCTGAGCACCTTTAACAGATGTTTGAACTGTTCGGATACTAAAGTCCGCAAAGGTATCACCTGCCTCGGCTTTGAAAGGCGTATGTGCTGCTCCATTTTCAAATTTGAGGTTAATCCGTTCAGGCACAAAGCCACGGTCATCGTAGCGATAATCTGAAGCACTTAATGTACCAGAAATCATCGCACTCATTGAACGGAAGTTATCGTATTGCCGAGCAATTGATAGACTAAAGTCGTTGTATGTTTCTGTTCCCGTCGTGCTGTAAAGCCGAGTACCGTGATCTCCGCTGCTTCTGTGCAAAGCAGTTGAAAGGGTATTGTTATAATTAACAGTGAAATCTTTTAATAAATCATGGGAGAGGGCACTTTCAACAGGATTAGACGTAATAGAATTTACGATCCGATCAATGAAGAAGTTGTTTGGGAGTGCCTCAGCAGCCGATGCGGTTTGTCCTCCAAACGACATAACGGCGAGCAAACCGCCGGTTAAATATTTATTCTTAAAGCTCATCGGCTAAACCTCTGCCTTATTTCCAACTGGTAGTCAGCTTCCCCCTCGGAGGCTTCACCTGAATCCATAATTCGATATTTAAAAGAAACAACCACATCACTAATTAATTCGATCTCATCTCGGCTCCCAGTGCCAACTCGTTCTGCTCTTTGACGCTTCATTTGAATGGCACGGACTGAGACAAGCTGTCCTTTGGAAGTAGAACTGGCGTTGGCTGAAAATTGGGTCAAATAACCAGATTTATTAGGAAATGAATTCGCCAATGTATTTGCCATCTGTGGCGTATTCCATTTGGAAATAATATCTTTTAATATGGTTGTAACTTCACTCCTAGGGACTTGTCCTAAGCGAATTCCAGGAAGGTTTTCAGCATTGAGTTTAATCTGCTTTGACGGATCAAGTTTAAACCCTGAACCACCTGCTAGCCCCTTCGGTGTAAAGATGGGGTTCGGTGAGCGAAACTCTCTTGCTTCACTCTGAGAAACCCAAGTGACCCCTCCACAAATAATGGCTACGAGTAGTGCTCTGGAGCAGTGCTTGATCGTTGTATTCTTCATAAAACCACTCCTTATTCGAATTTATTAATGGTGACAGTGTTGCCAGAGACACTGAAGTTAAGGTCAAAGGTCACACCGTTGACAGTGAACGTTAAATCAGTGTCAACGTTACCACTTTGTGGGCTCGCATCTGGGCCAAAAACATAACTACTTCCACCGCTACAGTTGAACCGCATGTCGTGGTCCCCGGACGCTGATGTTCCTGCTGTCATAGTAGGACCACTGGTGATTTTGAAATAATAGTTACCTGAAGTACAAACGATAGAACTTGGGTAACTCCCGCCACTTGTTGAGCCAGCTGAAGTTGTTGCCGTATTCGAACTGACCATTACAGCCCCAGAAGTAGTCCGAGCTTGTGTCAGCTTACCTGTTGCTTTCCCAGATGGACGGTAGGGAGTTTTGTTTATAACCTCTTCCTTAAGACCATCGTCAGAACTATCAAGTGAACTTCCTGCTGGGTCAGCAATACTATCAGCAACTTCGAGTTCAATATTTTTAAACTCTTCTTCGTCCTCTGGTGTGGATTTCCGTTTTTGTGGAGCTTGGTCTGGGCTGCTTGTTTCGGCTAATTCCCCTGCAACCAAGTTTACGGCTCCAGCCCTATTCCGTGCTGTTGAACGACCTTCTTTGTTAATAACGACTGATTGTAAGCCAGCAGGTCTTGCTTTAAGGAGATCAACAGTCCCCCTGATCCCAATAGTCATGGAAGGAGAGCGAACATTCATTCCGCTGGATGTATTGGCTGAGATTTTACCAGAGACAAAGGAGAAAACCCCTTGTACAGCATTCATTGCTATTTGGCCTGAACCTGTTGCCGAGTCATAGACCATGTCGTCTAGGACGATTTGGCTTTCAGCATCCAAGGAGACGAGGCTATCATCAAGCAGTTTTAAAACAATAGAACCGACAAGACTGGTTTGGATAACGTCGCCTATAAAGACCGGATCTTCCTTTTTGAGGACTTGGCCTGTGCCATCTCGAATGGCGTCAACAGTTCCCTTAACTTTAAGAACTGAGCCAATGGCTTCAGCTGCTTGAGCCAGTGCTGTAGCAGGAGCCAAGAACGAAAAGGTCATAATAAGAGCAAAAAACACTACAGACAGGTGTGGAATATCATCCAGCCCGAATGAAATGAATCTTGAAAAGGCCCTATCGGTTGCGATAGGGGCTGAACATGTATTCACCGTCACTTTGTCAGTTTCCTTGGTACTTAAGGTTTTATATTTTGAATTCTTCACATCAAACGATGAAAACAATTCCCCCTTGGAATAAAATTCCTTAAGAAAAAACTATAAGAAAACATCGGAAAATGCGAGGTTTTATACTTGTAAATGTTTTGTGATAAAAATAAGAAACATCCTTATTCCTTATTTTGATCCATATAGATTAATTTATTGTTCGGTACCCCAAGCGATGAAGTCGCCATTGCGAAAATTAGGCTTGCTATAAAGAAACTCTGAACCGTCTGGATTGATTAGTTTTCCACCTGCTGCTGCTAGGACGGCATGACCTGCGCCAGTGTCCCACTCCATGGTTGGACCAAAACGAGGATAAACATCTGCTTCCCCTTTAGCGACTAGGCAGAATTTGAGAGAACTACCAGCGGACGTGGTTTCTGTCGCGCCTACTTGTTCTAGGAAATCATCAGTTTCCTGAGTGCGATGTGAGATGCTGGCAACTGCAACAAGGCTCTCCTCCGGGCGTTTGCGAACATGGATTGGTTTAGGCTCTTCACCTTTTTCTGAAAATGTTGCTCCAAGAGGGCTACCTAAATACATATGGTCGTAGGCAGGAACGTAAACAACACCGAGCAGGGGGGTGCGATCTTCAATCAAGGCGATATTTACGGTGAACTCATCCTTGCGAGAAACGAATTGTTTGGTGCCATCGACAGGGTCAACCAGCCAAAAAGGACCATCTCCTACATCAGGAATATCTCCAGCCGCCGCTGCTTCTTCAGCAACCACAGGGACATCAGGCCAGATTTCTTTAAGGACAGGGGTAATTATGGCTTCAGCGGCTTGATCGGCTAAGGTAACCGGAGAATCATCTGCTTTGGTAATAACCTCAAAATCAGAGTTATAGATCTCCATAATTTTTTCACCAGCTTTGAGGGCTGTTTGGCGCAAGGTTTCCATCAGTTCAGGGGTAATAGTCAAAGGCAAATGATCAACTCCAAAAATGTATATGCCCCTAGTCGTATGGCTCGTTCCAGATAGACATTGGGTCACTCAGTTGGGCTTGTTTTACACCTTCCGTTATAAAACGCCACGCTTTAAATCCATCAGACCAATGATCAACGGGAAGCCCCGCTTTTTGTTTAAGGTGAGCGAGGAACTGTATCGGGTCAGAGAGTTGATCCCAGACTTGGGGTAAGAACAAGGAGCGTCGGCCTAAATCCATAATAATCAGCCCATCAACACCGGGCCGCAGTTGCCTTAATAGGTCAGCTTCATCGCTTATATTCATTGGAGCAGCAGGGCTGAGGACAGAGATCGAAATGGTGAGGTCTTTGAGTTCTTCGCGCCCCAAATTTGGAAACCGAGGATCACCAAAGGCAGCTTTGAAAGCGTTTTGAACCACGTCTTCGACTAAGGGTTGGTGGGCCTGTAAGGAGCCAATACATCCTCTGAGACGACCGTTTTTTTCTAGGGTAACAAAGGCTGCTCCGTTGGCTTGTAAGTCTTGAGAGAAATTTGTTGGAACAATGGTTGCTGAAACGCCCTTATCAAGCCCTGACTCTATAGAAGCTGCGGCTAATTGCAGAAGGATAGTTCCATGTTTTTCTAGAATATCTTTGGTTTGTTGGGCAAAAGCATCTGTCGGGTCAGGATTGGGAGAATTCTGCGGCACTTCATTCTCTGACTCAATTAGTACCCAAGAGCCATAGCCAACGACCCGGTTCTTCGGTCCCGCCGTATCGCCTGAGTTGCGGAAATCGACGGTGGAAATTTCCATGCCTTTTTTATTGGCTAGATGAAGTAGTCCTTTTACAGGTATGCGCCCGCAAGCTTGCTCATTGCCAATACTATCAATATCAAAATTCTCAATGGCATTTTTAGTTTTCCCATCAAGTTCGTGTGCTTGCTCATAATTCAGGTAATGGCTAAGGTCCGTGCTGATGACAATAAGAGTTTCAGGCCCACCCCAAAGGGTTTCAAGAACCTCTGCAACCTGTTCCGGGCTTGCATTGCCAACGACAAGAGGAACTAATATGAACTCTCTAATGAGTGTTTGTAGAAAGGGGAGGTGGACTTCTAGGCTGTGTTCCTGGGCATGGGTCGCATCAAAGGTCGTAACTTGGGGGAGCTCCGTGATTTTAGCTTGGAATTGTTTGTCGAGAGGGATTCGGCCAAGAGGCGTCAGGAAATAATCGGCACTGCTCATGGCAAGGCCTTGAACGGCCACTCGGTGACAAGGGCCAAGCAAAACCACCCTTTTAATGGTTTCTTTTGCGGGTTTAATCCGAGCATAAGCCGTTGCCGCTACCGAGCCTGAATAAACATATCCAGCGTGGGGGGCGATAATAGCCTTAGGAACCTTGCCTTTAGATTCAGGTTTTTCTTCCGCCTCCACTAAATAGTGGAGAATGGATTGAGTTAGCCGCTGTGGGTTATCGTCATAAAATGCCCCAGCCACCGCTGCCGGTCTTGCCGTCGCCATTTTAAGTCCTTTAAGTCACTGTTTTTAAGTTCTCAAGTTGAAGCTTGGCCCCGAAAGGCTTACTTTTCAACTATTGAAACACAAAATTGGTGAATTTTGATGAATCAGGCTTATCGGCCTCAAGCCGTTCTTGGGCGTTATTGGCACGAAATTGAAGATGGACGCATCCAATGTGACCTGTGTCCTCGCTATTGCAAAATCAAAGATGGGCAGCGGGGCTTATGCTTTGTTCGAGCCAATATCGGCGGTAAGATGGGCCTCACTACTTATGGCCGCTCCAGTGGTTTCTGTGTTGACCCTATTGAGAAAAAACCTCTCAATCAATTTTTACCAGGCACTCCTATTTTATCGTTTGGAACAGCAGGCTGCAATCTGACCTGCAAGTTCTGTCAGAACTATGACATTAGTAAATCCAGGGCTTTTGATAAGCTTGCAGATCAAGCCTCGCCCGAAATGATTGCCGATGCCGCAGCGCAACTGGGCTGTAAATCGGTGGCTTTTACTTATAACGATCCAGTGATCTTCCTCGAATATGCTGTTGAAGTTGCCAAAGCATGTCACGCTCGGGGGATTAAAACTGTCGCTGTGACGGCTGGGTATATATGTGATGAGCCTCGGGTTGAATTCTATAACCACATGGACGCTGCCAACGTTGATTTAAAATGTTTCACGGAGGATTTTTATTACCGTCTGTGCAGTGGTCATTTGCAAAATGTGCTGGAAACCTTGCAATATCTAAAGCATGAAACCGATGTGTGGTTTGAAACCACCACCTTGATAATTCCTGGAGAAAATGATTCTGAAGGAGAACTGGAAGAGATGACCCAATGGGTGGTGGAAAACCTTGGGCCAGATGTGCCCATGCATTTCAGCGCTTTCCATCCTGATTGGAAAATGATGGAACACCCTAGAACGCCACCTGAAACTCTCATCAAGGCACGACAAATCGCCATCAAAAATGGCGTGCGCTATGCTTATGTTGGTAATGTTCACAATAAAGAAGGCGATAGCACCTATTGCCATAACTGTGGTGACTTAGTGATTGGGCGTGATTGGTATGAGCTTTCTACCTGGAAATTGGATGGTGAAGGCAAGTGCCAAAGCTGCGGCACTCAATGTGGAGGTGTGTTCGATGGGCCTCCCGGCGATTGGGGCAGAAAACGTCGTCCGGTTAAGTTAAGACCTTCTCAGCCTCCACCTTCACGAGCTCAATGAAGTATGAACTTGTTTGAGTTTTTTTGATTAGTACCACATATATCCGACAAACTCCTTTGTCGTAAAAAACAAATGACGTGGCACTGAAAAGCTCGTTGTGTTTGTAGGTTAGGAATTCTGCATTTCCGTTGATTTTCCTTAGAGGATTGAGCGTGGCTTTTTATGAGTAAGCTAAGCACTTTGCCTATCCGTTGCCTTTCACCCTTGAGATAGGGCGCACTGCAGACTACATTTCTTGTAATTGATAACTCTAATAAGAATTTTGAGGCTTTTTATGAAAATTACCTTTGCCAAACATGCTTTGCCCCCAAAAGGCATCCTCGTTGTTTTTGCAGGCCCTGGGCCAAAACTTTTGTCTTCAGCAGAAACATTGGATGAGAAGACAGATGGGGCCTTAAGTCGGGCAATGAAAGTTGGCAAATTTAAAGGTAAATACGGTCAAATGGTTTCCCTTTATGCGCCTCAAGGGTCCGGCTTAGACCGGATTTTTATTGTTGGAACGGGAAAAGCCGAAGACCTTACAGACCTAAAAATCGAAGACTTGGGCGGTAAGATTTATGGCTCTGCCATGAAAGCCGGAACGTCAGTTTCTATTCTCCATGACCACATTGTTGATGGCCCTCTGTCTGATGATGCGTGTGGAGCACATATGGCTTTTGGTCTAAAGTTACGCTCTTACCGATTTGATAAGTACCGCACCAAGGAAAAAGCTGAAGCAAAGCCCTCTTTAAAAAACGTACGTATTCTTTGTCAGGGCTATACGGCGGCTCGTAAGCAATTTGAGACATTGGACAAAGTGGCTGAAGGTGTGTTCCTTACCCGGAATTTGGTTTCTGAACCTGCAAACGTTATTTATCCGAAAACCTTGGCTAAACAGGCTAAAGAACTAGAGGCCCTCGGCCTTAAAGTATCCATCCTGGGTGAAAAGCAGATGAAAAAGCTCGGTATGGGGGCTTTGCTTGGGGTCGGGCAGGGGTCCTCTCGTGATTCCCAAATGGTCATTATGGAATGGAATGGCTTGCCAAAAGGAACTAAGGAAACAAAAGGTCCGATTGCCTTTGTTGGCAAAGGCGTGACCTTTGATTCGGGGGGTATTTCCATTAAGCCAGCCGGTGGTATGGAAGATATGAAATGGGACATGGGTGGTTCCGGGGTTGTTATTGGTTTGATGAAAGCCTTAGCAGGTCGTAAAGCGAAAACCCATGCTGTAGGTGTTGTTGGGCTTGTTGAGAACATGCCCTCTGGTAACGCACAGCGTCCTGGTGATGTGGTGACCTCTATGTCAGGACAAACTATTGAAGTGATCAATACGGATGCGGAAGGTCGGTTGGTTTTGGCTGACGCTCTTTGGTACACCCAGGAAACCTACAAGCCTCAGTTCATGGTGGATCTTGCCACTCTTACCGGAGCTATCATGGTGGCATTAGGTCAAGAGATGGCAGGATTATTCTCCAACAACGATCAACTATCGAAACGCCTCACTGATGCGGGTAAGGCTGTTGGTGAGGAAGTTTGGCGTTTGCCGATGGGGGATAACTACGATGCCCTGATCAAGTCTCAAATTGCCGATATGAAAAATGTTGGCGGGCGCTTTGGTGGTAGCATCACAGCAGCACAATTCCTAGAACGTTTTGTCAATAAAACCCCTTGGGCTCACCTTGATATTGCTGGTGTGACGTGGTCTTCAAAAGTTAAACCTACTGTCCCTCGGGGTGGTACGGGTTACGGTGTCCGCTTGTTAGATCGTCTCGTTGCAGACCATTACGAAGTGTAAGCTAACCCATGACCGATATCGCTTTTTATCACCTTCAACGTTCTCCATTAGAAAAGGCTTTGCCGATGCTGCTGGAGAAAACGTTGGAGGCAGGGAAGCGCGCTGTCGTGATGGCAGGTTCAACCCAAAGGGTAGATGCCCTTAATAGCCTTCTATGGACCTATGAGCCAAATAGTTGGCTCCCCCATGGATCAGCTAAAGATGGGGCTCCAGTTGATCAACTTATCTGGCTGACAACAGATGATGATGCACCGAATGGCGCAACATTTCTGTTTCTATCTGATGGGGCGACTTCAGAAAAAGTAAGCGATTTTGAACGCTGTTTTGAACTCTTCGATGGTAACGATGATGACGAAGTTTCAGCGGCTAGAGGGCGTTGGAAAACCTATAAAGACGCTGGGCACACCCTAACTTACTGGCAGCAAAACGAACGAGGCGGTTGGGAGAAAAAGGCTTAAGTTTATCGAGCCGATGAAGGTTTGCGCCTAGCGACGTTTTCTTCACGATCTTTGTAGTGGCGTTTGCGGCGTGCTTTGTCTTTGTGTAAATCTTTGACTTCTTCGACGCCTTCGCGCACAGCAGCGCGTCGTTTTGCAAATGCTTTGGCTCTTTGTTTATCTGCCCATGCTTTATAAATTTTCTCATTCTTTTTTATTTTGCCAGAAAATATAGCTTCAATAATCGCATTGCCAAGCATACCGATTAAGGGGCCAGCAATCATCGTTGATGTCCAATAAACACCATGAGAGGCATTAAAGTTCCCTGTGACACCAAAATGATAATAGAAAATAAAGAAGATCATCATAATTGCGCCAAGCAAAATGATACGGAAGGAGATTTTTTGAGATAACGGAATAGGGGCTCGCGGTGCGCCATATGCTTTAGCGATGCCAGAAAGCAGCCCACCGAAAAATGCGGCAAGAAAATAAAGCATTGATAAAAGTGCAATTACCGTTTGGAGCTCATTAAAACCAAAGAGCTTTAGTACCGGCAGTAAAAAGCCATGCATTGTTTCCGCCTTTTCCTTCCATTTTATTCTTTCCACCGATTATTTATTAATCTGATGGAAGTGGGCGAACTCGATATTTTCTCAGCTAGATGAAGAACGTTGTCTCCATAATTTGACATAATCCTATTAGAATCATATCTCAAGCATTAAAGTTAATAAACGGTGAAAAAAGCTATAAAATAAGGGTTTATGGTACTTTTTAGATTATTTAACGTAAGTTTAAGTCACTTTTTATCAGATATTTTTCTGAGATAGTTAAGTCCTTCGATTGCTCTACTTCCATACCAAGAAGTCATTTCTCCATCAATTAAAGAAATACTTGTATTCTGTAAGGTGTATTGTTTGGTTAATTCTTTTACATCTTTATCCGAGAAAGAATATGGCTCTGTGCTTAGTAATAGTCGATCAATGGCCGCAATGCCTTCTTCCTCTAGCGTAACTTCAGGGTAACGAATGTTGGGATCGTGCCCCACTGTTTGCCAATTAATCAGCCCAAGCATTTTGGAAATATAGGTATCCTTTGAAATAGTCATCCATGGATTTTTCCATATAAGATAAAGTACTTTCTCTGCAGGACGATTTTTAACGGCTTCACTTAACTGATCCATTTGACTTGAAAATTGATCACAAAGCTTTTCGGCTTGCTCTTGGCGACCAAAAAGTTGTCCCAATAGACGAAAGAGGGGGAGGTTATCTTCAGGGGTTAGGGGGTGGGTGACAACGACTTCAACACCAAGGGCCTCAATGTCCTCAGCCAATGATTTAGGGTTTTCATCCACATTAACCAGGACATGTGTCGGGGCAAGGTCTTTGAACTTTTGCATTTTAATTGCTTTTGTCCCGCCTACTGAGGGAATAGAAGCAATTTTATCATGGGGATGGATGCAGAAAGAGGTTCGCCCAACAAGTTGGTCCTGGAGGTCGAGATCGAATAAAGTTTCTGTCAGGCTGGGAACTAAAGAGATTATACGAGGTGAGTTTGACATAAGCCTAACTCGCAGCAGCTAAAATTTCTTGGGCTTCAAGCCAGGTTTCTTCAGCATTCTCTATTTTTTTCTCCAACTCGCCGAGTTCTCTTTGCAGTTTTGTCGCTTTCCCTGTTTCATCTTCGTAGATTTCGGGATCGGCAAGGGCTGTTTTTAGTTTTTCCTTTTTAGCACCAAGTATTTCCATTTGTTTTTCAGCCTCTTTAACAGCTTTCCTTAAGGGAGCTTGGGCAGCACGCGCTGCAGCGCGTTCTTTGCGACCCTCTTTGCGGTTCGACTTGCCTTCTTGCTTCTCAGGTTTGCTCTTATTCTTGCCGCCGCCATTGGCTTTGCGTTTTTCTAAAAGCCGCTTGCTGTAATCGTTCATATCGCCATCGAACTGAACACAAGTACCGTCTTCAACCACCCAAAGCCGGTCACAAACCAATTCAAGTAGGTGCCGATCGTGACTTACCAGAATGACAGCCCCTTCATAGTCATTAAGGGCGCGGATCAAAGCCTCACGGGAATCAACGTCCAAGTGGTTAGTCGGCTCATCAAGAAGCATGATATGAGGGTTTTCACGGCTCATCAGGGCAAAAAGTAAACGCGCTTTTTCGCCCCCAGAAAGCTTGCCGACTTCAACATCCGCTTTATCAGCCCCAAAACCAAAGCGCCCCAAATGAGCGCGAACTTTGTGTATGGGAACGCCTTCCATCAATTGAGCCATATGATAGAAAGGGGTTTCAGTGACGTTTAGCTCGTCGGTTTGGTGTTGAGCAAAATAGGCCGTTTTCAATTTACCTGATTTGCGAACTTGCCCTTCTTGAGGTTGAAGGCGGTTGCCAAGCAGTTTGATCATGGTTGACTTACCATTACCATTTGCTCCCAAAAGGCCAATGCGGTCTTCCATATCCACATAGAGATTCATATTTGAGAGGATTGGCTTACCAGGTTCGTATCCAACCGTTGTTTCATCAAGCGTAATCAACGGAGGAGAGAGAGTTGTTGGGTTAGGGAAGGAGAAGGTTGTCGTGCGTTCTTCCATAACCGAGGCAATTGGCTCCATGCGGGCCAGAGCTTTAATCCGGCTTTGGGCCTGGCTTGCTTTGTTTGCCTGAGCCCGAAAGCGATCAATAAAGCTTTGGATATGTTTGCGTTCGGCTTGTTGCTTGGCATACATTTTTGATTGCAGTTCAAGCTTTTCCCGCCGGGTTTTTTCAAAAAAGTCATACCCGCCGCCATAGCGGGTGAGTTTTCCGTGCTCAAGGTGAATGATTTCATTCACCACGGTATTAAGAAAACTCCGCTCGTGACTAATTACGAGGATTGTCCCTTGATAATTGGAGAGGTAATTCTCCAGCCAAAGGGAGGCTTCCAGGTCTAAGTGGTTGGTCGGCTCATCGAGCAATAGAAAATCTGGCTTAAGGAACAATGTCGCAGCCAGGGCCACACGCATACGCCAGCCACCGGAGAAGTCGTTAACCGCTCTTTGCTGAGCCTCAGCATCAAAACCTAGGCCAGATAAAATTGCTCCGGCCCTTGCTTCTGCAGAATGGGCATCAATGTCACTTAAACGAATATGGATATCAGCAATTCGGTGAGGATCCGTTGCTGTTTCAGCTTCAGCTAAGAGATCATTCATCTCTTTATCAGCCGCCATAACTTCTTGCAGCAAGGAGTGTGTGCCTTCTGGGGTCTCTTGAGAGACTCGACCCATCTGCATACCTGTGCGAAGCCTAATTTCACCGTCATCAAGGGATAAATCGCCTGAGATCAGGTTGAACAGGGTGGTTTTGCCACTGCCATTGCGCCCGATCAGCCCGGCTTTATGTCCTTTAGGAAGAACAACCGTTGCCTGATCAATGATGACGCGTCCGCCAATGCGGTATGTAAGGTCATTTATATGTAACATGGGAGGCTCATAACATGGTAAATGCTTGGTACGCAAACCAAACGGTTTGCTAGGTTCAATCACCACGCATTCATAGGTGGGAATGGTCGCGCGGGCTTGCAGTCACAAGCCTACGTAAAAAAACAATAGGAAAGTATTTTTCCATAAAAACCTGCGCCTTCGCTTATTTAATGAAACAAACCCCTTTAATCTAGTTGCCAGAGGGGAGACTTACCTTTATAACGCGCCGCACCCGGCATTGAGGGCTGGGGGGGAATGTAATTTTTTTAAGTTTAGCCACGAGGTTTCTTAACGCTATGGCCATCGAACGTACACTTTCAATCATCAAACCTGACGCCACCAAACGTAATTTGACCGGTGCCATTGTTGCTCGCTTTGAAGAAAAAGGTCTTCGTGTTATCGCTTCCAAGCGCATCCACCTGACCCGTGCCCAAGCTGAAGGCTTCTACGCCGTTCACGCTGAGCGTTCTTTCTTTGGTGAGCTTGTTGACTACATGATTTCTGAACCAGTTGTTGTTCAAGCTTTGGAAGGCGAAAACGCCGTCCTCGCCAACCGCGAAATCATGGGCGCCACTAACCCAGCTAACGCTGACGAAGGCACCATCCGCAAAGACTTTGGTGTTGACGTTCAAGAAAACAGCGTCCACGGCTCAGACAGCCCAGAAAACGCCGCCATCGAAATTGCTTACTTCTTCTCACAATGTGAAATCGTTGGCTAACCTCTTTCGAGGCAACCACTAAAAGAAAAACGGGAGCGCCTTAAGGCTGCTCCCGTTTTTTTTGTTTTTTTCTTGGGCTGGATTAAATAAAACATTTGTGATTGTATTAATAAGTGTCAGGGGTGTTTTTGAAATGACCGTTGAACATTTATGGAAAGGTAAGTTGATCGTATGGGTGTAACCCCTAGAGATGATAACCTACGATTAGTGTTTTCTGAGATTGAGTCTGGGTATATTCAGGAAGAGATTCAGGTTTTTAAAATTCTTGTCTATACGTCAATCGTATTGTTGGCAGTTTCCCTCGCCTATATTGCTTTTACAGGATCAAAGTACGCTTGGAAGAGTGAGCTGGTGACGATGGATTGTAATGTGGATTGTTCTGGGAATGCACATGCTATCCCTGAAGAGGAAAAAGAAGAGGCGTTGTTTAGAATTCTACGTCAGGAAAAGCTTCTTGTTGTCGCTTTTTTTGTCGCTCCTCTTTCCATTTTTGGTCTGATCTCGTGTTTCTTCCGTCTTTTGTGGCTCAAGCGCCAAGAAGAAATTCAGCAAGCATTTCTTAGAAAATATAAACGTGTTCAAGCAGAGCCTGATCAGCCTTTAGCTAAATCTTCCTGAGTATTCTCTATTACTCGCTCCAGCATTGAGCTCAAAAGGTCCTTTTCTTCTTCATTAAACCCTTTGAGTAGCACTTCGTTGATTTCTAAATAGAAGTTAATCAAATGAGAAAGTGATTTTGATTTTTCTGTTAAAAATACGCGGACCTGCCTGCGATCAATTTGATCATGACGACGGTCTAAGAGGCCTTTTTTCACCATCCTTTCAATCAGGTTGCTGGTTGAGGCTTCTGTTGATTTATAATATTTAGCGACCTCGCCAACAGTCAGGCCATCTTTACGCCAAAGGGCCGTAAGCAAAACCCACTGCACCAGCGTTAAATCCGAATCCTTTAATCTTTTCTCTGAAATATCATTGGTGCCCTTGCTGGCAAAGCCAAGTAAGCGGCCCATTGAGGGAAGGTAAGGAACAGTAATAGGGGCTTTATCGGTATTTTTTTTCATCTAGAGAAGTTTTCCATTGACATAATTAACATGTAAAGTATTAGATATCTAAATATTAATGTATTGTATATTTTTTAACATGCGAGTGTCGGTTATGCATCCAAAAAAACTTGCCACGGGTGAACGTTATCCAACCATCATTGTTGTCCTTCATTGGTTAATCGTCTTTCTCACCATTGCCATGATCCCTATGGGGAAAAACTTAGCGGCGCTTGATCCCCAGGCAGATAAGCTGATTCTCATGCAGATTCATGCCATGACAGGCATGACAATTATTTTGCTATCAGTAGTCCGTATGGCTCTTCATTTAAAAGGACCACTCCCTGCACCTGATCCAAGTTGGTCTGGTTGGATGAATCTAGTGTCAAAGGTGGTCCATTGGGGCTTAATGATTGTTTCTCTTCTTGTCCTTGTGAGTGGGGCAGTTTCTTTTGTTGGCTTTGGTTTTCTTGATCTCGTTAAGGCTGGGCAATGGGCTCCATGGCCCAATACAGAAGCTATTCCTCCTTTAGATGGGCACCGGTTGATGATCAAAGTATTAATCGGTTTAATCGCCCTTCATGCCCTCGCAGCGCTCTATCACCAATTTGTTCGCAAAGAACAACTCTTCCAGCGTATGTGGTTTGGTTCGAAAGAGGAGTAGAGTGATGCAACTGATGACTTCAATGAAATTTCTGCACGTAATTGGAACAATTATGTATGTGGGCTGCATACTTTCTCACATTGTTATTTCCAATACCCTGACCGACGATGTACAGGCGGTTTATAATGCTTATGTCTATAAAGAACTCAGTGCTTATATCCTCATCCTTCCTGGGATTGCTCTTAAGACTGTTTCTGGATTGGTTATGTATGCCAAAATCAAACCTCGACCTCTATGGCTGAAAATAAAGTTAGGTTTGGCACTTTTCCTTGGACTCAATGCTTTCCTTATTCTCGCTCCCATGATGCCTGAAATGCGTATGTTGGCAGAGGAAAGTCTCAAGCTTGGAGCTTTGACCGCTGAATTTAAAGCGCGGGAACAGGTGGAATTAATTGCGGGCGTTAGCAATGTTATTCCGTTGATTTTAGCAATGGTTTTTGGAGTATTTAAACCAGGTTTTGGTAAGAATAAACCTGCTGTTACCTTGTGATTATGCCTTTGCCAAACACCTCATTTAACTGCTGTTCGTGGTAGAAAGATTCTGCACTTAAACAGTTATTTGAGGTGTGGGCTTTGTGTTGTCTTTTAAATTTTACAACAATTTGGTAATGCTTAAGCCGCAATGAACTGTTTAGTTTGATTGCGCATTCCATTTAAGAAACTGCTTACTTCTTCGTCAAGCTCCCCAGCTTTTACGGTAAGTTGATCAGCAGATTCTAGAACCATGACTGAAGCTTCTCCTGTTTGGTTTGCTGCTGTTGAAACGCCTGAAATATTTTCCGTTACTTGGGTCGTTCCGTTTGCAGCTTCGTGGACATTGCGGCTAATCTCTTCGGTCGCAGCCCCTTGTTCTTCAACGGCAGATGCAATTACTGTAGCGATTCCTTGGATATTAGAAATGGTATCACTGATATTTTTAATCGCATTTACTGAACTGCCCGTTGCTGCTTGAACACCTCTAATTTGAGTAGCGATTTCATCGGTTGCTTTTGCCGTTTGTTGGGCTAAACCTTTTACCTCGCTTGCGACAACAGCAAACCCTTTTCCTGCATCTCCAGCACGAGCGGACTCGATTGTTGCATTCAGGGCAAGTAGATTCGTTTGTTCAGCAATTTCATTGATCATTTTTACGATTTCGCCGATTTTGTTCACCATTTTTGCTAAACTATCGACAATTTCATTTGTGTTTTCTGCCTGTTCAACGGCTTCAGTGGCAACGACTGTTGAACGATCGACCTGTTCACTAATTTCTTTAATTGAAGCGGCTAACTGTTGAGAAGCAACCGCAACGGTTTCCACGTTAGAAGATGCTTCCTCAGCTGCATTCGCTACCATAGCTGCTTGTTGGCTGCTTTCTTCTGCTGCGGCTGACATTGTTGAGGCGACTAGTTTCATTTCTCCTGCTGAATCAGTAACGGAGGTGACAACAGTTCCTACTCTGATTTCAAATTCTTCGGCGAGGTCGTTCAAAACTTTGGCGCTCGTTTTTTGTACCTCAGCAAAGTAAACATCAATCACAAGACCAATATCCAAGAATATCGCTCTGTCCACTGCTTGTAAGAGTGCTGTCAGTTTTTTCTTTTTTCCTCTGCTACGGAAAGTGAGGTAATCAAATAGAGTTGGGCTAAAGTTTTCAACCGCTAAGGCGATAATAGATTCATGTGCAAATTCATAGCCGCCGAGATAAAACTCTGGGCTTAAGCCGATCCGTTCGTGGGTTCGTGCAATCCGCACAGCACTTTCAACATAACTTGTATCAAAGTTTCCAGAAAAAATACTCGAGAGCCAGTGCTTTTTTTGGGCAGATTTAGCGTGCTCTTTTATTGCGTCATCAACGAAAAAGTGAGCTAAAGAAGGGTCGGTTGTTATGTATTCGTAAAAAGAATCCATAATCGGTTCGATATTTTTCTCAACGATTGGGGTGAATTCTTTAAGGGTAACTGATGTTGAATCATCGATACGGAGGAATTTCAGACGAGCGTGGATATTTTTGATATTCTGCATTTTTTTTGGCTCCGAGGCTAAAAAGAAATTGATTCTGCTTGGATGAATTTTTCTGCTGTAGGGAAGGTGAAGCTAAAGACCATCCCTTTTTCCCCATCTGTTGCTACCAAATCGCCATGATGGCGTTGAGCGGTTTCCCAAGCCACGGGCAGGTTGACCTGTGGGTCTTCGAGATCACAATTAAAATGAAAAATTTCTCTGCGCTCTGATGGAGATATTGGAGGACCACAATCTTCAATAGAAACAATGACGTTATCATTTCGTTGTTCAATTTTTACAGTCACGGTATCTTTATTTGTTGTAACCTCTAAGGCTCGCGTAAGTACATTGCCAAGCGCTTGTGTAAGTAAATCCTTGTTTCCTAAGATTAACGTATCAGCTTGGATGCCAATTTCTTTGTCGACAACAATTGGGGTGCTATGGTCAGTTCTAGTTTCGGAGATTGCATCTTGAGCAATTCTGGCAACATCTACTCTCTGTGCCCTAATTTCATCAGTTAGTAATGAAGCATGTCGCAGGATTCCTGTGGCGACTAAGTTTGAAGAAAAACTCCCCTTTTGCAGCTGTTCTCTTGCAACTTTGAAGAGAGCGCCAGAGTGAGATGATTTTTGCATCTCCAAAAGGCTTTGAACTTGAGTAACGGCAACAGCTATATCGGTGGATTTCGGAATATAGAGATCGGCGCCTTTAGACATCCCATCAATCTGATCAGATGTTTTCTCAAGCATAGAATGCATGATGACTTTGGTTTCTCCGTTTTTGTCTAGGGAACGGATTTTTTTTAAGACATCATCGCCATGCATGCCCGGCATCATACGATCTAGTACTATGAGGTTAGGGCGGAAATTGGGGTATTTATCAATTGCTTCATGCCCACTTGACGCGAACTCAAGGCGACACATTTTAGAAAGAACGTCGTTCCATATTTTACGATTTATCGGATCATCATCAACAATTAGAACCCGTTGTTTTATCGGTAGGACAACAACATTATTTGAAAGCTTATTCATTTTATTTTCCTTCTTCAGTAAGCTGGGCATGTGTTTCACCTTGTGATAGAGGAAGGGTGAAAATAAAGGTGGTTCCTTTTGGTAAATTAGATTCAACAGAAAGGGTTCCCCCATGTTGACGAATAATTTCTCTGGATATGGTCAACCCTAAACCGAGAGTACCGGAATGGTTGTAACCCTCTTCATTTTGGAAGAACGGTTTGAAGATATTTTCTCTATCGCCTTTTGAAATTCCTGGTCCCAAATCTGAGACGCTGCAAATAACTGACTGGTCTTCCTTTTTAAGCTTTATGTCGATTTTCTCACTATCGGGGGCATACCGAACTGAATTATTTAGGAGATTGACCAAAACTTGAGTGACCCGATCTTGATCGCAGTTCAGGATAATATCCTGGTTGTCTGTCTCGAATTTTCCTGTGAAAGCATTTGGTTGTGTTTTGACTTCTGAAACCGCTGTTTTGATCAATGTGCGAAGGTTCGCCTTATTTTGATAAATAGAAAACCGTCCCTTTTGAATTGCTGTGATGTCAAAAATATCTTTGACTAATCGTTTGAGGCGTTGGTTACTTATTTCAGCTGTCGCAATCCATTCTTCGAGTTTTTGATTGTCGTTTTCTACATGGGCTTTTTTGATTAAAGTAAGCGCGCTTGAAATATGATGGGAAGGGGTGCCGAGTTCATGACTTATTTTGGCAATGAAATTTTCCATAAATTCACGAGCACTTTCGGCAGCTATGAGAGCCGCTTCAGCCTTAAGAAGTTTCTTGTTCTTTTCTGAGAAAGCTATCGCTCGTTGAATAATTAAATCTAGTATGCCGTAATCGATTACGGGTTTTTGGACAAAGTCTGCCCCACCAAGTTTCATAAACTCAATCACCAACTCTAAGGCATCAGAGCTGGTAATCATTACAACAGGAAGATCTTTGCCTGGGGACTTCAATAGAAGCCGAAATAAATCTATCCCATTTATCTCAGGCATCATGTAGTCAAGTAATATTAGGTCTACTTGATAATCTAATTTGTCTAGTAATTTTAAAGCTTCCTGACCATTGTCAGCCACGTGTACTTTATAATTATACTTTGTTGTGAGTATTAATTGCACAACATCACGTAATTCTTCACTATCTTCAATAAGCAGAATTGTAATTAAATCGCTCATCTTCTTCCCTGAGTAATAATCAGGTGTGCCCGTTAGGGGCACAACCTAAAGGTTTTTTTCTTTTATATATAACTCTAGGGGTAGATATAAATTAGTTGTAAGTAATTTTTAGTAACAATAAAGTGATAGTAAAAAACTTGACATTACAAACCATTGATTGTGTTCATTGATTCACCATATGAGTGTATTAAAATAAAACATCAATCATTGGTTAACCTTAGGATTTGCCAAAGACTTCGTTTAACTGCTGGCTGACTGTAATAAAGGTAGTGCACTTAGATAATTCTTTGAGGTGGTGAGCGCCAACGTAAGTGCATGTTGAGCGTAAGCCGCCGAGGAGTTCGAGGACCGTATCATTTACTTTACCGCGATAGGGGAGCTCAACTCGCTTGCCTTCGCTGGCCCTGTATTTTGCTACACCACCGTAGTGTTTTTCCATGGCAGCATCAGATGACATGCCGTAGAATTCTACAAATTTTCGCTCTTCAATGATGGGATTCCCGGCTTCATCAATTTCTTCGGTAGCAAAACGGCGGGTAATAACTTTTCCAGCACTTTCATCATGTCCTGCCAACATCCCGCCAAGCATGACAAAATCAGCTCCGGCGGCAAAGGCTTTGGCGATGTCACCGGGGACGGTGCAGCCACCATCGGCACAAACCAATCCTTTGAGGCCATGGGCGGCATCAGCACATTCAATTACAGCGGAAAGTTGAGGATAACCAACACCGGTTATTTTCCGGGTCGTGCAAACTGAACCTGGACCAATCCCAACCTTAACAATATCAGCGCCAGAAAGGATCAACTCTTCGGACATTTCCCCTGTGACCACATTGCCCGCCATGATCACAACATTGTTATATTTGTCACGAACTCTTTTGACCACATCGGCAAAGGGTTCACTGTAGCCATTTGCGACATCAAGGCAGAGGAATTTGGGCTTTGTATTTAGGGTTTTGTCGCCAATCGCCATTACCTTGTCCAGCTTCTCCATATCGGTTTCAGTTATGCCAAAAGAGAAGAAAACGGAATCCCATGTATCAAGGTGGGTGGTGCTGGGCGCTGGGGCACTCACAAAGCTTTTATAATCGTCAATATCATAAAATTTATGAAGGGCCGTCATGATATGGTGACTGGCAAGGGCTGTGGCCATTTTGAAAGTACCAACAGTATCCATATTAGCTGCAATTATTGGGATACCGCGCCAAATATGGTCTGAGTGAGGAAATTTTAACTCCCTGAAGACATCAACGTTTGACCTTGAATTTAAACGCGATCTTTTTGGCCGGATTAAAACATCTTTATAGTCCAGCTTTACTTCCGTTTCGATGCGCATGATTTTTTTTACCCTTGGTTCCAAAGATTTTATTCAGCTTAACAGAAGTATATGGCTGATAAAAGAAAACCCAAAATTTGGAGAGAAGTTAGAGAAAAGTAGAGTTGAATAACTATTAGTGAAAAGTAGTGTTGAATAACTATATGTATGGGGCCTATTATATTTAAGGGAAACTTGAGTGCGCAAAAAGGGAATGTAAATGACCGCCGACATGACAATTTATGAAGAAATGCAATCCGGAGATATCGCAACTTTCCGTCAAAGACTAACCGATGCATTACCTGATGTAGGGGCAGAAGTTTTAAACGATTCTCACATGGGGTTGCTCAGTATTTTCTTCAGCTTTCAGCGCACGATGGATACTTTACGCCAAGGGACACCAACTTCTGAAGACTGGGAGAAGATTGGTTATGATCTTGAGGCTTTAAGCCAGTTAATCGAAAACCATTTCAAGCAAGAAGAAGAGATGATGGAAAGCTGTGGTCATGGTTATGTGACCGCTCATAAAGCTGAACACAACGTTTTTACGCGTAAAGTCAAAGGCTATTGTGCGGCAATTGAATCTCATGATGTGAAAAAGATTTTTGGCTTAAAGTACGACCTTTTTGAGATGTTTATGCATCATATCACGGTGACGGATATGAAGTATAAAGACGATATCAAAAGGGCTTAGTTGGCTCGACTAAGGCTAATACCAAGTAAAACGATTATTGCGCCACCTACTTGGATAAAACTGAGAGTTTCTCCAAAAAAAGCTACTGAAGTTACCACGGCGACCACAGGGATCAAGTAGGTATAAACCATAGCTCGAGTAATGCCGAGCCGGGCAAACCCTTGATAATACCAGACAAAAGCAAAGGCGGCTCCAATTATGGTTGAGAAAGACCATGAAGCCCAGGCGACAGGGCTGATGGCGGTCCAATCTTGCGCCATGATGCCGGGGTAGGCGAAAATCATTAAGATGAGGGAGCCAAATAACATACCCCAGGCCATAACCACTAAGACGCCTCTTTTCATGATCATAGGGCCAGAAGCCGCAGTATAGATTGCCCAAATGATTGCCCCAAGAAGAATAAGTAGATCCCCATTCAAAGAACCACCACCAATATTGAGTTGGGTGAAGCTGTTATTGACCAGGAGAACAACCCCAACCATGGACAAGCCAATGCCAAACCAAGCTTTTGGGCTGGGCCACTTCCCTGTAAAGCCAGCATAAATAGCGCCGAAAATAGGTGTTGTGGCGATCAGGACAGAAGCTTTTGATGCCTGGGTCATCGCTAAACCAAAAGACCAGCACCCCTGGAAAATCGTAATTCCTAAAAGACCAAGACCAATGAGCTGAATGCCTTCATGTAAATTTATGGAGAAACGTTCGCGCCGGACAATTAAAATAAGAAATATGAAAAAAGAAGCCGCAAGATAGCGTGTGGCTGAAAAAACTTCAGGCTGCATTTCTCCAAGAACAGTTTTGGCAATAGGAAAATTGACACCCCATGCTCCAACAGCGGCAAGCATAAAGGCATCCCCTGTTCCGAACTGCCGTTCTTTATCCAATTCTCATCGTCCTTCCCAATTTTCACCCTGCAAGGAAACAGGTGTAACAGCCAAGGTCAACTGAAGTTGAAAAAAAAGACCCTTTTACAGATTAAACGTGATAAATGTCACATCAATATAAATACTAAACCTAGTAGGTTGCGTATATAGGAGTGACAAGATGTTCTTGTTGCGGGGAAAGTTTTATCTCGAAAGAGTGTGTCATGATCTCAAGAACAACAAATGTCGATGAGAAGGTCTATGGGGAATGGAGTGAAACAATACGCAAAACTGTGTTGGAGGTGATCTGTCCTTCCTGCCAGAAAAAAATGGAAGTCACAGGGGAGGCTAATGATCAAGAGATTACCCTCTGTTTCTGTTCATGCGAAGACATTCTCTCAATCCTCGATCATGCGAAATCTATTGATGATGCTATAGAACTTATGCCGACTTAAGGTTTGTCATCATGGTCATGAGAGTGGGCGTGGACGATGCCATCGTGACTATGGACAGGAGCTTGGTTACCAGCTTTATGGTCATGGGCATGATCTCCGTCATGACTATGGGGATGGGCATGTTCAACACCATCATGTAGATGGATATGAGCATGGGAGATAAAGCGGTCTTGATAGAGCCGATATAGCCAAGCAAGAGAGAAGACCGTTGCGCCAGTTAAGACAATCGTCGCGCCAGATGCTGCATCCAAGTAGTAGCTTAAGAATAAACCGACCAAGCTAATAAACATGCCAAAAATTGGCGAAATAACGATCAAACGGTTATAGCTGTTGGTAAGCATGCGTGCCGAAGCAGCTGGCACCACAAGAGCTGCCGCAATCATGGTCGCTCCCACCATATTCATGGAAACAATAATGCACAGGGCGAGGAGGAGGGTGATGAGAAATTGTAAGCGACTGACCCTTACCCCAAATACGCTTGCAGCTTCACGGTCAAAACTCATAAAGAACAAGCCTCGATAGTTGGCAAAAACGGCAAAGAAACAAATTAGGGTGACACTACCAACGATGAGTAAATCGAAATCAGTGATGCCGAGAATATTACCAAAAAGTGCGGTTTCAAAATTACGTTCAAATTTCCCTTGAGAATTAATAAGAGCCACGCCAATAGCAAAAAAAGCTGTTGTAACGGTGCCAATTGCCGCATCAGAACGTACGCGTTTTCCATCGTTAATGCGCTGGATCAGTAAAGCAGCAAAAACAGCTGCAATAGCCGCCGCCGCGTAGAAATTAATGTTGAGCAAATAACCCACGACAGCTCCGCCAAAGGCAGCATGAGAAAGGCCGTGCCCAATATAACTCATGCCTTGAAGAACGATAAAAACCCCCATTAACCCACAAAGAGCCCCCACCATAATAGAGGCGTATAAGGCATTTCGGAAAAATTCAAACTGAAGAGGCTCAATGAGGAAATCCATGGCGGTTAACCCCTAAATTTAATGGGGTTGCGCCCGGTGATAAAAATTCGGTGCTCTTGCTTAAGGACCATTAGCTCTTCGCCGAAAGTTTCGCGTAGAATGTCATCGGTAAATACCTCCGATGGCGCACCTTCAGCTTTAATCCCTTTGTTGAAACACATGACCCGTGGAAGGTGAACCGCTATGGCATTGAGATCGTGAGTGGTCATAATCACCGTCACCCCCTCACGGTTTAACTCCGCGAGCATACGAAGTATGTGGTTTTGAGTTTTGAGGTCGACCCCTGCTGTTGGTTCATCCAGAACGAGCACTTGAGGATCAGCAATGAGAGCCCGGGCGAGAAAGGCTCTTTGCTGCTGTCCCCCTGAGATGTCACTGATATGGTGATTTAGGCAAGGCGTTATGCCTAGCTTTTCAGCAAGCTCTTCAGCTTTAGTGTTTTCTTGACGGCTAGCCCATGGAGTGAGACGTCTTACCCCAGCAAGACCCATAAGGATGATCTGTTTTACTGTGGTGGGGAAATAACTATCTGTTGTTCCGGCTTGAGGAACGTAGCCGATTAGCCCAGGGCGAGTTTGTGAGAGGGGAGTGCCCCCGACAAGGACTTCGCCTGCAGTTGTTGGGATGAGCCCTAAAATAGCGCGCAACAAGGTTGTTTTACCAGCGCCTGTAGGACCAACAATGCCCGTGAAAGAGCCTTCGTGCGCTTTAAGAGACAGATGTGCAAAGACAGGGTTTAGTCGATACCCTGCAGTGACGTCTCTCAACTCAATCATAGTTAAATTTTCTCATACACTTTTTGTCACCGCCTAAGGCTTCAGTGATTGTTTCCGTGTTGAGGTACATCATGCCAATGTACGAATGTTCTTTCTCTCCTGGTTTGCCAGGGAAACTGTCATCGCGTAATTTATTAATATATTTAGTCCCTGTTTCCTTGGCAATTTGGGCCAAGACTGTACTTGGAAAAACCTCAGAGCCAAAAATAGCTGGTACCTGTTCTTTGCGAATCTGAAGGATCATCCGAGCGACATCTTTGGGGCTTGGTTCAGCAAAATCAGCGGGTTGCACAGCGCCAATAACCTTCATGGCGTACCGAGGGGCAAAATAAGCAAAACTGTCATGGTAGGTGATCAGTTTGCGGTTCTTTGGGGGAATATTTGCCATACATTTGGAAATCAAATTATCAAGTTTGTGCAGCTTCTTCTTATACTTGTTGGCATTTTTTTCAAAGGTTGAGGCTAAATCAGGCCGCTGCTTGCTTAAAGCTTTCTCAATCACACTCACATAGCGTTGGGCGAGCGACACGTTGGGCCAAAGATGGGGGTTGGGATTCCCTTTTTCCTTTGGGAAGCTGAAATCATACTTCCAATCTGAACTTCGCAAAGTAGCATTGCCCAATTTAACAATGGGAACAGCCTTTCTTTTAACTTTTTCTGCTAGATTTATGATCGGAGTTTCAAGGTGCAGCCCATTAACGATAATAAGGTCGGCCGCGACAAGAATTTTAGCGTCAGAAGGTGAGGGCTCAAAGGTATGAGAGTTCCGCCCTTGAGGAATAACTCCAACGACTTCAACGTTTCCCCCACTGACCTGCATGACCATGTCGGTTATAGGAGCAACAGTGGTGACGACTTTTAGAGGGGCGGCTAAGAGTGTGGTCGGGAAAGCAGCTAAAATAAGTCCTAACCCTAAAAAAAACTTTATCAAATCATTTCCCTTTCACGGATAAAAAATTGTAGTAAGATAAATATATAATTCGTCATACCAGTCAATGGTTGTTTGTTAAAGGGGAAAAGTTTTGCAAAGAATTACGATTACGGTCGATGAAGATTTAGCTGCCCAATTTGACGGATTTATGGAGCGCAAAGGTTATGAAAACCGTTCTGAGGCCATCCGTGACTTGCTGCGTGAAAAATTAGAACAAGATCGGGTAGAACGAGATAGGGCTACACATTGTGTGGCTTGTCTGACGTATGTTTACAACCACGAAGAACGTGAGTTAGCGCAACGTCTGACCAAGGTGCAACATGATCATCATGATCTTGCTTTGTCTACCTTACATGTACATTTAGACCACGATAACTGTATGGAAGCCGTGATTCTAAGGGGAGGGATTGGGGAAGTTCGTGGTTTTGCTAATGGGGTTATCTCCCAACGCGGTGTGCGCCACGGGAGTCTTAACCTAGTCCCAGCTGATGTTAAAATAGGGGAACATAATCATACGGAAAATAGTGACCAAAGCGTCCCCCATATCCATAGTCACCCGAACAGTTAAAGCTAATATACTTCCAGCCAAAACTAAAAATAATGAAAACACAGTTTAGCTATTTATCTTATTAAGGTTGTGGTTAGCTGCACCCTCCAGTCGTATCTTAGCTTGAAAACCAGATCTATTGACAACACTGGAACCTTTCCTTCATATCCTGATATGTTTTTGATAAATAATAGGAGAATATAGGATGGCGGAGACATGGGGTGTGTGTCGGGTTATAACCCCTGATAGTATAGAAGATGAGGCTAGAGTCACGGATACTAACGGTTATGACCGTCAAGTAAATGAATCGTACTATCGTGCTCATGGCTACATGCCGCCATTTGATGAATTACACCCATGTGAGGACGGTAATACCTAAAGGCTTCAAAGGAGAGAAACGGCTAACAGATACGATTGGAGCAGCTATCATAGTTGCCAAGATTGCTACTGGTAAAATTGAAGCGATATATGCCTTGAAGAGTGTGAGCAAAGAATGAAAAGGGTGTGCGAGATTGGGTCGACCAAAAAAAGAAACCAAGGTAAAAGGGAGATTGGTTGGCGACCGCTGTCCTGTTTGCTGTGCTCCTTCAGCAAGCCCTTTTATGAGTATTAAAGGGAAGGGTTATTGGCGTTGTGAAGCTTGTAGAGCAACTTTTCTTGAACCAAAACAAAGGCTTGAATCTCAAGAAGAGTATGGTGAATATCGGCAGCACGAAAATAATTTAAACGACCCAGGATACAGAAAATTCCTCACCAAGCTTGCCGCGCCGCTTTTGGAGAAATTAAGCCCTAACTTGAGTGGTCTTGATTACGGATGTGGCCCCGGTCCAGTTCTCGCTCAAATGCTCCAAGAAGAAGGCCATTCTATTGTCCTTTATGACCCTTTTTTTTACCCTGACCCAAAACCCTTAAACCAAATATACGATTTCATCACTTGTACCGAAGTTGCGGAACATTTCCACCATCCTGCTGACGAATTTGATAGATTAGGCAAAATGCTAAAGCCAGGTGGAATTCTCGCCATTATGACTTGTTTCCAAAACGATGATAGTAAGTTTGAAACTTGGCATTACAGGAATGACCCAACCCATGTTGTGTTCTATCGGGGGAAAACCTTTGAGGTGATTGCTAAGCAACGTGGGTGGGAGATTGAGGTACCGATCAAGGATGTTGTTCTGCTTAAAAAAACATCAGCGATAAGTTAAGCCAAACCCCTTAAATTTGCAGACACCCATTTGGTAAATTTTTTTGGATCGTATTTTTTAAGAGATTTATGCTTTGAGTGTTTGGGTAAGAGGTTCGGAAAGCTAGTGCAATTGTTCGTGACGGCGCGGGGTCTTTGAAAAAAGCATATCTTAAGGTTTGGCTGGAGGCTCTTGGACAAGATCGTTCTGCTGTGCACAGAAAATTCTCCAAGGCAGAGGTGGGCAATACAGTGATGCCTGTTCCCACAGCGACCATATGGCGGATAGTTTCTAATGAGTTACCTTCAATGATGTTGTGGACTCCATTTGAGTTATCATCAAACTCATGAGGAAATTCACAAATCTCTAAAACCTGCTCACGGAAGCAATGTCCCTTGCCAAGAAGAAGTAATTTCTCGCTAGCAAGTTCATCACCTGCAATATCATCTCGCCCTTCCCATGGATGCCCCTTAGGTATGGTCGCAACAAATGGTTCTTTATATAAAGGGATCGTCGTCATACCCGGTTGATCAAAAGGTAGGGCAACGAGTGCAATATCTACTTTCCCATGAGCTAGAAACTCTAAAAGAGTTGATGTGAAATTTTCTTCGATTAACAACGTCAAATTTGGTGCGAGATTGTGGATTTGGGGGATGAGGTTAGGAAAAATATAGGGGCCAATAGAGTAGATGGCTCCTAAATTTAATGTTCCTGATAACTCACCATGAACGGAATTTGCCACTTCTTTAATTTGTTCAATTTCAGAGATAGCTTTGCTGGCTTGAAATAGAATTTTCTGACCATCATCTGTAATTTTAATTTCATTTTTAATACGTTCGAAAATCGTTACATCTAACTCTTCCTCAAGGTTTTTTATCGCAACACTTAATGAGGGTTGGGAGACGTTACACATATCTGCAGCACGGCTGAAGTTTTTTTCTTGAGCAACCATAAGGGCGTATTTTAGCTGTGTTATCTTCACCTATTTATTCCTTTTACAGTCAGAAAATGGTGGTTCCTGTGCAAGTTAATGAAGGAGGTTTTATCAAACCTCCTTCACGAACATGTTTAAGGTTTAGCCTTATTTCATTTCTAATGGTTTCGGCGTGCTTTCACTAGATACTGGTAGTATTGGATAGGTAACCTGTGGTTGCTCACCGGTCAATGTCTTGAGGAATGAGACAATCAAAGACACTTCTTGATCATTTAACTTTTCACCGAGTTGGCTGGTACCCATTATGGATACGGCTTGTTCTAGATTCCAAACTTTACCAGAATGGAAATAGGGTGCCGTAATTTCAATGTTACGTAACGGTGAGGCTCTAAAGACATATGAATCATCTGCAGTCTTGGTTACTGCGAAGCGTCCTTTATCATCAGGTGGCAAGATTTCTGATCCAGGTTTTTCTATGACACCAAAAGGATAATAGCCTTCACCGCCAAGGTTTCGTCCTGCATGACAAGCGACACACCCCTTTTCAATGAACAAGTCCACCCCTTTTTTCTCGGCATTATTTAAGGCTGTTTCCTTGCCTTGTAAGAATTGGTCAAAACGGGAGTTTGGTGTAATTAAAGTGGCTTCGAAAGCCTCAATCGCTTTGGCCATATTATCGAATGTTACAGGGTCGCTTTCCTCAGGAAAACTATGCTTAAACATTGCGACATAAGCGGGCATACTTTTTAAAGTTTTAACGACCCGCTCTGGCTTATTATTCATTTCCACACCAGCTTGAATGGGCCCTTTTGCTTGAGCTTTTAAATCTTCAGCGCGACCATCCCAAAACTGCGCAATGTTAAAAACAGCATTATGAGTTGTTGGCGCATTGCGTGGACCTTTAGCCCAACCGTGGCCAATGGAAGTTTCAAGATTATCATCTCCTCCCATGCCGAGGTTATGACAAGTATTGCAGCTGATTAAGTGGCTGGCCGAAAGGCGAGGGTCCATAAACAACATTTTACCAAGTTCAATTTTTTGTGCTGTAATTTTATTACCTTTGATAGCCGGAATTGATGTTGGAATTGGTTTGAAGTACTCGTTGGCCTTTTTGATCAAAGACATGTCTGCATTAGCTGATTGGAAAGCTGAAAGCAGGACGGCACTAAATGTAAAGACTGCGAAAATACGTTTCATTTTAATCTCCATTTATTGAAACGTTGTCCGAGGATTGCTAGTCCCCGTTCCTACCTTTAACTGACAGGAATAGACATGATGTAGAACTTTTCTAAAAATGAGAAATATTAAAAAACAATCAAGCTTATAGTCTAAAGCTATACACTTGAAGTGGTGCAGCTACTCGATCATGGGCGTGGTTTAGTCTCAATAACAACTCTATTGCGTCCTTGTTCCTTCGCCTTATACAAAGCTGTATCGGCTCGATTTAAGGTTTCGTTGAGCGTTGGAAACTCTGTCATGAGTTCCACCACGCCGAGACTCGCCGTAAAAGTAAGGTTGGCGTTATCTAGTGGGATCTCTATTTCTTCGATTGAAAGACGAAGGCGCTCCGCTAAATCATGAGCACTGTTTAAGGAGGTTTCTGGTAAGATAATAGCGAATTCCTCTCCACCAATTCGACCCGATATATCAGTTGTCCTGATTACTTTAGCAATTGTATTCGCTACTTCTTTAATGGCTATGTCGCCAATCGCATGGCCATAGCTATCATTGATTTGCTTAAAATGATCAATGTCTAGTGTAATAAGTGAAAAAGATCGCTCATACCTTATGGCTGTTTGGAGGGTTGTTTTTCCCAAATCAAAGAAAGCTCGGCGGTTATTCATGCCGCTAAGAGAATCAGTTCGAGCTAATATTTCAGCCTTTTCTTTTGCTATCGTGAGGTCTCTTCGGTCACGAATAGACTGCAGGATGAGCCGATCATTTACGATAAGAATAATAGCAATGATGGATCCTGATGACCAAGTATACATGATGAATACATCAATAAGGATATCAGGTGTAAAACCCAGAAAATACCAGAATATTGGAGCTGTTGAGAGAGCAATAATTCCTAATATTGAACTTCTTAAAGTAAGTCCCATGCTGACAAGCGGTAAGAAAATAAACCAAAATAGAACGGCGCCACTGCCAATAAGAAAACCATTTTCAAGTTCAGCGAGAATCAAAAATAAAAAAGATTGAGATATGACCATAGCCAGGACAAAGATATGTGTTCTGAAACGCGGCCATAGGTCAAAGTGAAGATATGCCGCCAACAGTGCAAGGGTTACCATCACGGCAATTCGGTAAATGATGGCGTTCCATGCCCCAATGGGGTCAATGGCAAAGTCCCAAGCAATGAGTAGTCCAGTCAGGAAAACCCCAAGTGTGACGACGATAACAGAGAAGGGACGGTAAATACGGACCTTCTCTGCTTGCAAATCTTCAAGTTCTTCACGTGGTATTCTGTCCCACGCCTTTGTTATTCGGGAAAGCATAAGCTTAATTTAGAACGTTTCTTATTGAAGAAAAAGAGTTGTTATCTTGGGTATGCACAAAAAGAGTAAAGGAAGAGGTTGGGAGGTGGTGGTTAAGAGGGCAGAGCAGTAACTACTCTGTCTCGCCCATGCTCCTTGGCTTTATATAAAGCGGCATCGGCTTGATTTAAGGCTTCATTGAGGGTTGGGTTCTCTTTTTTAAGTCCTACAACGCCAAAGCTGGCAGTAAAGGCAAGATTGCCATTATCTGTCACAATGTTAATCTCTTTGATGGAATGTCGCAGGCGTTCAGCTAACTCTTGAGCACTCTCTAATGAAGTTTCCGGTAGAATAATAGCAAACTCCTCTCCACCAATGCGTCCAGAAATATCTGTTGTTCTGATGATGTTGCCAATGGTTTTGGCAACCTCTTTAATAGCGATATCCCCAATAGCATGGCCAAAGGTGTCGTTGATTCTTTTGAAATGGTCAATATCTAACGCAATCAATGACAGGGCGCGATTGTATCTTTTAGCCGACTGCAAGGCAGTTTCGCCTAAATCAAAGAAAGCTCGACGGTTATTCATGCCGCTAAGAGAATCTGTTTGAGCTAATATTTCAGCTTTTTCTTTGGCTTCTTGTAGGCTCCTTTGATCACGGATTGTCTGAAGAACCAACTTATCATTAACCATAATGATTATGACTATGATTGCCCCAAAAGGCCATGTGTACATAATAAAAACATCAACTAAGAGGTTTGGGGTAAGCCCGAGTGAGTGCCATATCAGAGGTGCTGTAGAGAGGGCAAAAATTGTATATAATGAGCCTTTGAAGGTTAACCCCATGCTGATGAGTGGTAAGAACATAAGCCAGACGAGAAAAGCGCCACTACCAATTTTATGACCATCATCTAATTGATCTAGAAGGCCTAGAAAAACGGCTTGCGTAGCCACCATGGTAATTACAAAAAAGTAGGTTTTGAGTTTAGGCCATAAGTTGAGATGAAAGTAGAGTGCAAATATACTTAGGATGACCATGATGGCAATTCTATAAGGAACAGCATCCTTCCATCCTGTAGGGTCGACAGCAAAATCCCAAGCTATCAAAAAGGGAGTTAATAATGCTCCCAAGATAACATTAATCACAGTAAAGGAATGATATTTTCTAACTTTCTCTTGGTATAACTCAGGGAGTTTTTCCCTAGGTATTGAGTTTCTAATTTGTGACAATATAGTTAGCATTTATTGATACTAAAGCTCTTTATCGCAAAGGAAAAGAGTCATTATTATTGAGTTTTATAGTGATGTATTTTTAAACTCAGTAGAGGGAAATGGGGCGAAGTCACCTATCGGATCGCAGGTGAGGCCCAAGTTATGCTCCATACCAATTTCAGCAGCATTCTATCTTGAGCATTGGTGCCCCAAGGACAACAGCCAAACCAGCCGCAGCCATAGGACACGCGACGCCAACCCACTTCGGCTGCGGCAATAAAGCTATTCGACACTCAGAGGAATGCCGTGACCTAACTCAAGTTGTTTAAACTCCAAATGAAGTGCCGCAGCCACAGGATGAGGCCGCTTGCGGGTTGGTCATTTGGAAAGACGCACCCATGAGGTCTTCCACGTAATCCAACATGGAGCCACCGATCATTTCAAGAGAAACGTCGTCGGTGATAAATTCTACGCCATGGCTTTCGAAATTGAGATCGCCTTCACGGGATTCATTGTCCAGGCTGTATTTATATGAAAAACCAGAGCAACCACCACCGATAACTTCGATACGAAGTTTCATAGATGGGTCGCCTTCCATTTCTACCAATCTCGTAATTTGCTTGGCAGCACTTTCGCTCAAAGTGACAATTGACTTGTCTTGAACTGGAGCAGGAGGAGGGGTGGTTTGTGAAGTTTCTGTTTGGGCTTCAGACATCTTTAATTCCTGAATGTGTAAAAGCGAGCTAAGACTATATTAGCATGATTATGCTTATATGTAATCTACACTGCGCCAAAATCAAACCTTTGTGGTAAATAATTCGATTGGCTTTTGTTGTTTGCAAGCCTGAGAAAGGGTAAATTAAGAAGATGTTTAAGCCCCATAGCCCCGCCATTTATGCTTGCCGTTCTGAGGAAACCCGAGGTCGATTGTTCGACGAGCCGGAAAGTGCAACTCGGACCTGCTTTCAGCGGGACCGTGATCGAATTATTCATTCTGCAGCCTTTCGACGTTTGCAATATAAAACTCAAGTATTTGTTAATCATGAGGGAGATTACTTTCGAACCCGGCTGACCCACAGCCTAGAAGTCTCCCAAATTGCCCGTTCAGTCTGTCGTTATCTGTTTCTAAATGAAGATTTGGCGGAAGGTTTGGCCTTGGCACATGATTTAGGGCACCCTCCCTTTGGTCATGCCGGGGAAGACGCTTTAAATGAAGAAATGGAGCCCTGGGGCGGTTTCGATCACAATGCTCAATCGCTCAAAACGATTACTAGTCTAGAAATGCGATATGCTGATTTTGATGGGTTAAACCTGACGTGGGAAACCCTTGAAGGCGTGGTGAAACACAATGGGCCGCTTATCGGGCCTTATGTCAGAAGTTATAAAAAAGACAAATCTGTTCCTCAATCAATCTTGGATTATAACGAACGCCATGATTTGGGTCTTGATACTTTTGCCAGTGGTGAAGCACAAGTAGCGGCGATGGCTGATGATGTCGCTTACAACAATCATGATATTGATGATGGTTTGCGCGCAGGCCTGTTTCGGGTGCGAGATTTAGCGGACGTTCCTTTGGCGGGGCCAGTTTTTGCTGAGGTGATGAAAGAATATCCTGATATTGAAAATTCGCGTTTGATCCATGAGGCCGTGCGCCGAATGATCGGCTTGATGGTGATCGATTTATTGGATGAAACCAAATCTCGCATCGCAGATATTAATCCAAAGTCTCCTGATGATATTCGTAATCACACCTCGCGTGTTGTCGCGTTTTCAGAAAAAATGCAGGAAAATGACCGGGCTTTGAAGAATTTCCTTTTCGAAAACATGTATCGGCACTACAAGCTCAATCGTATGACCAGCAAGGCGCGCCGTGTCGTGAGCGACCTCTTTAAGCTGCTTGTTGCTGAGCCTAACTGTTTGCCAACTGAATGGCGGGCTCAGGCTGCTGAGCCGGGCTCTGAAGTAACCGCTGGGTTGGTCGTGGATTATATCGCCGGTATTACAGATCGCTACGCCCTGGATGAGCATAAGAAACTGTTCGATGTTCAAGCTCGGGCGTCATAAAGAATTTTGGAACTATGAATTTTTTTAAATACTTACGTAGCCAAGTTATTACATCACTTGAAGAATTGATTAAAGACGGTCAACTACCTGAAGGCCTTGATCTTTCCCGTATTTCAACGGAACCACCACGAGATTCTAGCCACGGAGATGTGGCCACTAATGCCGCTATGGTGCTGGTCAAACAGGCTAAAATGAAGCCGCGGGATATTGCCACTATGCTGGCAGCAAAATTAGAATCTGTTGATGGCGTTGCTTCCGTAGAAGTTGCTGGTCCAGGTTTCATTAATCTACGCATGACGGAAGAATTTTGGCGACTTCGCCTTGCTGAAGTCCTTGAAGCCGGAACAGCTTACGGCAATTCATCCATGGGTGATAAAGCCAAGGTCAATGTTGAGTATGTTTCAGCTAATCCAACGGGCCCTATGCATGTTGGTCATGGACGTGGGGCTGTTTTTGGCGATGTCCTTGCTCGGCTTCTCCATAAAGCTGGTTACGATGTTGCTAAAGAATATTACATCAACGATGCAGGTTCCCAAGTTGACGTTCTGGTTCAATCGCTCCATCACCGTTATCGGGAAGCCTTGGGTGAGAATTTAGGGGATATACCTGAAGGGCTCTATCCAGGTGATTATTTGATCCCAGTAGGTAAAATCCTTGCTGTTCGTGATGGTGACAAATGGGCCAAGATGGATGAAGCCGAATGGCTTCCTGCTCTTCGTAGCTTTGCCATTGATGCCATGATGGACCTGATCCGTGAAGATTTAGCTGCCATGGGTGTTGTCCATGATGTTTTCTCTTCAGAGCGCGAGCTTGTAGAGCGCGGCGGTGTGGATGAGGTTCTGACCTATCTGGAAAGCCGTGGGCTGATTTATGAAGGTGTTCTAGAGCCTCCTAAAGGCAAAGAGCCTCCTGCAGATTGGGAAGCTCGTGAACAAACTTTGTTCAAAGCCAGTGAGTTTGGCGATGATGTGGATCGTCCCATTAAGAAATCGGATGGCTCTTGGACCTATTTTGCCACAGAT
>JAPHRK010000041.1 GCA_026196105.1 Rhodospirillales bacterium | reverse complement strand
TGACCGTCAATATAGAAGCTGGCGCTTGCACCATTAAAGGTAACAGCCACGTGATGCCACTCACCCGCAGTGATGGTGCCTGAGCTTGTGGCAACCGTCCCACTAACCCCTTGGAATGCCAATTGACCGGCTGTCTCACTTAAAAGACCGCCTGTACCACCAATTTGGAAAATGCCCATTGCATTCACTGAATCATGCATCTTGGAGATGATCGTATGGGCATGATCGAAGACGTCAACAAAAACCCATGCTTCAATGGTGCCGGTAGCTAAGTTATTATAAGCGTTATTATCAAAGGTTGCGTAATCCGTAGAACCATTAAATTCCATAGCCGAACGTGTTGGTACAGCCCCTTCACTAACTGGTGCGAGATTGCTTGTCGCCACACCGGTTAGAGTTGTTGCTAATGGGGGTGTAGACACACTTTCTAACTCAATGAGAGTTCCATCGAAATCTGTCCCAGAACCACTCCCGTTCACATAAAGGTAGCCGTTGCCATTTTGGGGATTAGTAAAGAAGACAACGTTATCCGGAATAGCGTTCGCCTGTATATGGGCTATGGTAGAGTGGGTATCACCTTGGAAATCATAAGGTGTTTGGCTTTCGTCATAGTGCACACCCGCCATACCAGTGAATTCAATGGTATCTGTGCCCGTGCCGAAATCATCAATGGTGTCCCATGCTGACGTTGTAGAGTCTGTCTTGCTGGTGAAGACAAAAGTATCATCGCCCTCATTACCTTCAAGTTCATCTGCCCCAGCTCCACCTGTAATGATATCATCACCTTCATTACCTTGGAGACGATTTGCACCTGAGTTACCTGTCAAAGTATCAGCAAAAAGACTACCATCAATATTCTCAATATTGGTGATGGTATCAATACCATGTCCAGTATCTTGAGTTCCGGTTTCTGAAAGATCAACGGTTACGCCAGCAGTTGCGTCATAATAGGAAACACCGTCACCTTCATAACCATGAGTTCCACCATCAAGCACATCATCGCCTGCACCAGCAATCAAATAATCATCGCCGGCACCACCAGTTAAGGTATCATTGCCAGCCATGCCGCTGAGCACATCATCACCATCACCACCAGTAACCGTGTCGTCACCTGAGGTGCCAGCCCATGCCCAGTCAATACCGTTTTCTAGGGTTGAATCCAGGCTAACCTTCATGATCTCATAACTATGATGACTATCACTATCGACAGTAACAACATTCAGGTCATAAGCAGGTCCAGCATAAACGCCAACAACAGTGACTGAACCAGTCGTTCCATCATCATGTCTATGATTGATAACAAGATCGTCACCAACTCTCGCAACACTTACTGGATGGAATGGCTCTTCAATTTGGATTGTGCCAACAAGGTCATCTAAGGCATCAAGGTGAACAATGTCATCGCCTTTAGAGACAATGATCGTATCGTTTCCTCCATCGCCATAGAATTCATCATCACCATCTCCACCGTCCATAACATCATCGCCAGCACCACCTGAGATAATGTTGGCACCATTATCACCGATTAAGATATCGTTGTGGTTAGAACCTTCTATGTTCTCAATGCTTATAAGATTATCAACGCTATCAAGGACAAACGTAGGAGTAAGGGTCGTTGTGAACCCGCTGGCTCCATCTTGATGGAACAAATTGCTAACGTTTACATCAGCCCTAAACGCCTTGTTCATTGTATCTGCTGTAATGGTAATTGTGCCATTACCCGCATCATCTGATGAAGTCAAAACGGCTGTTACGTATGGGTCAGTGCTAATCTCAGCGACGAGGCCATTGAGAATCTCACTATCGGTATCACCTGACATTGCTATGTAGGAGTATTCAACGCCATCAACGGTCACACTGACTTTAACATCCTCACCAACATAGGTTGGTTCTGAGGCTATTGTCCCCCCTACGTGCCCACCAGAATTTCCTTCATCGACTAGGTAAGAGATTTCAACAGTCAGGGTCGTTGGCGAACTAGTAACTATTTTGTAAGTTCCATCGTTCTCGTAGCTATTTGCCCCATAGATATTAATCACATCGCCAGAGACAAACCCCGCAAAAGGAGAGCCAGATGAAGCTGTTATCGAACCAGGGGCTATGAAGGTAAGATTTGTATAATCAGCAGATGTTAATTTATCACCGTTAGTAAGCTCAATGGTAGCCATTGAGTCTGAGGGGTCAGCTAAGAACTGTTTCTGTTCGACTTCAACATATGTTCCATCACCCGCAACACTCCTAATCGTGTAGGTGCCGTTGTTGCTTGTCGTTCCGGTAACTGTAATGGAAGAACCAGCGGTAAGTCCGCTAAAGCTACTATCTGTAGTCGTAATCCGTCCTGAGGCTTGATCAAAATAGATCCAATTTGAGTTTAAGCTACCATCTTGATTGGCGCTAAAGCTATTGTTTTGATTGGTGAAACTGATATTCAGAGTTTCTTGTTGATACCCTGGGTTTGCTAATTCTCCATCACTTGCAGTGCCTGCGCCAAGATCAACCTCAACACCAAATTTGGAGTTTGCATAGGAAACCGTATCTGTTCCAGTGCCGCCATCAATGGAGTCAGCACCGGCACC
This sequence comes from Rhodospirillales bacterium, assembly GCA_026196105.1. Lineage (GTDB taxonomy): Bacteria > Pseudomonadota > Alphaproteobacteria > Rhodospirillales > JAPHRK01 > JAPHRK01. The sequence continues at coordinate 88,609 of JAPHRK010000041.1, read as the reverse complement.
ACCATGAAGAATATCGTTATCTTGATTGCCATTTAAGAAATCATTTCCGGCATCACCGTATAAAATATCATCACCAGAGCCGCCATCAATAGTATCTGCACCCCCACCGCCGTGCAATTCATCAACGCCCAAATCGCCATCAATATTGTCATCGCCATCCAAGGCAAAGACGATGTCATTACCAGCCAGAGCATTAATAGTATCACCTACTGACGAGCCAATCAGGAAGTCATCACTTGCCGTTGCTGTGCCACTTGCTTGTGTAGCTGGAGCTTTAACTTCAAGTGAGACCGTTACAGTTGAAACATTAACTGTATCGTTGATATCTACTGTAAACGATGTTGTTCCTGTAAAGTCAGTTGCTGGCGTGAAGGTAAAGCTACCATCAGCGCCTACCGTAACAGTTCCCTCTCCTGCAACCATTGCTGTATTAAGCGCAAAGGTTTCCATTCCTTGGGTTTCAAGGTCGTAAGCTCCAATTTTACCTGTAACTGGAATATTAATATCCGTAAACAGGTCATTGGTATGGAGCGGTAGATCACCAGGCGCAACATTAACGACAGATGGTGTCGTATTAATCCTCGTTGGTGCTATGTTAAAAGCAGCATCGGCATGATTGCCTGTCGCATCGACAGCAACACCCCCGGTGGTTTCATCGAGCTTCCAATGCCCCGTTAAGGTCGAATTGGAAGCAGGAAGTTGCTTATCCATGAAGTAGTCGATTAAGCCACCATCACGCACATCATCCCAGGTCCGTACATCGGCAATTTCACCTTGGAATGAGCTTATACCATTTACATTTGAACCAATTTTAGCAGCACCAACACCATCTACATTCAGAATAAACGGAACGCCGGTGACATTAGCGTCTGTATTAAAGTCATAAGCGGAACCATCGGTGGAACCATTTACATAAAGCTGCGCAACACCATTATCATAGGTCACCGCAACATGGTGCCACTCGCCATTATTAAGATTAGTGGAGGTGCTAAGGGCCATAGAAGCCGCGCCATTAATAGCAAAAGCCAGTTGACCACTTGCATTGACCAGTAAGGAAGCATCTTGTCCTTGAGCGCTTGTACCCGCTGCAAAAATAGTTTGTTCAACACCAACAGAGGTATTAACCCAACCTTCCCAAGTGAACTGACCATCGTCAGCGCCGATGCTAGCCGCCGTACCTGCTACAGCGTAGGAAACTGTGTTAAAATCTGTAACGGTCGCCATTGGATTACTTGGCGCACCATCACCAACTGTAATATCAATACCATTGCCAGACAGGTCTTCAATTAGGCCGTTGTTATCTACATCACCGAGATGCCAATGGGCCTCAAGGTTAGTTATATCAATTGGGTCTTGATCATAATCACGGGCAATATCTTCAGAGGCGCGATCTTCACTCCACACCCGAACGTCTGCTATTTCACCGTCGAAGTTTTTTTGTATTGTGCCCCCGGATTCTTCTGACGCACCGATGACAAATCCATCCGTTGGGTTGGGGGCAAGCGTTCCCGTCACCGTTCCCGTTTGAACTTGCTCACCATTAATATAGATGGCAACGTCACCACTGGCACTCATTGACACCGCAACATGTTGCCACACACCAGCAACGATAAGGTCACCGCTGGTACCGACGTTAGGTGTTCCTCCAGCAACAGCTAGGACCAAATCGCCATCCCATAAGGACAATTTAGCACCAGCATTGGTGGTATTTACACTGTCGCCCAAAAGTTGGGTTAGTCCAGTAACGTCGTCAGGCTTGATCCAGGCTTCATATGTGAAACCGTTAGCGAAAGACGATATCACCGCGGATTGAGTATGAATAATATCATCCGTTCCATCGAAATCGAGGGAACCAATTGTGCCTTGTGTTCCTTTGAGAGCTGCAGGGGTATCAACAACAACCCAGTCCTGATCGGCAAAGCGCAGAACTTCAATGTTGGTTAGGTGATCAACGCTATTACCAAGGAGAGGGTTGATCGTCGTGATCGTCAGATCACCACCACCGATATGGTCAATCTTGTAATCAGCCATATTGCCTGTGTATTCAGCAATATCATTACCCGCGCCACCATCTAGGTGATCGTCGCCAAGACCTTCGTAAGAGACAGTCCCCAGAGCATCAAACACAACAGTTGGAGAATTACCTGTACCATGATCAACAATGCTGAATGAATCGGTAATGGTATCAGCTACAGGCTCAATGGACCCGCTTGCTCCTGTTAAAGCATCGTTACTATTGATGGCTTCAACCAAACCTTGGGCGATGTCAGTATACACATCTCCGGCTTGAACCAGATAAGCGACCTTTTCACCGTTAATATCAAGTGTTGCAAGATCACCTGCGACCCAAGTACCCGTGATATTTACATTCGTTGCTGGTGCTAAGTTAGCAGTGCCACCACCCCAGAAGATAGATGTATCAATCGACAAGCCATCAACAACCTCTTCTGATGCTAGAGTAAAGCCAACACCTTGAACCTTTGCAGTCAACGTAAAGGTATCATCCGCATTATCAGTAGCTGTAATACCAGCACTATCCAATGCTGTGGCATGGTCGGAAACCCATTTTGCGATAAGTTCAGCAACGGTGGTTTCAGTCGTTATGATGATATCATAATTCACACCGTCAATAATGAAGCGGAAATGATCTCCGCTATCTGGTGCACCACTGATACTTATAGTCTCAGATTGAGCAGTTCCAACAACTGGTGTTTGTGAAATTGTACCGTTGCCTACAGAGTTTTCAACAATGGAAACATCGTCTCCATCTCCTTTAAGGATATCGTCACCCGCCCCGCCGGAAAGGGTATCGTCACCGCCTTCACCGAGGAGATAGTTGTCATCGCTATCACCAGTGATGGTGTCTTCAAAGGACGTGCCCTTAACTTTATCAATGGCAATAATCGTATCAGTATCACCAAAGCCATCCGTCGCCGTATTCGTAGACAGATCGACTGTGATACCTTTTTCACCACCAAATAGCTCATCATGAGAGTAATCTACTTGGTCGGTTCCACCACCACCGTTGATTACGTCATCACCAGCTAGGCCACGGAAGTTTTCACCGCCAGAACTAGAACCAGTGATCGTATCGTTGAACATGGAACCACGAACGCCTTCAACACCTGTGAAGGTATCGTTGCCGCTTTGAGAACCAGTCGCCGTCCCTGCAGCCAGATCAACGGTCACACCCGTTACATCATCGTCAGAGCCATCTATTGAGAAGTCAATTTGGTCGAAACCAACACCACCAGTAATGCTATCGTCACCACCTAGACCACGATAGTTTTGGAATTCAGTGCTATCACCCCCAATAAAGGTGTCATCGAATTCTGTACCACGAACAAACTCGATATCGTATAGGAGGTCTGTACTACCAAACCCGTCGATTGCTGTTCCGTAACCTGTGCTTAAATTTGACAAAGTTACTGTGACGGCATTATCTCCAGACGTATATTTTGCATCACGAGAATAGTCAGCTTCATCATAGCCACCGCCACCAGTAATAGTATCTGCCCCATCAAGGCCTTGGAAAACTTCCAAGTCAAATTTGGGATTATCACTGCCTGTTAAGGTGTCGCCATGTTCAGACCCGCGAACTCTTTCAATACCTGAGATCGTATCAACACCGTCACCGCCACTTGCCGTACCTGTAGCGAGGTTAACGGTTACAGCAGCTGAAGCGCTATCATAAGAAATGGTATCAAAGCCTTCACCACCAGCAATAGTGTCAGCTCCAGCTTTACCTTTGAAGAAGTTATCACCGTCATCACCAGTTAAGGTATCATTATGAATTGAACCTACCACACCTTCGATACTGATAAGGGTATCCGTACCGTCGCCACCAGATGTTGTACCCATATTCAAGTCTACGGTAACAGACGATCCAGATTCATAATACAGAGCAACATCGAAGCCATCACCACCGTCCAAGGTATCGTTACCTCCCCGGCCCATGATTTCATCATCACCATCAAGGCCTAGGATGACATTCATGTTGGTATCACCCTTCAGAATGTCACTTTCCTGATCGTTATTACTGCCAATAATGTTTTCAATATCAGTAAGCGTATCAGTACCGCCAAAGCTATCTTCTGCAGTACCAGCTTGAAGATCAACAGTAACGCCAAAACCATCAGTGTAATCTACGGTATCGGTTCCTAAACCGCCATCAAGTGAATCACTTCCTTCGCCACCAATGAGACGGTCATCATTAGAGCCCGCATAAAGACTATCATTGCCTGCACCACCAATAAGTTCATCAGAACCAATAGCACCATTGAGAACGTCGTCACCTTCCCCACCCTCAAGAGTGTTACCAAGGTCACTGGCATTAAGGGTATCGTCACCATCCATACCTTCGAGGATAATTTTATCACTGCTGGCTGTCAGAACATCATCATGTTCACTGCCCGTCACAACAGCAGGGATATACTTCTCGCCCTCTGCCGTGAAGCGTTGTGAATAGATGCCGCCTTGATCAGAATCTTGGGTTTCTGATCGCCAAATAACCGTAAAGCCACCATCTGACATTGACGTGACATCAGAGAAACCGACAGTTCCTCCATAATCATCGACTTGAATAGGCGCCCCCTGCATCATACCTGAAGCGTCAAATATTTGTGCTTTGATATTATTGTCAGATGTCCAGGAGACGACATAGCTGCCGTCATTAAGTTCAGTAATTTTAGGATGTAAATCGGTAGCACCATCCGGGATCGAAATGTCAGCAGCATCTCGTGGTGTTCCATCATTATCAAAACGACGTATATATACACCATCGCCTGCAGATGCAGCTCCACCAGAACTCCAAACAACGGCAAAACCACCGTTTGAGAATGCTTGAACATCGCCGATGATGTTATAAGTTTGGCCTGAACTACTTACCAACTCAGGAGCAGCAACTTCAGTTCCAGTATCTGTGATTATTTTGAAGTACGGTGTATTTGCCGCACTAATTGGGTTTTGGTCATATGCAACGACAATGTTGCCATTGCTCAACTCAGCAACTTTCGAAGCCCCTTGCTGGTCTGCTCCATCTTCACCTTGAACAACAAACTCATTACCAATAACACCAGCATCACTTACTTTAATGCCCGTCGTATCCCAGCCATTCACATCGTCGCCCCAAGTGGCGACAAAGCCACCATCGGAGGTCGCAGCCATATCGACCCAGGCCTGATTTCCAGTGTCAAACTCTGTAAGACTTGAGGGCCCAAAGAATGAGGTTCCATCTTCATTGTAAACTCTGAACTGGATGCCCTGACCATCGGTATCATTTTCATTCCAGGCTACGGCAAATTTACCATTCGCCAAGGCTTCAACTGTAAGTGTCTGCCCAGAGGCATGAGACGATGTAATTGTGGTTTCGACACCTAAAGGCTCTCCTGTGGCATCATAACGTTGCATAAGGACATTGGCACCCGAGCGATAAACAACAACTGTGTCACCGTTATGAACATTGCCCACATCACCGATATCATTAAGCGTAACAATCATTGCCGCATCTTGGTTGCCTGCGACCGTGGTATTGACAAGAGTTTCTGAGTAAATCTCACCAGCACTCAGATTTATTTTACCGTCAGCAAATTCGAGGTTTTCAATGTTAATAAGGGTATCAGTTCCATCATCATCGTCACTGGCATTTGTATCCGTAACCGTCACGCTGTTGGCATTAAAACCAATTTCATAATCAGCCATATTGCCTAGATAACGGGCCGTATCCTCACCTGCCCCACCGTCAATGATATCATCACCTTCAAGTCCTGTGATGACGTTATCACCGGCATTACCTGTCAGGGTATCAACACCAGAGCCACCTTCAAGGTTCTCAACATTAACAATAGTATCGCTACCCTCACTCGCGGAAACTGATTGAGCCCCAGTATCAGTAAGAGAAACAGTTACACCACTAACATCTGTATGGTAGGAAACAGTATCATTGCCATCACCACCATCAATGAAGTCATCCCCTGCGCCGCCTGAAAGGGTGTTATCCGCAGCATTACCATTGAGGACATCATTTCCACCCATACCATTAGCAGTATTGACACCAATTCCAAGGTTAATTGTATTAGCAGTGGCATCACCAATAATTCCCGCGCCTTGACCAATAGGGGCCGTATCTCCAGTTTCAAACGCACCTAAGTTAACAGTACCATGGTTACCATTAACCGTGACATCATCAGCATAGCCATCTTCAAGGGGCCAATACCCTTGAAGATTAGACTCATTGCCTACTAAGGGGTCATTCATATTGTTCAGGATATCAGCAGGCATCCTTGGGGCATCCCAATAACGCACTTCATCAATGAGACCCGTCATCGGCGTAGAGGTAATTTGGTTTTTACCCATGACGAAATCAGCTGTACCCTGAGAAAATGAAGCTTGGGCTGCTGAAACATCCAGCACACCATCCACATACAATTCCATTTGGGCACCATCGTACCTAATCGCGACATGGTGCCATTCACCATCGGTTACATCAACCGAGCCATAAATGTTTTGTTGAGTAGACCCGTCCCCAATTACCATGCGTAAGTTGTCACCTTCTACATCAAACAGAAGTTGAAAACCATGGGCTGGGTTTGTCATTTTCGAGAAGACGGCGGCATGTTGAGTTTGGGTACCATCTGGTTTAATCCAAGCTTCAATAGTAAAGGTCCCAGCTTCTAAGTCTGCATTGCTGGCAACGGTAATTGTCCCGTCACCACCAGAATCAAACCTGTAAGCCTCCTCACTTTGGGTATCTTCAACAAGTGTTAAATCACCATCAGAGAAGCTAGCCGTTTCAACGTCAAAGAGGATATCTGTTCCATCATCACCATCAGGTGCATAGTCATCAGTAACAACGAAGGCCCCAGCAGCATAGGAAATGGTATAATCAGCCATTGCCCCTGAATACACTGCAGTATCAGACCCATCTCCGCCGACAATGGTATCGTCGCCAGCACCACCTGTAATAGTGTCGTCATCTGCTTCAGCAAGAATTAAGTCGTCACCAGCGCCACCATCAATCGTATCAAGACCTGAACCACCGAAGGCAACATCATTGCCATCATTCAGATTAATTATGTCGTTACCAGCGCCGCCATCAACACCATCGTCACCAGCACCTGACGTGATAACGTCATCACCATCAACACCGTAGATAATATCTTCACCTGATCCAGTTGTCAGGGTATCGGCACCTGCACCGCCATCAATAATATTATCACCATTTCCGGCATCAATAATATCATCGCCCTCAAACCCAAGAAGGACTTCATCCCCTTCGCCTGATGTTAGGGTATCAGCCAAAGCACTCCCTGCGAGGTTAACGCCTACTTCGTAAGGGGTACCATCACCTGAGAACCTGTGGCTAAATATTTCAGAATTCGTGCCACCAACATTGAAGCCATCAAAAACAACGACGAAACTACCATCAGCGAGTACGGCAACAGTGGCATCTTCTTGATCACCATCAGTCTCAACAAGATTAACTTGGAATTCATCACCAATACTTACCCCAAATTCGTTAAACTTACGAGCCATGATGGCTGATCCATCACCATCTTGGTAATCAGACTCCCAAGTGATAATAAAATGGCCATTGCTAAAAGCAGCAATAGAAACGCTTTCTTGATCGTATTCAAAATATTGATTAACGAGAGTAGGAATAACACCAGCCGAATCCCCGTTATTATTGAAGACTTGCATCATGATACCATTGTCTTCGCCATCTACGCCTTCAGATTCCCATGCAACCACATAGCCGCCTGTAGGCAGAGCAACAACCGCAGTCGTATTCTGAGAATAGGTCATATTCGAAGCATCAATTTGCCTCTCGGTTGAAACAGGTGTCCCTGTGCTGCCATTAAAGACACGCATAAAGACATCATCTGCTCCGCCAGTGCTATTAGCATCAGACTCCCAAACAACAACAAAGTTGCCATCATTCAGATAGGCGATTGATGGATTTTCTTGATCATAATTTGTTGTTAGATTAACAGCTATTTCGCTACCTGCTTTTGTACCATCAGCAGCGAAGCGTTGGGCATAAACACCGTCATCCCAACCATCTTGAGACATTGATTCCCAAACAACGACGAAAGAACCATCAGCAGCAACTGCGACATCAGCATCTTCTTGGTCTTTATCAACATGAGTGTTGACCTGAACTTCACCCGTGGTTGGCGTACCATCAGCATCAAATTTACGGAGATAAATGCTGTAGTCATCTGTTAATTCAGTGCTAGCATCTTGACCTTCTGATTCCCAAACAACAACAAAACCACCATTTGGAAGAGCTTCAACAGCTGGGTCTTCCTGCCAATTAACAGTCGTCGTATTAACCTGAAATTCACCACCACGGACAGTGCCATCTGAATTAAAGACCTGACCATAAACTCCACTGTGACCAACGCCGTCTTGGTCGTCAGATTCCCAAACAACGACATAGCCGCCATCAGTCAAAGCAGCAATTTTTGCCGTATCCTGCCATGAGGAAGTTTCAGTATTTACAGCAATACCACTGCCAACGAATGGGCTTATTGTCGCGTCATTAAATTCGAGATACTCAACATTATTGATAACATCAATACCATCAGACCCTGTTACCGTAATAGAGGTTCCATCTGTCGCAAATGTATAGTCGGCTAAATTACCTGAGAAGGCCGCTGTATCATTACCAGCACCGCCATCAATGTTATCATCACCAAGACCACCGACTATATAATCATCAAAAGTACCTGCGCCTCCGAAGAGTTGATCATCCCCTGCGCCTCCGATAATCGAATCATCACCTTCACCACCATCAATATTTGCAGCAGTCGAACCTGTAGCTAAAATCGTATCACTACCTTGACCACCTTCAACATTTTCAACGTTAGAGACTGCAACTATGCTTGCTGTATCACTCAAAACCAGAGTATCTGTGCCCGCACCAAGATCAATGTTTGCCCCTGTCAGACCATCACCAAACTCGACGATATCATCACCTGTTCCAGCATTGAGGGTTTCGATACTTCTTAAGAGAACATCATTACCATCATTGTCTAAATTGAGCGTATCATTACCACTACCACCATCAATTACGTGGAACCCGTCACCCACATTGAGAACGTTATCCGTTCCATCACCAGCTAAGGTAAGGGCATCATGCACGCCACCATCAGCCGTATAGCGCTGAGCGTAAATGCCACCTTGATCACCATCTTGACCAGCGGAGTGCCAAGTAACAATGAAACCGCCATCGGCAAGTGAAGTGACTTGTGGAAGAGTTTGGTTACCTGTTGCTCCAGTGTTTACAAAGAATTCTGGTCCAGTCGCAGTTCCAGAAGAATCATAAATCCGAGCTGAAATTCCACTCGTAGCGGATTGTTCATAGCTATTCCAAGTTACAACAAAACCGCCATCTGCAAGCCCTGTTACTGACGAGTCTTTTTCATGGGCTATCGCATCACCAACCATATGAGTACCTGTACTGACATTTGAAGAATCAAATGTCATGGCATCTTGTCGCTGGTTACTTCCTGTAAAGTACGAATATGAAACAACAAACCCGCCATCTGGAAGAGCATCAATATCTGCCCAAGCTCCACTAGGAACAAGGGAAACTTCAGTTGATGTTACCGTGTTCGTGGAATCGTAACGTTGTCCATAAATGGCTGATCCACTCTTGAAGGCAATAATATAGCCCCCATCATCAAGGGCGGTAATCTTCCCATGATCATCTGCCGTCATGTCTGGAGTTAAGGTTGGGTTTGCTTGCTGTTGGCTCCAACCTGTTGTTGTACCATCTGGATTGAAGCGTTGTGACTGGATCGTGCTATCATAGCTATTGCTCCAAGCAACAACAAAACCACCATCTTCAAGGCCAACGGTCTCTGGATAAGTAACCAGGTCAGCAACTGTTCCTGTAACGACCGTAATTTCACCACCGACTTCAGTTCCATTGGCAGCGTATTGTTGTGCCATAAGGTTTGGGTAAGCCCCTGAGCTATCAACCCATGAAACCACATACCCGCCACCTGCAAGCCCTGTTACTGTTGGACTGCCCTGCCCTCCTGCCGTATCATTGTTAACCCGGAATTCTGTTGCAACGGCGGAACCAGCAGCATTATATTGTTGAGCGAAGACGCCACCATCAGCCTCACCTGCTTGTTCCGCATACCAAGTGACGACAAAGCCGCCATCAGAGAGGGACGCAACAGATTGTGCGAGTTGATCACCAGCAGATGTCGAATTAACCTGGAACTCCTCAAAAGTTTGCCCAGATGCATTAAGGCTGCCGTCAAAAGATAGTGAACCATCTTTAAACTGAAGCGTTTCAATGCCTTGAAGGATATCAACTCCATCATTACCATCGGCTACAGCATTATTATCTGTTACCTTAAGAGCACCATCAACAACCTCAACCGTATATTCCGCAAGATTACCATTGAATATGGCGATATCGTCTCCTTCTCCACCGTCAATAGTATCGTTACCTTCACCGCCGGTTAAGGTATCATCACCAGCACTGCCATCTAAGGTATCATTACCGGCGCCACCATCTATGGTATCGTTACCTTCACCACCGATAACATCATCATCACCGTAACTTGCATTGATAATGTCATTACCCATGCCGCCATCGACAAGATCGTTACCATGGGCTGATTCTATCGTATCGTCACCCTCACCACCTAGGATGGTGTCATTACCAGCAGCACCGTAAATAAGGTCACCACCATCACCACCATCAATATTGATATCGGCTGTTCCACTATGGGAAATTGTATCACCACCGGCACCACCGATAACATTCTCAACATTCTCAACGTTCGCAGTAATACCCACATCAGAGAGCTTCAAGGAATCGGTGCCAGCGCCGAGGTCAACACTAATTGTGCTAGATATGGTGTTTTTAACAGCAACATGTTCATCACCATCACCACCAATCAAAGTCTCAACATCTTCAACAGCAAACTTGCTAGCATCGCTAGTCTCGCTATCTAATGTAACGACATCAGTACCCGTATCACCATCAATCAGTAGGTTGTTTGCAGGCCCGTCGAGGTTAATATCATCGTCACCAGTGGTGCTCGTTAGTGTTGTTTTGCCAATAACTTTACCTGCAGCATCATAACGCTGTGAATAGACATCATAAGTACCAGACGAATCAGAATGCCAACTAATGACATAGCCACCATCGGCCGTAGCCGAGACAGATGGGCGAAACTCAGTACCGCTTGTTACAGTATTTACCTGAGTTTCAACTCCAACAGCATTACCATTGGCATCATACCGCTGGGTATAAACTTCAAATGAGCCTGTTTGGTCAGATTCCCAAGCAGCAATAAACCCACCATCAGCAAGCGCTTCTAGTCGAACAGCATTTTGACTACCTGCAGCTGTAGTATTTACCTGGAATTCACCTCCAACTTTGACGCCTGCTTGAGTAAATATTTGCGCGGCAATTCCAGGACCAACGCCATCAACATTATCAGCAACCCAGCTGACGACAAAATTTCCACCAGCTAGGGTCGTAATATCAGAGTAGTACTGACTTCCTGTATTGATCGTATTTACCTGAATATCACTTGTTGCTGGGGTACCATCTTCAGCAAAGATACGTAAAAATACTGCATATCCATTACCATCACGACCACTATCATCAGAGAAAGTTACAGCAAATCCACCATTATTAAGGGCTGTAATTTCAGGTTGATCTTGAGAAGAATTGATGACGTCATTGATAAGGAATTCCCCACCAATTTTAGCACCAGTGTCTCCGTCGAAACGTTGCGCCTTGATACCAGTCCCTGAGGTATCAACAGCACCACTAGCGTCTTGCCAAGTGACGATAATATCGCCATTGACGAGCTGCGTAGATGAAGGCTGGTCTTGACTGCCTGTTGTTGAGCTGTTGACAACAAAGTCATCTCCAAGCGGGGTACCGTCGGCATCATAGAAACGCCCAGCAATTCCCCAACCGCTTCCATCTTGTGCTTGTGAATTCCAAGTTGCCATGAAACCGCCGTTGTCCAGGGCAACGAAGTTTTGCAGATGGGTATGTTGATTGTCTGTCAGCGTCGTGTTGAGTTGGAATTCAGCACCAATGGGTTCTCCGTCAGCCGTGAACATTTGGCCGTAGACATCAGATACATTCGTCGCATCAGAGCCATACGCAATTATATAATTACCAGTACTAAGGACTGTAACTACTGGATTAGTTTGGCTCCCACCCGTTGCAGTATTGACTTGTGTTTCGCTTTCATCAACGGTAACGGTGTAATTTCCATCACTAAATTGTAAGTTTTCAACATTGGTAAGAGTGTCCAAACCCTCATCACCATCAGCCGCATTGGTATCGGTAACAGTTAGGGAGCCATCATCATTAAAGGCGAGTTGGTAATCTTCTCTAAGACCATTGAAAATTGCCGTGTCCGTACCTTCTCCGCCATCAATGATGTCATCGCCGACGCCACCAGTAATGGTGTCATTGCCGTCTCCCCCTTCGATGAGCACGCCTGTTGTACCAACATCTGTAATAAGGTCGATGCCCGCTCCACCGGTTACACTCTCAGTATTTAATACTGAAACCTCGTTGCCGCCATCAGAAAGTATAAGAGCGTCAGTACCGGCGCCGAGATCAATTGTCGAACCTGTTGTAAGGTCAGTTACATAGTTAACAAAATCACTTCCAAGGCCACCGTTTAGTATCTCGATATTGGAAACACTAATGACATTACCGATATCACTGAGGTTGAGTGTATCAGTACCTGTCCCGCCATCTACTGAAGAAATATAGGTGCCGACATTAAATGTATTATCACCAGCGTCACCTGTTAGCTGTACATCAGTTGACACAACTGAACCATTGCCATCAGCAAAGTTAATCACCTCAACATTAGTAATGGTATCGGTTCCATCATCACCATCAGATGTATCGACATCTGTAATTGTGAGATTGCCAGCACCATCTGAAGAAATCAGGTATCCAGCAAATGAACCTGTATAATCAACAACATCAGCCGTTCCGACACCACCATCAATGAAGTCATCCCCTGCTCCACCAAGTAAGGTATCATCGCCACCGCCACCAATCAGGGTATCATCACCACCAAAGCCTGAAAGTACATTGTTACTTGCATTACCTGTTATTGAATCAGTTACATCACTACCCGTAACATTTTCAATGTTTGAAAGAACGTCAGAACCACTATTAGCCCCAATAGCTGTTCCTGCATCCAAATCAACAACGACACCATTAGAAAACTCATAAGTAACGGTATCGTTTGTCCCGCTACCACCATCAATGGTGTCATTACCTGCCATACCTTCAAAGGTTTCGTCAGCGGCACTACCCGTTAAAATATCACCATGTGCAGAGCCCGTGACACCACCGATATTATACAAAGCGTCCGTACCAATATCTGTACCACTTGCACTACCTGAGGCCCCTAAAGTAACGGTGACAAAGGAAGAAGATAATTCATATGAAACCCAGGTATTCGCAAACTCATTTATATTTGCTGTGCCGCCATTATCGACAACACCAGTAAAGCTATCATTCCCCCCTAAACCTTCGAAGGCAATAAATGTAGAACCGTCGCCAGTAAAGCTATCAACTTCGTTGGTACCTATGATTCGTTCGATATTTGTGAGGGTGTCAGTACCAGTTTGCGCTCCATTTACCGAAGTATTTGAAGTTACAGTAATTCCTGCTGATGCTGCCACACCTTCACTGGTTTCTCTATAATCAGCAATAGCTGAAGCACCAGCTTGGGCAGTAAGTGCATCATTGCCAGTTCCGCCAACCAGATAGTGTTGGCCTTCAGAGCTAATAAGAGTGTCATCCCCATCCTCACCGTAAATGGTTTGCGCTGTGTAACCTTCGGCACCAATAATATCTACGCCATTACCACCATTAACAATTTCTGCCTCAGAAACTGTTATTGTGTTACCCGTATCATCAAGGTGCAATACATCGTTACCCTCGCCACCAACGAATGCATCTCCGCTTTCCGCGGCACCTGAGAAGGTAATCGTATCGTCACCCGTTGAGCCGAAGATATAATCATCAGAGTTGGCTTGTAAGAAGACCGTTTGGATGCCTGATACAAGGATCGTGTTACCAGTTACTGTAATAGTAACAGTTGCTGATGCTTTAGCATCATATTGATCTGAAACTGTATAAGTAAAACTATCTGAAGCCGTTTCACCAGCTATGAGATTATTAAGGTTAGCTGCGCCAGAAGCGTCATAGGTATAGCTACCATCAGAATTGATAACAACTTCTGCCCCAAGAGTACTTGTAATCGTTACAACACCACCAGTTAGTGATGTATCGCCAGCTTTTGTAACGGTAAGAACAGCACCGTTATCTAGGTCAAAGTCGTTGGCTAACAAACCATCAGTGGCACTAACCACCAAAGCTTTGGAACCTCGAGCAGAGTTATGGTCGGCAACAGCTTCTGGACCATCATTTGTGCCGTTTATGGTTACACTGACTGTTTCTTCAACCAAGCCACCATGGTCATCTGTAACAGAATAGGTAAAGCTATCTGTGGTACTTTCACCCACGGCCAGAATATTGGTATCGGTATTCCGAGGTGTATAAGTAATGGTTCCATCTGGATTTAAGGTAACGTCACCTTTACTTCCTTGAGACACCGTAACCAAACGCATGGCATCTCCATCAGAATCAACAACTCCATCGACCCCATCGTTGGCTAAAAGATTGATATCTAAGGAAGCGCCTTCATCAACTGTGATACTATCAGAATTGGTAACTGGTGCAGAATTGATACCTGTCACATTTACAGAGATGGTACCATAACTATCAGCGGTTCCATCAGTAACTGTATACTTGATATATTCAATTTCTACATCGCCACGGGCAATTGCTTGAATGGCAATTGGGTTTGGAACGTAAGCAAGGGTGCTGGCATTTGCGACTGAAGTTTTTACACTAATTAATGTCGTATCTGTCGCTGTTACACTCGCAGTGAATGGCGTCCCCACAACATCAGCTGTAATCAAAACTTGTCCGGCAGAACCTTGCGAAGCTGTTACATTACCACCTTCTGCAGATGCATTTACCAAGGTAACAAGTTCATAAGCTAAATCTGAGATAGAAAGATCATCAGCAGTAATTATATGGCTTACATTTGTCCCGTTTACGGTAATCGAGACCGATTCACCAACCGTATATAAGTCACTAAAGGTCTCGTCAGTCGCTGGGGCTTTAAGAATAACTGTATTCAACTGCGGCTTAACTGTAACCGTACCGTAACCCGTAATCGGGTTACCATTTTGATCAACAATCTGGACATTACTAATAGAAATTGCATCGCCTTCAACGTCTATATCGTTCGTAAGAGGACGAATAATGGCAGTTTGGTCACCCGTTATTGAAGCAGTATCAATGACACCATCTTCATTTACTGTCGGCGCATCATTAACATCAGCAAGATCAATCGTAACTGTACGGGTATCAAAAGCTCCATTGACGTCTTCAACACGGTAAGTGAACTGATCCACCCCATCAAAATCAGCATCAGGTGTGTAGGTGTAAGTACCATTACTATTAATTACGACGGTACCATTAAGCGCTTGCCCGCCAGCGGCTACAGAATAATCTAGGGTCGCAGTTTCACCCGTATCTTGGTCACTCGCAACAAGGCTACCAGAGATAGCAGTATCTTCATTTCCAGAGATCAAAGCGGTAACAACAGCTGTTGCACCATTATCTTGGGAAGCTTCTGCTTGGAAGCTCTGAGACGTTTTTGCACTTAAGGAAATTTGACCCGCTACAGCTTGGCCATCCAAGGTGCTTGGTGCAGCCGTTAACTGCGAAGTAATAGTGCCATTTCCATTAAGGTCAGAAACTAAGGCAGAAATAACATCAGCAATATCTGTTGTTGTTGCAGTGTGGCTAACCGTTATGTCATCAATCGTAATGCTGAAGACATCGTCAACGGCCACCGGCCCTGAGAAGGTAACTAAATCCACTTGATCGGCGGCAGCACCAACAATAGCTGTTTGAGCAATCGGCGCATCATTGCTACCAGTTATGGTCACATTGATATTAGCTGTAGAGGTCGACCCGGCAGCATCTTCAATTTCATAACTGATCGTTTCAAGAGCTGTCTCTCCAACAGCCAAATTTGAGTGATCCCCATTTGGATCATAGGTAAACGTACCATCACTCTTAACAGTAATGGTAGCCTTCCCTGCCCCTGCACCATCCAAGTCAATCGCAACATCGAATGAAACGGCGGAACCATTAATTTTAGTAATCGTTTTAGTGTCACCAGTGTCAACATCTGTATCATTGGTAAGAAGATTACCTGTAGCTGACGCATCATCATGCGCAGTTGTTACATAATCACTCAAAGCGATAGGTGCATCATTAACGGCTGCAATATCAACCGTTACAGTTGCCGCATCAAAACTTGGCGGGGTGAGGTTATTACTAACGGTATAATTGAAGGTATCTTCACCGTTATAATCTTTGCTCGGCGTATAAAGGATATACCCGTTAGGCTGAGTATGTTCGAGAGTTGGAGCCACCCCTGTATTTGTCGCCGTAACAGTGATTGGGTCACCTGCTGTAGAAGATGTCAGGGTCACGCTTGCAGTTCTACTATCATTATCCGCCGTTACCGTAACTACATCACTCATCGTCGAGTTGGCTATTTGGGCAGCAATTTTATCAGCTACTGAACCAGCATGTGTGTCTCCCACAACAACTTCATAAGTAATGGTATGAGTAGTGCCAGATGCGTCTTTGATTGAGATCGTATAAACATCGCCCACATTAACAGGGACCATAGAAATCATATCGACTTGCGCAACAATACTTACTGAACCGCCATTTACGGCAGCACCAACGGAAGAGATAGATGGAAGGGTATTAGCGCTAGTCAGAAGGTCTCCACCAGTGTTCTTATCATTGCCTAAGACATTGATAATAATAGCAGTATCTTCGGTAGGAGCTTGCCCCGCTGTGACATTGGCGGGATCAAAGCTATTGGCTGAATTCTCATCAACAACATCATCAACCAAATCAGGAACAGCGTCAGCAGCTTCTTCAGCGGCTTTCAATGCTGCTTGTTGAACAGCTTTAACTAAATAGTTTTCGTACTCAACCCGAGCAGCAACGGCCTGACCGACAGATTGTTCTGCCGTGATCAATTGACCTTGAGCAAACTCAGCAGCAGCTTCTGCAATTGTTTCCTGAGCTTGAGCAAGAGCAGCATTTTCTGACGCCCCAGGGTTAACGCCTACACCATCAAGGTAATCCTGCAGGGCACTTTTCGTCATAGCATCAAGAGTAGCAGCATCAGAGGTTATTAAGGCTGCTTTTGCTTGAGCAATGGTGTTTGCACCATCGACAGTCGTAACTTGGTTTTGAACTTCGGTCGCCGTATTACTTGCCTGCGTAATACTTGCTAGGAAGCCGTTTAGCAGGAATTCAATACCAGTTTCCTGCGTCGCCATATTAGCTGAGACAGTTGCAGTGAAATCAATATTTCCAGCAGCTGCAGTTAGAACAATCGCTCCGTCTTCCACACCAGATGCGGCGACAACATGATCGTCAGCATCGGTATCGCCGTTGATTGCATCAATCAGCTTATTACGAACGTTCTCCAAGGTTGCCTGTGTATCACCGGCAACGATATCAGCTGCCTGAACTGTATAGCTTGTTGGGCTAGCATCACTACTAATCGTAATTTGGAAAACATCGTTTAAAGAAATAGAGTCATCAAGGGTAACGGTCATTTCTTGTCGTGAGACAGCGAGCAATGCATTGATATCAGCTGTGACATCTGCCATGGCATTTGCGGCCTGAGTACCCGCATTTGTATCTTCATTGCCTATAGCTGTAGAAATGATCCCTTCAGCTGTCTGAAACTCGTCTTTAACAGCCTGTAAATTAATTTTGAAATTGGTATCGTAAAAGTCATGAGTACTATCTTCATATGGATGATACGGCTCATTACTATCGAATTGTTGTAATGCCGTAGTAAGAGCTTGCTTACCTTCAGTCATTACGTTTTGTGCATAAGCAGCTGTATCCAAAGCTGCGTCAGTAGCTTCTGTCAGGTATGCTTCTGTTGAAGCAGCTGCCGCGTCAGCATCACCATCAGCAGAAATAATGGCAGCTTTCAAAGCATCAATTATGAATTGTTCTTGAGCAGTACCCGAAGATTCAGCAAGATTTGCTTGAGCGACTGCGTTACTTGCAGAAGTTGCTGCTGCGGTTGCATCACGGCTTGCAGCCGTATTTGCGGCAGTAGCAACGGTGGCTGATGCTTGCGCATCTTCATAGAAACCTTGAGCAACTGTACCAGCATTTGGCAGTTGGGTAGCCGTTAATGCATTTCCAACGGCTGTATCCGCATTACCTTTTTCAGTTGCAGCCGTAGAAGCTGCTGTTGTAGCATCCGCACTTGCGGCTTGTGCATTAATCGAGGCTTGTTTTGCTGCGGTTACATTATCTGTAGTTGTCTCAATAGCAGCTGTATTGGCAACCGCACCACCCGCAACATTGGCAACCGCCACAGTCGCATCAAATCCTGTACCTGCCTTTGTTGCGGTCAGGATGATCTCTCCAGCCCCTCCCGCAGAGGCAACGGCACCAGTAATGTTATTGACGAAATATGTAACAGCATCAGCCAAAGTAGCAGCCGCACCAGGGTTGTAGACAAAATCAACATTATCAATGGTGACAGTAATAATATCCCCATTGTCCAAATCACCTGTCAGGGCTATGGTATCAACCTGTTTGGTTCCTGAAACCGCATTGACAACAGCATTAACAGAAACTGCATTCGTATTATCTGCCCCGCCATTCGCTGCTGAGGCTGTGACTGTAAAGTCATCACCTGTTGCATCACCTGTAATAACTAAAACTTCAGTGTTATCGGGATCAGTTGATGCAGTCACAACACCATCAACGCCATAAGCATTATCGTTAATTAATGAAACCAATAACCCAACGGCACCTTCAAGGGTATTTGCACCTGCGAGGTTTCCGACACCCGTTCCGCCAACGGTCACCGTAAACTCATTGCTACCAGCGGCTTCTACTTTAAATACAACACCTTCAACAGTAACGGTGTAAGCATCACCAGTTTCAACGCTATCCCCTTCCAGAACAACATTAGTCACTTGTGCCGTCGCCTCAAGGGCATCAATTAAGTCAATATTTGTATCTAGGACAGCATCGGCAGAAGCTTTCGCCGTTGCCGCCCAAACGGAGGCATCAACTGCTTTTTGGTTGGCAATAATTGCTTGCGCATCGGCCGTATCAGCGGCCGTTTCTGCAGCATCGGCAGCGTTCTTGGCTTGAATAGATGCTGTAACAGTTTGCGATGCTGTAAGTGCCGCATCCGTTTTTGTATCGACAATAGCTGCCTGATCAATTGCATCCTGCGTAGCCGCAGCTGCGATATCATCAGCACCTTTAAGGTTAGCTACTGAAGTCGTGGAAGTCGCAATATTATCATTTAAAGCGCCGTCATGGTTGGCTCCGGCTGCACTTGATTCAAAGGCAACACCCGCATTTAAAGCCGACAGAGTTATCTCACCCGCAGCAGCACCTGTAGCTGCTTGTACAATAGCGCTAATCTGGGCATGATCATTTACAAGAGCAACTACTTTTGCGCGGACATTGACCAAGCTGGCATCGTTATCACCAGCCACAATATCTTCAGCAAGAACTGTATAGTCTACAGTGATATCATCGACGGTAATACTATAGCGATCATTAGTTTCAATATTGCCTGACAGGGTTACTTTATCAACTTGTGCAATATCAGTAGCTGATACGGAACTAGCAACTGTTGTCGCGATTACTGCATCGTTATCGTCTGTTCCACCTGCTACATTTTGGGCACTGGCCTCAGAGGTAAAGGGAATACCTTCGTGAAGAGCTGTTACAACAATTTGTCCATCTGCGTCACCAGCAGTCGCAATGATTAGCTTATTGATATCTGCATGAGAATTCAGCGAACCTAACAACCCGTCACGGATATCACCTATGTCATTATCGGTGCTGGTATCTACTGTGTGCGATACGGTGTATGTGAGAGTAAAGTCACCAATCGTAACGGAATAAACATCCCCATTTTCAACGGTTCCAGAAATAGTAATAGTATCTACCTGGGCCACACCCGCAGCCGTTGCTGCAGCTGATTGAGCCGCATCTGCAGCTTTTTGTGCGTCTGAACGCAATTCTGACAATGACGTCGTAACTCCACTACCATCATCAACCACAACAGCCAAGCCGAGGCTCGTTTTTGCAGCAGCAGCATTGGCGGCAGCAGTTGTAGCTTCGCCTCTTGCTGTAGTTAGATAACCTTCAACCTCTGTGATTGCAGCTTGTACTTGGGCAAGCTGTGTATTGTCAGGGTTAACGGCTGCAGCATTGGTATTTGCAGTTGCAGCGTCATCTTTGTCACTTTCAGTGCCAGAAACATAAGAATTAACAGTGGACTCAGTCGTTTTAGCAACATAATTCCCACCTGAAGTCGCAACTTTCTCAAGTGCTGCCTGGACATTATCATATGCGGTAGAAGCATCGGTAGCTGCAGTATTCACAGACTCAAGTGAGGCTTGAACTTCAGCAACAGCGTCTTGGGCATTAGAGAGTGCACTTTGCGCCTGGTCATTAGCTTGTTTTAAGGCAGCAAAAGCTTCGGGATCAATTGTATTGCCCCCTGCGGCTAGAGCGTTATCATAAGCTAATTGAGCAGCAGCTGCTTTGGTTGTAGCGGTGGTTTCAGCATTTTGAGCTTGGCTGAGGCTCAATCCGGTTTGAGTTTGTGCATTTAAAGTCGTCGTCCTCGCAGCCAGAGCATCCGTTTCAGCTTCAAGAATGGCATCGACATCATCTGCACGCGCATTTGCTGCTTTTTGTGCAGAGAGCACTTCATTATAAGCTTTTTCTGCCTGCTTAGCAGCAGCTGACGTTTCTTGCTTAACCCCATCTAACTCAGAATTCGCAGCGGCAAGAATTGCTGCTGTTTTAACGGCTAAGCTTGCATTAAACGCATCAGCGATTGCATCTTGTTTTGTCGCCAAATCAAGACTAGCAACAGCAGAGTTTAGTGCTTGTTCAGCAGATTCAATAGCCGTAACAGCAGAAAGAACAGCCGCATCTTGTGCTGCATCAGCTGCATTTTGAGCAGCGATTAAGCTTGCTGGCGGCTCAACAATACCATCCCCTGTTGGGCGATCATCTGAAGCCTTAGCTGTATTAGCAGCGGTTTGAATGGCATTAATAATATCTTGGGCATCTACATTGACGTTTGCGATCCAATCAGCTGCTGTTGTTTGAGAGTCAATCGTCAGTCCAAGATTTTCTGCAGCTTTATAGAATGCAAGTTCAGCAGCGTCTTCTGCCACACCAGCAGCAATTTTTGCGGCCTCTGTAATTGCAGCCGCATTTGGGTCTTCAGTATCTACAGCGGCTTTTGCCTCAGCAGCTTTTGTTGCGGCAATTGCGGCCTGTGCTTCTGCTTCTGTAAGAGCAGCTTCAACAGCATCAACAATATCTTGCACAGCAACATCTGCAATGGCTTGAGCAACTTGTTGCGCCCCAATTTCATAAGCAACAGCAAAACCGGATTTTGCCGCAGCATCAGCAGCAACTTTTGAGGCAGAAGCAGAAGCTTGAGCCGAAGCCTGAACTTGTCCTTTAGCAACCGTAACAGCATTGTTCGCCGCAGTTGCCGCATCAAGGGATGTTTGAGCAGCCGTTTGTGCTTTAGTTAGAGCTGTTTGTGCTTGGGTAACGGCGTTATCCCAAACAAGCTCAATTGCCGTATCATTAGCGTTATCGCCATCATCTGCAGCAGTACGTTTTGCTTGAACTTCAGCTAAAGAAGTTTGCCTAGCTGTCACTACAGCATTGGCTGTTGCTAAATCAATATTGGGTTGTACCGCATCAGATACTGCTTGAGCATAGGCATCAGAAGCCGATCTAGCAGAGCTAGCCGCTGCAGAAGCAGCAGCAGCAGCGGTTGCCGCAGCTTTTTGGGCATCAAAACGATCTGAGGAAGATGATCCATCGGTCCACGCATCCGCAGCTTCTTGATAACCCGAAGCCAGTTCACTGGCAGCATCTGCTGTACCTGCACTGGTTTGAGCAGCTTTAGAAGAAGCCACAGCTTCATTAGCTTTTGCCAGAGCAGCAGAACCTTTACCAGTTGCGGCTTCAGCCGCAGCATCGGCAGCGGCTTCTGCTTCTGCAGCAGCAATTCTGGCAAATTCAGCATATTGTTCAGCTTTAGTCGTATTAACATCTTTTGCAGCCTGCAAAGCGATAACCGCAAAGTCTTCAGCATCAGTTGCTTTATCTGCCGCTTTTGTTGCTAGCCCCGTAACTAACTCAAGGGCAGCCTCTTGTTCTGCTACTCTATCTAATTCAGCTTGTTCAGCAGCATCAGTAGCTGCTTTCGCGGCTTCTGCTGCAGCAGCTTTTGCCGCAGCAGCGGCGTCTTCTGCCAATTGAGCCGCGCTATCTTCAGCTTCTTGCAAATCAGCTGCAGCTTTAGCATCGACTGCTGATGCTTCTGCCACAGTCGCAGAACTTTCAACCTTACCGGAAGCAACAGCGGCTTTACCAGAAGCCGTGGCTGCACGTTCAGCTTGAGTTGCAGCAGTACCGCCCATGCCATCAGCATCAGCCGTAGCAGCATCAGCTAATGTTTTTGCTTCACTTGCAGCCGCAGTTGCCGTATCAGCAGCAACACGAGCTAAAGCAGCATAAGCAGAAGCTTCAGCTGCTTTAGCAGAAGCAGTTATAAAGTCATCATCTATCTCAGCTTGTGTAGCGACAGCTTCAGCAGCAGCCGCTAAATCTGCATAAGTCTTAGCTATAGCAACTTGAGCTTCTGCAAGAACTTGTTGTGCTTCAGCGGCATCCGCTTTCGATGATGCAGCTTCAGCCGCTTTCGCTTGTGCTGCTGCTTTTTCAGCGGCCTTTTGAGTCGCAAGAAGTTTTGCAGCAGCTTCTGCTTCAGCTTGCGCTTTAGCCGCTTCATCAGCTTCCTTAGCAGCGGCTTGTTTGGCTTCCAAAGCTGCGAATGCTTCTTCAGGAGAACTTGGGGTTGGGTTAATCAGGTCAGCAACATCTGAAGCCGCAACTGCCAAATTATATGAAGATTCAGCCGCTGTTAGATATTCAGCAGCAAGGTCATAAGTTGATTTTGCAGAATCTAAAAGCGAAGCACGTAAAGCAATTGCCGCTTGGCTCGTGCTAGCAAAATCTACAGGATCATCCGTCGCAACGGTATCTGTTGTCCGGAAAACAACATCAAAATAACCACCTTCTAAATCGTTGGCATCAGGTATAGTACCCTCTTTATTAGTACCATCTGCCCGAATAGAGAATGCAAAATCACCGTCAACGCCAACAGTATCTGCTGTAATTGTTATGACACCCGTTGTTCCGTCAACTGCAGCTGTTACCAGAGTGTTTACACTCGCTGCACCATTTATTTGGCCGGCAAGAGCTTGAGCAATTGTAATCAGTGTCTCACCCGTATTAGCAATCGTGTGTGTTGCGGTTGCTTCCGTGCTGGTGTCATCTTTAGCGAAAACAGTCAGGGTATAAACATCACCAACTTCAATGGTACCACTGAGGGTTACAGTAGCTTCAGTACTTCCGCCTCTGGTTCCGCTTGCCGTTGAAACAACAGAAGCACCATTGTCGTCGGTATCACCTTCATTGGCACGAACCACAGCGGCAATTTGATCGAATGCTTCTTGAGCTTCTTGATAACTTTTGTAAGCGGCGTCTTCAGCTTCTTGAGCCGTGTGCTTATTTGGTTCAGGATTATCCGTCGTCGCTTCTGCTTTTGCCAATTCAGCGTTTGCCGCAGCCTCAGCCGCTGCCGCTTTGACCAGCGCCATCAAATCCTGAACAGCCTCAACCTCAACCTCAAGGGTGGCTTGATATTGGGCTTCTGCTGCTGCTTGAGCAATTTCCAGGGCACCTTTTGCCGAAGCCATTTCGGATTGAGCGTCAGAGAGTTCAGTGGTTTTTTCTAAGTAAGAAGTAAGCTTACCCTGATAAATATCATTAAAATCATCGACTTCAGCTTGAGCATTGGTTACAGCTGTTTCTGCGGCTCCTTTAGCAGCGATTGCGTCAGTATTATTGGTAACAGCTTTATCATAAGCACCCTGGAACAACGCTTTAACTTGATTAGCAAAAGTTAGTTCAGCTTGAGCATTTGCTAAACCTTGATTTGCAGCAGATGCCTCTTCGTCAGTCGTCGCATCTGTGACGGCTTGTGTTGCCGTTGTGACATTAGCTGTCGCTGTTGTAACGAGAGCATTGGCATCAGCAAGAGCATCTGTTGCCAAAATCAAGGCATCGGCATAAGCCTCAGCCTTAGCTGTTTCAATATATCTTGTTACCAAGGCATCAGCGAGAACGCTTCTGGCTGCTAATACATCACTGGCAGCACCGTCTGCGTTGGTTTTAGCGGTAGCTTGGGCCGCAGCAGCAAGCTGTAGATTATAAGTAGCGCCCTGGCCATCAGTAAGAGTGGCATCATCATTTGAAACAATCGTAACAGGCGTTCCTGCATTATCTGCGGTCAAAGCAATTTGGTCTGGGTTTTCCCCATTTGCAGCCGTAACATCACCATTAATATCAGTGTCACTATT
This sequence comes from Rhodospirillales bacterium, assembly GCA_026196105.1. Classification (GTDB taxonomy): domain Bacteria; phylum Pseudomonadota; class Alphaproteobacteria; order Rhodospirillales; family JAPHRK01; genus JAPHRK01. Next base: position 63,952 of record JAPHRK010000041.1, on the reverse strand, counting down.
AATTGCATCAATAAGACTACTACGAACTTTCTCTAATGAGCTGAGAAGGTCATCAGCTTGGACTGTATAGGTAACCGTGGTACCTTCAATCGTTACTCCAACGGAATCAAGAGCCTCTAAAAAATTATCAACAGAAACAGTCGTGATTGTTGTTGTCGAAACAGTTGCTTCAGCAGCATCAGAAGATTGGACCGTAAAATTAGTTCCAGCTGTAGCCGATGTAATAACAATGGTTCCCGCTGCCGTACCCGTAGCAGCACTGACAAGGGCGCCAACGGTTGGGTCTTCCGCAATGGAATCAATGAGAGCTTCTTGGACTCCAACCATTGGGTCATCCAGAAGCATATCTTCAGCTGTAATCGTATATGTAACGGTCGTCCCGTTAATCACGGCCCCAACTACATCACCTTCAGCGAGGGTTGCATCAATCGTCACTGTGGAGGTCACGTCATATGAGCTTATGGTTACTTCATCCGTATCAGGAGAAGTAATTACAATATCAGCACTGGTCGTGTCTTTAGTCAGAGTAACCGTAAAGTCACCTGTTGAGCTACTTACAGCTTCAACCGTCGCAGTGACGGCTCCAGTTGCTTGAAGATCAGAGACTAACCCATCCCGAACGACAGCGAGGGGAGATTTAACATCCTCAGCGGTAACTTCGTAAGTGACCCGCTCTCCATTTATGACAACACCAACGACATCAGCAACAGCAAGACCTGTATGGACTGTAACAATAGTTGGATCGGATGTAAGGTCAGTCGTCGAACCAGTATCAACAACCGTATAGGCTTGTCCTGGAATGTCAGCGGTCAGTGTTACTGGACCAAAATCAGATGCACTTGCAGCAGTAACAATGCCATTAATATTGGCATCATTATTGATCGCAGTAACAAGTCCATCATAAACAGCTTTGACCGTTTGACCTGAAGTGAAGTTATATGAGAATGCATTACCATCAATAGTTACCGCAATTGCGCCATTGGCGTTCACGGTATCTGTAGAGGCATCTAATGTGCCATCAGTGATCAGGGTAGATTTCAGTGAAATGGTATTTTCTTGGGCAAAGCCAAAAACTTTGCCTTGAGCTGTCCCATCAAGATAACCTTCAGCAGCTTCGAGTGCATTCACAGAAGCCGTAATACCAGCCGTTGCTTCCGCAGCTTGAGATTCAGCCGATGAATCCAAGGCAATAGCTTGTTGGAAAAAGGCAAAAGAACTGGCATCAAGCCCGGCACCAATTACATTAATATCAACAGCTGCATCGGCTTCAGCGCGAGCGGCTTCAGCAGCCGTTGCTGCTGTAAAAGCAACTTCAGCGGCAGCTAACATGGCATCTGCGCTAGAAGCAGCTAAGGTATCAGAAGCAGCCGTAGCCGTTGCATCTGCCTGGGTCGCAGCTGTTTTGGCTGCAGCCCCTGCGGATGTCATTGCATCAGATACAGGAGCTGATTGCATTTTTGTTGTAACCGTTGTGATGTGGGTAGTTACGTCGTCAACAAGACCTGAGAGTTCAGTATAAGCAACCCCTTTCCCTGTTAAGGCGTTATTCACTTCATTGGAAAAGTTTGTCGTTACCGCTGATTTAGCATCAGATAAAATCTGAGCGACGCTTTGGTTCAAAGCCTTTGCAGCTTTAGCTGCGGTTAAGGCTGTGGCCCAAACACTATCTGTGGCGGTTATTGCTGCAGTTACAATTGTTGCAACTTTTGTTGCAGCGGTTTGCAAGCTAGAAACAGAAGCTTCCAATGCGGCAAGAATTTCTGGATCGATTGAAGTCCCTTTACCGGCTTCAGCAGCCGCAGCCAGCGCCATTTTTGAAATTGATGAAGCGGTTGCTGAAATAGACCCGGCAGCACCAAGCGCCTTCATAGAGGCCGTCACAACCGAAGCTAATTCTTGCGCTTCAGTAGTACTTAAACCAACATTCGTCGCAGTAGCTTTAGCAACAATTTCAACACCAAGAGTGGTTGATTTTGCTGAAGCGAGATTTTCGGCATCACCAGCTGCTGTTGCTGCGCTTGATGCTGAAGAAACAACTGCTAGAAACTTTGCAATTTCACTACTATAGTCAGGACTATCAGCCCCAATGAGCTCAGCAACGTCAGCTCTATCATATTGAAGAATAACTGGTTTATAAATACTTTGGGCAACGGCTTTATAGCTTTCAAACACCTCTGCTTGTTCAGAAATTGTATCAGCTAAACTATCTCGAGCTTGCTCAGCAACTTCCTGAATTCCAGTTCCATCAGGTTCAGTAACAGCTTCTTCTTGAACAGGATTTGCAGCAAGAGTATTTCCATAAGCCTCATCAATTTCAGCCTGTGACATCACGAATGGCAATGGAGGTGGCAAGAATGCTGAGGTCATAGAAACAGTTTGACCAAAGGCACCAAGAACGACTGTTCCGCCTTCTGTCGTGATCGACACCTCACCGACGATTGGATTGCCATTTTCATCCAATTCATCAAGCAAGGTTATGGTGTTTTCTTCGCCTTCTTGCGCCGCTTTACCTGCAACTTTGGTTCCCCGAATACCAATGGTGGCGACCGGGGTGGTCAAGGTCATGGCATCGGGGCCGGTTTTAGCAATTTGTCCGCTAACAAAAGAGAAAACACCTTGGACGAGATTTCCGCTGAATTTACCGTCTTGGGTGCCGGGGTCATAAACCATTTCATCAATGATCATTCTTCCCTCTGGGCCGAGAGAGAAAGAACTGTCATCAATGAAAGTGATGCCGATTGTGCCAGCATCTGAAGTGATAATTTCATCCCCTTGGAAAATGGGATCGCCTTCTTTGACTTCGACCTTGGTGCCATCGGCGCGAATGACTTCAACCAGGCCTTCTGCTGTCGCCACAGTCCCAATGGGCTGGGAGGGCGAAGCATCTGTTGCACCTTGCTGGTTTGCTTGCGCAACTTGGACATCCCCAGTTTCACGAGCGAGGCTTTCTACCAAGCTAGCTTTAAGGAGGTTTCCACCAGGGGTTTGCAAATCAGGGGAAGAAGCAACGTTGAAATATCCCGTAATCAGGATTTCTGTACCGTCGCTGCCGATGAGAATAAGGTCGCTACCGTCTCTTACGAAATCAGCTTTAAGCAACCAAGCTCCTTCTCCAATAACGAGGGGAGCACCGCTTGAAGCCTCAAAAACAGCATCAAATTGCCTCCCTGCTTCATCGTTATCAGGAGTTAAATTTTTAATAGAAATGGCCCATTCCTCTTTTTTGTCTTAGCGCACCAAAAATGCGAAACAAATTCTTTGTTTCGTCATTCATTTAACAAGAGCTTTTAATCTTTCTAATATTTTATCAAACCTACCCCCTTCAAGTAATCCCCCAAATGATGTAATTTTTATTTTTTTCCTTTTTTTTCTTAAGGCTGTAGGTGTTTATCCTAAATATGTTTATTGTCCAATGTTTACACTCTTATAAGATGTTAATTCAAAGGAAATGTTTGGAAAATAAATAAAAAAAGCTTATGGTGAAAAAATTAATTGGTTGGGTATTTTTTTGGATGGGGCAATCGAAATGATGGTACAAAAAGGCGCTGAGCAAAGGTCTTCTAAACGCAACTCTTTAAGCCTCAGCGCGCAATTAACCTCAGACAAAAGAACTCAGAATGTTGTTATCGAAGATATTTCTATAGGTGGGGCAAAACTTAGGCCTAGTGGAACATCTCCAACCCTCAACAGTGACACAATTTTAAGCATATCTACGTTTGGAGAATTGCAAGGATGTGTCGTCTGGAACCGAAAAAACTCTCTTGGTATTCGTTTTAATGAGAACGAAGAAAAAATGGGGACTTTGCTCTATTCCATTGCAAGCTATGGCGCCGGAGCCATCGCATAATAGATCAATATCAATTTCCATAGATAACCGCTTGATCACCAGATATTTTTCCGCTAAACACTGCGCCAACGGACAGGTGGGTGAGTGGCTGAAACCAGTGGATTGCTAATCCGCCGAGCTCTTCACGGGGCTCCGAGGGTTCGAATCCCTCCCTGTCCGCCATTTACTTTTTGCACAAAATCTTCGTAACACATTGTTTTATTGTAAGTTTTTTGAGTCTTCTCCTGCGTCGAAAACCACTAATGTAGCCCAAATCTAAAACTAGGCTACTTTGAATTCATTGCTCTGGCCTACTAAACACAACAACTCAAACTTGCTCAGACGTCCCATACCGATTGCTTCATACCAATCATGGTACGATTTCATTCGAGGTTATCATTCTTGATATCAAGGCCTCAAGAATAGAGATACCACAACCAGTTGCTGAAGTTAAATCATTGGCCCGCTCTTAACCCATAGGAGACGATTCCACTAGTCAATCATGTGGGTTGATCGTATCAATTCACAATTCAAAAATTTCACAGGCGGACGTTATGAGTCGAATACCAGATAAAATGAGCGGTGTTCTTTTACTAGGACATGGCGGCCCTGAGATGCTGGAATATCGAAACGATATACTTACGCCTCAACCCGGACCAAACGATGTTGTTATTAGGGTATCCGCTGCAGGGGTGAACAACACAGACATCAATACCCGGACGGCATGGTATTCAAAGGGTGATAATGAGGATCACGATGCCAGTTGGTCTGGACAAGCATTGAATTTTCCGCTTATTCAGGGAGCCGATGTATGCGGTAAAATTGTTTCCGTAGGAGATCATGTAGACAAAGGACGCATTGGAGAGCGAGTACTTATTGAGCCATGTATACGTGAAGTTAACAACAACATTCTCGATAAACCTTGGTATTTTGGGTCTGAATGTAACGGGGGTTTCGCTCAATACACAGTTGTCGCTTCTCGTCATGCACATGCCATCAACAGCACCTACGAAGATGTAGAACTTGCTTCATTTCCCTGCTCCTACTCAACGGCTGAAAATATGCTGACACGCTCGCGGGTAACCTCCGAAGAACGAGTATTGATCACTGGTGCATCAGGTGGCGTTGGGTCTGCTGCGGTTCAACTTGCCAAGGCTCGGGGCGCTGAAGTTATTGCCGTCACAAGCCCATTAAAGGCCATCACACTTCAAGAAATAGGTGCTGATCAAACTCTCAGTAGGGATGATGATTATGTAGAACTCTTAGGGAAAGATAGTATCGACGTTGTGCTCGATCTCGTTGCTGGTCAGAAATGGCCCTCACTGTTGGACACTCTTTGCCCAGGAGGGCGGTATGCAGTCGCAGGGGCAATTGGTGGTTCGATCGTTGAATTTGATGTTAGAACACTTTACCTGAAAGACCTCCGTTTCTTCGGATGTACTGTTCTCGAACCGGAGGTTTTTAGAAATCTCATGACTCATATAGAAAATGGACGAGTCAAACCTTTGGTCGCTGAAACTTACCCACTGAAGGAAATAGGCAAAGCCCAAACGTCCTTCGAAAGCAAAAGCCACATCGGAAAAATCGTACTGAAGATAGAGGGCGAAGATTCATAATTCTTTCTTTTCAATGTCTTAATAACACATTTACAAGCTTTACATATTGATATTAATAATCATTTGCATTTGTAATACCTGCATGTTAGAGAATTTGTAGTTTTCTTGAGGAGGGTGATTCGCGCCCTGCCCGTGTCTTTATTTTTTATGAGTTTGTAGATGTTGAAAAAAACCGCATTGATTTCTTTTGCCTCAGCGATGGCGCTGTCAACCATCGCTCTGGCTGATCCTTCCAGTGTCAAAGTTGAAGTACTGGACAAGTCTTTTGATCCTGCTGGGGGGTTCCTGGCCTATACGGAATTTGAGCTTTCTGGTGAACCTTTAGCCGAAGGTCTGGGACTCGATCTGGATGTACTCGACCCTAACAAATTAAATGTTCCAACCCCCTTTGATTATACCGCTGGTATTGAGAGTTATGAATACTCCGAAGAAGCTATGTACGCGGTTAATTATCAATCCAAAATGGGTCCTCATATCGTTAACGGCCCGGTCAACAAAGCACGTGGCGGTAGCCTGGAAAGTCTTGGTAAGCGGGTGATCGAATTAGCGAAATCAGTCTCCTTCCCCGCTGAAGAAATTCCACTCAATATGTATCCTATCACCTTCCCCTATGCCTCAGGCATACCTGAGTTCGGACAGGCTGTGAACACTTCTGTGGTCAGCGCTGACGAAGCAGAAATCATCATGGCTCACGGTAAGAAGAAGAATATAAAAATAGACGTTCCTGCATACTTCCGCGACTATGCAACCTTGGCTTGGAAAGAATCCACGATGGATAAATCTTTCAACCCTGCGGCTGCTGGAGGCCAGATGCTGAAAGACGTCATGTGGGCTCAGGACTTCTTGGGCGGCATGCACACTATTAAAGGTGACGAAGAAGTCGAAGCAGAAAGTGCGACGATGGACCAGGACGGCAAACATGCTCTAGGCGTTTCTTCCGCAGATGGTTTCAATGGCGTAATCCTTTCAGAGATCATTTGGGATCGTTTGATCACCCTGCAAAATCAACTTGGCTACGATGGCAAAAAACTTGGTGCTAAGCTTACAGCCTCTTATGACCCCGCAAAAGGCGCGGTCTGGTTCCCTCATAAAGTCGTTGTGACTGAAAAGATGGCTAACGGCGTGAAAGCCATTGGCAATCTTAAAGTAACCGACAGTGCTTCTACCCTACGCGATACCTGGATGTTGCTTTGGCCTCTATCTGAAGTTTATGCCTTCAGCGATCAACGCTCCGTCAACAAAGCTCAAAACCCGGCCTTCCTAGCAGTATTTGATGGCGCCCCCTTCGCTGCAGCTCCTGCCTTAAATAAGGATGAAGATATCTCTAACGATGTAGCCGCCAACGATATTTTTTCCACTGTCAGCGTGCTAACAAACGCCACCTTCAAAAACCTGGACGCACTTCACTTTAACAACAAAGCTGGCACCTTAGTGGATCGTTTCGACGGTAAGATGAGCGACAGGGTTACCACCTATGATGCGGCCTATGCTCTTCAAGCCCTCTCAATTTTCCAACGTTCTCAAGACGCTTTAGCTGTGGGTTATGCTTCCGCAGACGCTGGTGAAAGCCTCAATACAAAACGTGGCCAAAGGGCTTTGGAGATTATCAAAAGTCAGGCCAACTTTATCCTCGCTCAGTTGATTGATAAAGACGGCCTCGCCCACGACGGTTATCTTTTGGGCAAGGGTGGCAATGATCGTAAATCTATTGGTACCCAATTTGCCGTGGTTCATGGTCTCTCGGCGGCCTTCATCGCCACAAAAGACGTCAAGTATAAGAATGCTGCTCGTAAACTCTTCCTAACCATTGAAGCTAAGATGTTTGATAAAGGCATTGGCACTTACGCCGATGCACCAGGTATGCCGACGGTTCATACCCCTTACACCGCCGCGGCTATCAGCGCTGGCCTACGCAGCGCCATGTTGACCTTGCGTAATTCAGAAGGTGAAAACGAAACTCTTCTTGATTTAGCGAACCTAACCCAGCGTTACGTCGCTTGGTTCCAAACCGTCATCAATGGCCGCAATATTCGCGAAGGCATGCAACTAGCTGAATGGCTCGGGGATTCCGGCGAAAATGTTGTTAACGGAAGTGCTGAAGGGGACACTGACGGTGATGGCGTCGCACAGGTCACCAAGGCTGGTGGTAAATTTGGCACTGCGATGACCATGGCCCGTCGGGTAAAGGTGATGGCTGCTAAATAAAATGGCTATGAAGTGATTCTCTCCGTTACTTTGTATGCTTGGATAGAACCCGGAGGGCAAAAGCTCTTCGGGTTTTACTTTTTAACAATGATTATTGATCTCAACTAACGAAAGTCAATTGCAACGTATTCTTATTTGCACTAAATAGCTCTGGTTCCAATCAAGTTTGAAAAAGCGCATATGTTAGATAAAACCATACATACGGAAATCCCATACACAGTAGACGTGGTCATCCCACGCCCTTCCCTGTGGGAACGGGTGAGTTATAAACATAAATATGCCGAATTTATTCTTTATTTTCTTACTGTTAGTGGGGTTATGTTGTGGGATGGCTTTGGTTTTTCCTGGCAATTTACCAAATCTACTTTGCTAATCCATTTCCTGGCGTCATTTTTCTTGGTACCCCTGTTCATCGTGCCCTTTTGGTTGGCCCATCGCGAATCCCTTAAGATGCATCCGAAACCTTTCCTGAGAAAAACAGGGCGCATTATAGAAGTTATTTTGATTATTATGATGGTTAGTGGGTTTTATTTGGCTTTGTTTGGTAATCGAGGTGACGTTCTGGGGCAAATTGCTTATTGGGCTCACTTATTACCTTCCATTCCCATGGCCCTTTTTGTTTATTTCCATGCAAAACGCTGGTCCATGCTGAAGATCACCGCTTGGGTAATTCCTTTTTTCTTTGCCATCGTTGCTCTAAGCCTTCCAGCATTTGCCGCAACGGAAAGTAGCTCTTTACATCTCTCCCAAGATGGCAAAACTCTTTATTCCGCAAACTTCGATACCGGGACGGTCTCCCTAATAGAACGGGAAAGTGGAAAACGTCTGGCTGAAATCCAAGTCGGTGGTGAACTACGCCGCATTGCTTTAGATGAAAAAAAAAATCTTTTGGCGGTAACCGACTATACAGGCGGACGTGTTGTTTTTATTGATTTAGCAACTAACAGAGTTGAAAAGGAAGTGGTTGTTGGTCACCGTCCTTTTGGCATTGTTTATGACCCAAAAAACAACATTTTTTGGACTGCGCTATTTGAAGACCATCGTCTGATTGGACTGAACAAAAAAAAAGGCATCATTCATAATATCAAAGTTGAAGAAACCCCGCGTGGTTTAGCACTTTTAAACGATGGGCGGCTTCTGATCACCCATGCTATGGTTGGTAAAGTTTCTTTGTGGGATACCCGACAAAAAAAACCTATTTTGCTAAAAACCATCGTCTTGCATGAAACCCAAGACCCTGATGAATTTGTTTCCCAAGGGGTTCCGCGTATTCTTGACGACATTGCCGTCAGCCCCGACGAAAACGAGGCGTGGTTGCCACACGTTTTGTGGAACTTCGACCACCCCTTTCAATTTCAATCCACTATTTTTCCCTCCGTCTCCTTGCTTGCTCTCGACAAAGGGCAAGAACGCGAGCTTATAGACCGGCGTAAACATCTGTTTAAACAGATCAATATTATCGATACTGGTAATCGCACACGCATCGTCTCTAACCCTCACGACGCCGCTTTTTCTGAAGATGGCAAAAAGGTCTACGTAACTCTTGCAGGCAGTGAAGACCTGATGGTGTTTGACCTGTTACGCCGCACCGAAATCACAAAAAAGAAAAAGAAACGGAGCAACCGACGCAAAGGCAAGCTCAATCAGGGCGGAGCTAAAGCCATGCAAATTTTTCGTCATATCCCCGGGTCTAACCCTCGGGGGTTGGTGGTTTCCAGGCAAGATATTTTCGTCCAAAACGCCATGAGCCTAGATTTGGTTAAGCTCAACCGTGGTGGCGAAGGCCCCTTCTCCCGAGTTAAACTGGCAAAAAGCGAGTTTAGTCAACTGGTCGAAAAAGATCCCATCCCCGCCGCGCTGAGGCGTGGTAAAACTACTTTCAATAGCGGTAATACCGATAAATCAAAACAGTTCCCTATCGCTGGCGACTTCTGGATGAGTTGCCAAAGTTGTCACGTAGACGGGTTTAATTTTACAAACGGTTATCTCTATAATTCCACCCCTACCGATATTTATAAAAACGCGGTGATAGGTCACAAAGACCTAAGCAAAATGGTTGCGGGGGATTTTGTCGGAGATTACCTGCGAATTATACAAGGTACCCAAGGTGGCATGGGCCATGATCCGCGAGACGGAGCAGACAAACCAAACCTGGACAAACCGCCTAAAAACATCATCGCCCAGATGGAAGACCTCCACACTTTCGTAAATTCCAAAGGTAATCTACCTTTGACCTCAACATGGCTGCGCCTCGACGACGAGCGCAAAGTGATCCACGAGAAGGAATGGGTAAATTCCGCTGCTTGCGCTGAGTGTCATTCTGATATGTTTGATCAATGGGCGGACTCACTCCATCGCCTGATGGGAGATTCAAACCCCTATTATAAAGTGGTTGAGGAAGTCGCGGCACAAACCGAAGGTGAAGAGTTCCGTAAATGGTGCATGGGTTGTCACCATCCACAAGGATTGCTCTCCGGCCTGACTGCAACCATTGAAAAGGGACATATGTTCGAGAAAGGTGGAAAGACTCTTTTTGAAGCACTTGAAAAAAATGAACCCGATCTGGATGAAGGCACTGGTTGTTTATTCTGCCACCGCATTACCAAACTTGAAAGCGCGTCGAGTTCTAAAGGCGGTGCTAATGCCAGCTTCACCGTCAATGTGAAAGACCGCGAGCAGTATTTCTTCGAGAACAACAGCAACCCTATCCTAAACTGGGTTGGCAACCAGCAAATCAATGCTAAGCCGGAAGTTCACACCAAATCATATTTACAACCCTTCTATAAAGATTCAGAACTCTGTAGCACTTGTCACAATGAGTTTGCACCCGGTTCCGGTAGTCTAATCGTCGACACTTATGGGGAGTGGGAGAAATCCGACTACAACAACCCATCCGACCCCAGTAAACATCGCAGCTGCATCGATTGTCACATGCATGGTGATATTAAAAAAATCGGCCAAAACATACCGGGTATCTCCACTGATGGCGGTCGGGTGAAGGAAAACGTTGTCACTCACCAATTCACTGGGGCCAATCATCACCTTGTCGGCCTACGCAATGAAAAGTTGGCGAAAATGAGTATCGAATTGCTGCAATCAGCCGCTGAACTTTCCGGGCGTATGGAAAAGGATGGCCAACTGGCCATACGAGTGAGAAATATTGGAGCTGGGCACGCCCTACCTACCGGCGTTGCAGATTTCCGCCAACTGTGGCTCGACATAACCGTCAAAGACAGTACAAGTAAGGTCGTGCTGGAACATGGCAAGATGGATGACAAAGGCATAGTTCCTGAAGATGCCCGCATGTTCCAAAAGGTCTTTGGAGACAAAAATGGTAAACCTGTAGGCTTGCTCTTCTGGCGTTATGAAAAAATGCTTAAAGATACCAAAATTCCGGCAAATGGCCATCGAGATGAACTTTTTGATTTACCATCCGAGCTTAATTATCCCTTGCAAGTAGACGTCAAACTCATGTTCCGCATCTACCCACAGTGGGTGACTGATGCAGTGCGTAAAACCTACCCCGAATTGCCCAACCCCCAAGCAGTGATCATGACACAACTCAATACCTCCCTGGAGCGCCCCTAGTATGTTTGCCAGTTTTCTCATTACCTTTCGCGAGGGGCTCGAGGCATTTTTGTTGGTAGGAATTATTCTCTCCTATCTAACCAAACTTAACGCCCGCCACTATGCCAAATACATTTATTTTGGCGTGGCTGCTGGCTTGGTGGTCTCCCTTCTCGTAGCCTTCCTGTTCCAGGTTGTGATCGACCAATTTGACAATGAGCGTTATCAACATTTCTTGATGATTTTCATCCTGTCATTTGCTTCCATCGTTCTCACATACATGGCCATTTGGATGCAAAGACAAGCAAAGGCCCAGGTAGATCAGGTCAAACGCGACCTAGAAGATCACATTTCGACTGGTAACCTGTGGGGCATGGTGTTCCTCGCTTTTATTGCCGTACTGCGGGAAGGGTTTGAGACCGTGCTATTTTTCTCCGCTCTGCTTCATTCCGGCCAAGGTATCAGTTTGGAAGACGGTCTCATAGGAGCTGTACTCGGCATTGTCCTCTCCATCGCCCTCGTCTGGGCTCTGATGCGTGGCACCAAACAGGTCGCGATTGCGCCTTTCTTCAAATATACCAGTTTATTAATCATTGTAATCGCAGCAGGGTTACTATCTTCTGCGGTCAACATGATGCAAGCGGTTCACATCGTACCAATTATCGCTGAAGGAATTTTTGATATTTCGCACATCCTTGATGATCGGGGAACGTTCGGCACCTTCCTGCGCGCCTTATTTGGCTACAATGCTTCTCCTACTCTTATTCAATTCTCAGTTTGGGTGCTTTATCTAGGAACCTTCCTCTTTTTCTGGAATCGCGGTTATGCCCAAAAGACCTGAATCTGTCCTCATCTTGGGAGCTGGCCCCGCCGGATTGACGGCTGCTTGGCGACTGCTCGAAGCCGGGATTAAGGTCACAGTTCTCGAAAAAAGCGACAAAAAGGGCGGGCAAGGCGGCACAACGATTTTTGAGGGTAAACACGGCACCTACCGTTTTGACTATGGTGGACATCGTTTCATCACCCACAATGCCGAGTTGCTCAAATTGGTCGAAAACCTGGTTGGCGATGACCTTCTAACGGCCATGCGCAAAAGCGTCATTCGGTTTCGCGGCCGGACCTATGATTACCCCCTCGCCCTGGGAAACTTGTTGCGCACAGCGCCAACGTCACTCTTGATGGGGGCAACTGGTGACCTGCTCACATTACCTTTCAGGAAACACATCGACGACAACTTTGCTACCTGGATATCTAGTCGCTTCGGTGACACACTTTATGAAAACTTCTTTGAAGGTTATACCGCGAAGCTTTGGGGTATTGACCCCAAAGACCTTTCTTCAGATTGGGCCGGACAACGGATCAGCCTAATTGACCTTAAGGACGTAGCTAAACGGCTTTTACCCATGGGCAACGATACCCCGCGCACCTATGCCCGCAGCTATCGTTATCCCAAACACGGTTTCGGTGTCATCTTCGATAGATTGGCAGAGCGCATTGAGGCCAAGGGTGGAAAAATTCTTACTAAGACAGCGGTTGAGAATATTGAGTTTAATAGAGACAGCGTAAGCTCGGTTCAAGCCGCAGGAAAAACATTTAAAGCTGACGCTGTAATCTCAACCCTCGCCCTGCCCAATATGGTCAAAATGACCGGTGGTAAAAGCGACCTTAAATACCGAGGCCTGAGATTTTTTAATATGCCTCTGGAAATGGACAACCTGTCGGACTGCACCTGGCAGTATCTGTCGGACCCCAGCATCATGGCAACCCGCCTACAGGAACCCAAACGTCGTTCACCTTTCATGGCACCTAAAGGTCATACCTCAGCCATGTTGGAAATCCCCTGTGATCCCGGCAGTGATCTTTGGGAAATGTCAGATGAGCAAATGTTTCCCATGGCCTGTGAGGTCCTTACTAAAATGGGGATGGACGCCACCAAAGCCACAGGTGAATATTTCAGCACCCGCGCAACCCAAGCTTATCCTTTGCTCCGGGTGGGGTATGAAAAGGGACGCGCCAACGCTAAGAATCACTTATCCCAGTTTAAAAACCTAATTCTATGTGGTCGGCAAGGAACTTTCCGTTATATTTTTACCGATACCGCGATGGAAACGGGGGACATGGCGGCCAGAAGCCTGATAACCGGCCAAGACCACCAGGAAGAAATTTATGAACATCGGAGCGAACGCACGGTCATTGAGACCCAAAGCGTCGCCTGATGGGGAGGAAGACATGAGATTTATCGCCATTCTGCTTTTAACTTTTTTTGTTTCCGGTCAGGCTCAGGCCTATTCCTACGCAGCAGCAGGAAAAGAACCTTTAATTGATGCTCGTGAGGCTATTTTCAAAGCAATCAACGACAGCGATTATGGCGCGGCTCAAACAGCTTTAGACACCGTAGCCAAAGAGATCGATTATCTCGATACGAATCTTGACAAGGGAATTAAACAAAACCTGTCCGACGCCATAAGCGCCAAAGATGCCAAGGCGGTGTCTGCCGCTTTGCATCGTGTATTTGCGGCAGAAATTTCCCATCGTCTCTCCGCCGGAGCCAAACATCTGGACGACTACCAATTGGCTAAAGTCTTGGTGGTAAAATCAAAACGCTTTTTTGACTCCATGGCTGGCAACCTTTCCGGAGTGCAGCGTGAAGCCGCTGAAAAAGGGCTACGCCAATGTCTTGTCGCCATTGGCAATCCAGGGGTTTTTGGGGTCGGCCAAAAACCCGCCGACCCAGAAGCTTACCAAAAAGCAATGAGTGCGGTCTTGGCGGCTCTTGGCAAGTAAAGCCAAAACTTCACAACTCGCCTGGGGGGTAAGCGCCGTCGCCTACGCCCTCATAGCTTATTGGCTGTTTTCCTTTCCACCATCCATTCCCTCCGATGATGCATACTTTTTTACCCTGGGAGTGGAAAGGTTCAGCGTTTTAGAATTTCGTCCCCACTTTCCCGCCTATCCGGGGTTTATCGCCTTTGGAAAACTACTTCATTTTTTTGGTCTCACCCCTAAAGAGGCGACCTTTTACCTCTCCCTAATAGGTGCCATAAGCCTCCCCCCGCTTGCCGCTTGGACGGCCAATGCCTATGGCGCATCTAAAAGCGGGGTATTGTTAGCGTTCTGGGCCACACTCACTCAACCTTTCCTACCACTGGTAGGATTGAGTATGCTTTCAGATAGTACGGGTATAGCCTTCATTTTACTTGGATTGGGCCTGTTAGCGAAGAGCTATTATAAAGGCGCAGGTATTATTGTAGGACTAGCTTTGGCCTGCCGCCCTTCGTTCGTCGTCGTAGTTGCCGCTATGATTATTGCTTCCCTATTTCAAGAGCGCAAACAAGCTTTCCCCCTTGTTATCTCCAGCATCGTAACGATCGCTTTAATCTTTGGGTGGGTTATCTTATGGGAAGGTGAAGCTCTTTTTTATGAAGCTTGGAGATTTACCGAGGGGCATTTTATGATTTGGGGAAACACCTCAATGGTAGCCGAGGCGGAACGTCCTGGTTGGGTCGCAGGGCTTTCACAAGAAAAAACCGTGGCTGCCACTTTGCTGGCCTTAATCCTGGGGATCATTATTTCTATATTTCGGAGTGAAATAAAGTCTCCGCTTTTCATAACGACCTTAGCAGCGATCCTATGGACGGTGCTTGCCCAAAACCCGGAAAATCTACGCCATTTCCTCTTACCATCCATTTTGATCTCCCTTTATCTTATTCGAGGAGGAAGAGTAATTTTGATGGGGGTAACACTTGTGCAAGGCGCTATTTTGGTATCATCGATTACATTGATACTTCCACCTTCTCCTTTGGAGCAGGCCACAAATGTTTTAAAGAGAGAAACTGGTAAATTGATTGTGAGTAATTATGGGGTAACCTATTTACGTAACAATCTCCCCCAACTCTCAATAGCTGATTCCTATTACCGCCATAACGCTTCCTCCCTAATCCAATCTGGTAGGCATCAACATTCGATAAAGATTTTTTCATCTTCATGGCAATCCCCTCAAGAGACAGACCTCAAAACCTTTAAAGCGCGCGTAATTGGTGAGAAATTTATCTCAATGCAATCTATTAAATGATTCCAGAATGGAAATGGCATTTCATAAGTGAGAAGGTCTGCTAATAGTGTTGCAACCATCCAGAAATGTCACTGACTGTGCAAAGCAGAAACGTCACCAAGAGCGCTGGCGTTAGCAAGGCTTTACGGCCCGAAGCCCCTAAATATCGAAGGGTTGTTAAGCCTTGCGGGGGGAAGGTAAAGCGGACAGCCGATGAAAACCGTCGGATGTCTCCACTGAGCCCAAAGTAGGGCGATAAAGCTAGAGTGACGTAACTAGATTGCTTTCAAATTTCTTGCAGGGACCCAACCTTCTAAGCCATCCTTCGACTGGCACAAAACCCATCCGTGTTTTTCATCATTAGCGATCAATTCTTCGCCAAGACTACAGGTCAGTTCGAGCGCCGAAAATGACATGTTTGCGTAATGCTTGCCAGCGACAGTTCTCACCAGTGTATCGGGTATCCAACCTTCTTTATTTACTTGGTTTTTTGCCCATACCCATATGTGCCCATCCCATTTATCTGCCTTACCGCTTAACCACAGTTCCTCTCCTTCATTTAAGACGATTGGGTCTTGATAGGAAGCTTTCCACTCAGTTTCCACGCGATATCGATTTGACATGTTCCATTCCACTTTCAGACTGTTTTTTCTGTGAATGCCAATCTAGTAAAATTGCCAAACAAATTAATCTTGGGGGCCTTTGCAAAGTTTGTTGGCAAGATTAATTTTTGCTTTTTTAAGCAAGTCAACCAATTGATCAATTTCAGAATCTTCCATTCCGTCCAAGGTCACGTCGTTAAGCTGCGTGATACAGCCAGACATTTTCTTTCTAATATTGCCAACCTTAGAGGTTAGCCACACACGTTTTGCCCTTCGGTCTTTGCTATCAGGTTTACGCTCAACCCAGCCTTTTGCTTCCAGTCGGTCAACAAGGCCACTAACGGTAACAGTGCCAATATCCATGCGCTCGGAAAGTTCGGTTTGGGTAAGACCATCTTGCTTAAACAAACGATCAAGTACAAAGGCTTGAACATGAGTCACGCCATCATCATGCAACATTTGGTCAAAAAGGATGCCACGAAATCGCGCTACATCATTAAATACGAGCCCAATTTTACGGTCTCTATTTTCCATATCACACCCTATTTCATTACTTCCAATTCGCCCAAAATATTGGGAATTTCAAATTGGTATCGAATACGTCAAATTCCGACGGGACAAGTATCACAAACCTTGCTTGGTTTCAAAACCTACTGTTGGAAGAAAGATACCGCTTTAACCAAATGTGTAAAGAAATGAGCTCCGTAGCCAATAAGATTATTGTTAAAATGACAATCTTCAGTATAATTAGCATACTAACTATCTGTGGAGAAATAACTCAAGGCAGTGCAATGGATTTTTCATTAACAGATGACCAGCAAAACCTTTTAAATGCCCTGGATAAAACTCTAACCCCTTTTGGCGATGACTATTGGCTAAACTGTGACACGACGGGTAACTTCCCAGAAGAATTTGTCGAGGCTATGGCTGAAGGCGGCTGGCTTGGGATCGCGCTTCCTGAAGACGTCGGCGGCAGTGGCCTTGGCATCACTGAAGCTGCCATGATGATGATGGCTGTGGCTCGTAAAGGCGGCATGACCGCGGCCTCTTCAATACACATGAATATCTTTGGTCCTAATTCCCTCTCTACATTTGGTAACGACGAACAACGTCAAAGCTGGCTGCCTGATATAATCTCAGGGAAAACACGCTTGTGTTTTGCGGTAACTGAACCAAACACAGGTCTTGATACAACACGCCTTAAAACCCGAGCAGTACTCAAAGGGGATCGTTATATCGTTAATGGTCGCAAAGTCTTTATTTCAACGGCACAAGTCGCACACAAAATCATGCTCATTGCCCGCACATCTCCCCGTGATGATGCCAACCCAACGGAAGGCCTTAGCCTATTCTTCACTGATTTTGATCGTACAAGAATCGAAGCCCGAGTAATTGAGAAAATGGGCCGTAAGGCAGTTGATACAAATGAGTTGTTTATTGATGATTTAGAAATCCCCGTAGAGGATTTAGTCGGAGAAGAAGGCAAAGGGTTCAAATATCTACTCCACAGCCTAAACCCTGAACGAATTTTGATTTCTGCTGAAGCAATCGGCATTGGACAAGACGCTTTACGCCGGGCGACTGAATATGCCAAGGAACGTGTCGTCTTTGAGCGAGCGATAGGGATGAACCAAAGTATTCAGCATCCGCTCGCAGCAGGTTGGGCACAGCTTGAAGCCGCTAAGCTCATGACTTTTAATGCTGCAAATCTCTATGATAACGGCAAGCCTTGCGGTGTAGAAGCCAATGCTGCGAAATACCTTGCGGCTGAAACAGGTCAAGATATCTGCCGCCAAGCCATGGCGACCCATGGGGGTATGGGTTATGCTAAAGAGTTTCATGTGGAGCGGTTGTTCCGGGAAATTATGATCCCCTACCTCGCTCCAGTCAGCCAACAACTCGTATTATGCTACATAGCAGAAAAGGCCCTTGGCCTCCCTAAGTCTTATTAAAAGAAATTGCCTGTTATTCCGATAAAATATCCATTAATTTAGCGCGTAAATCTTCTGGGGGAGCAACTGATTTTCGGGTATCCGTGTCAAAGTAGACATTGACGCATTCAGCAGTTGCTCGGCAGATACCATCAAGAAAAAGACCATACCCTGTCGTGATTGATTTGGTCCCTAAATTCGTTAAGCGACTCCCGACCCGCATGGTTCCGGGCCAGTGGCATTCTTGCAGGTAATTAATATTCACATTTGCAAGCATAAAATTCAATTTCGGGTACTTGTCGTAGTCCACATATTGGTAGAGAAGATCCGTCCGCCCCGCCTCGACAAAAGCTGCATAGGCGACATTATTTACATGACCTAAATCGTCTTGATCGCTGTATCGAAGGGAAACCTCTGTCCAGAAATTATAGATTTTGGGGTCGGTCAAATCAAATTGCGATGTTTTAGTCATACATAACCCTATGTTTCCGTAAAACTTACTTGAAACATATAATGGAACCAAAAAATTGGTGAAGCAATGCTGACCTCAGACAACAGCAGAAGCTTAAGCTTTATCCGCCAAAGCTTGTCTCACAAATTTTTGCTATCACCCCATAAGCGCATCTTTGGGAGTTTGGTATTCATAACCAAGCTCTTGAGCAACAGCTTCATAAGTCACTTTACCCTTACAAACATTCAAGCCTTCCATAAACCATGGGTTATCTAAGAGGGCTGCTTTATAACCATTGTCTGCAAGGGCTAACCCATAGGGCAAAGTCACATTATTAAGGGCATAGGTAGAAGTACGAGGGACAGCTCCAGGCATGTTAGCAACACAGTAGTGTACCACATCATCAACAACATAAATTGGATCGGCATGGGTCGTTGCATGGGATGTTTCAAAGCACCCACCTTGATCAATGGCAACATCAACCAACACAGAACCAGGTTTCATGGCCTTGACCATTTCAGCACTGACGAGTTTAGGAGCAGCGGCCCCCTTAACAAGGACGCCCCCAACGACTAAATCCGCCTCAAGGACATATTTCTCAAGAGCAGCTCCAGTTGAGTAAACCGTCGTAATATGCTCATCAAAACGACGTGCTAAATTATTCAACACATCAACATTTCGATCTAATGCTACGATATCAGCGCCCATTCCTAAAGCCATACGAATAGCATTTTCACCAACAACGCCCCCGCCAATTATGACCACTTTGGCGGCTTCAACACCAGGTACACCACCAATGAGTATTCCTCTTCCTCCATGAGCTTTCTCTAAGGAATGCGCACCAGCTTGAATGGACATACGGCCTGCTACTTGTGACATAGGGGCTAGTAAGGGTAGTCCACCATTTCCATCCGTGACGGTTTCATAAGCAACGCAGACGGCACCACTATCAACTAAGTCATGAGTTTGATCTGGATCTGGGGCCAAATGAAGATAAGTGAATAAAATTTGCTCTTCACGCAGCATTTTCCGCTCACCGGCTTGCGGTTCTTTGACTTTAACGATCATATCGGCCGTGGCAAAAATCTCTTCAGCCGAGTCGAGAACAGCCGCACCTGCGTCCATATAGTCCTGGTTAGAATAACCAATACCAGTACCGGCTCCACTTTCAACAACAACTTTATGGCCGTGAGCAATAAATTCACGAATACTGCTAGGGGTTAAACCAACCCGATACTCATGATTTTTAATTTCTTTGGGAACACCGACAAGCATGTGATTTCTCCTGTTGTCACAAATACCGCTAAGGGTCATTTTAACCAAAACAGCACAGAATATCCTTGTTATTTCTCTACATTTATCTTGTATTTTTATATATAATTCTAATTACCATTACTTAAACAGAATATTATTCGAGAAATAAATATGGATACCGTTGATCAGGCTATTTTGAGTATTTTGCAAAGTGACGGACGGATCAGTAATGCTGAATTGTCCGAACGCATAAACCTTTCACCTTCAGCCTGTTTGCGGCGAGTGAAAAATTTAGAAGAAGAAGGGATCATTGAAGGTTACGCCATGGTGGTCAATCAATCAGCCATTGGTCGCTCTTCAAATATTTTCGTAGAAATCTCTCTCAACAGTCAGAGCGAAGAAGCCCTCAACGCCTTTGAAGCTGCCGTGGTAAATTGCCCAGATATTATGGAATGTTACTTAATGGCAGGAGATTCAGATTATGTGCTCAGAGTAGCCGCGGGTGGCCCAGAAGACTACGAACGTATCCACAAATCCGCCCTCTCCCGCCTCCCTGGTGTTGCTCGGATCAGGTCAAATTTTACTCTAAGAACCGTATGCAAAAAGACGACTTATGAGTTGCTTTGAGTGAATTTTACTTGGTGGAAAACAAAATGAATAAGATTCAATATATATTCATATTTTGAAAAGTATCTTATTGGGTAACTACTTAGCTAACTTAAAAGATTGATGCGATGAGGATTACAACTTGACCTTAACAAAAGCAACAAAAGAAAACCTTAGACGGAAATCATCATTTATCGACAAAGTCCAAATGATCGGGAAAATCCCTCTATTTAGTTGGGTTGAGATCAGCACTACTGATCTGTGCAATCGGGTTTGTACTTTTTGCCCACGCGCAAACTCAGATCTATACCCAAATCAAAACAATCATATTTCAAAAAAACTTATAAAAAAAATTGCAGACGAGTTATCTGCAATTTCATATAAAGGTGGCGTTCTTTTATGCGGTTATGGAGAGCCGTTACTACATCCCGAGATATTAGAAATTTGTTCATTATTTGATAAAAAAACTCGTTTGGAAATAGTTACAAATGGAGATAAACTAAATGAAGAATTGATCCGAGAACTATATGCCACAAACGTTAATATGATCGTGGTCAGCATGTATGATGGAGAAGATCAGGTTAAACATTTCCAAAATATGTTTAACAAAGCAGGCATCAAAAAAAATCAATACATTTTAAGAGACCGCTGGCACTCAGAAGCAGATAACTTTGGCCTAAAACTAACGAATAGAGCCGGAACTGTCGCCTGGGGGAAACAAGACAAAGTTATCCAGAATAAAAAGTGCTTTTACCCACATTATTCGATGTCAATAGACTGGAATGGTGATGCATTGCTTTGTGTTCAGGATTGGCACAAAAAATTAAAATTTGGAAATGTGTATGCAAACAACCTATTAGACATATGGTCTACAAAGCACCTGACCAAGATAAGAAGAAATTTAGCTAATGGAAAAAGATCATCTGCCCCTTGCGACCAGTGCAACGCTGATGGAACGCTTCATGGCTTTAATCATGTAGATAAGTGGAAACTTTAAAGATATTAAAATCACCCGCGAGATTACTCCCTAATGGCTCTTAACTTTGACGATATCCATACAGAAAAAAAACAGACATTATTGTTTAAAATGATGACTGAGGTTTGTTCTCAGATCCTATCACTTGGAAAAGAACAATCAAAGCTTACAGCATGCCCTATTTGCGAGTCAAAAAACGTTACTGATTTTGTAACGGTATTTGGCTTTAATATGTCAAAATGTAATTCATGCTGGTTAATTTTTTGCAACCCATATCCAAACGATGAACAAATTGGAGCTTACTACAACAGCGAAATGAAAGCGTTTGAGAATGAATTTTTCCGTGAAAGTTTTGAGAACCGTGTGGATTTGTTTGGCCCAAGAATTACTTTGCTTGAAACATTAAATACAGAAGGAAAGTTATTAGATATTGGTTCAGCAATAGGCGTTTTCGTAGAAGCCCTTAAAAGAGCACAAACTTCCTTTGAGGTAACATGCTGCGATTTAAATGAAGAAGCCTGTAGAGACCTTAAGCTCAGGTACCCAGATACCAAAATAATTCATGCCGATGCAAAAAACCTCATTGGTGAAGAAACGTACGATATTGTTACAATGTGGGATACATTAGAACATATCGTAGATCAAAATTCTATGTTGACTACAATACGAGAATTATTAAATGACAATGGTTACTTTGTTTTTTCCACGCCAAATACATTTAGTTTTGAATGGTTAACAGCCCAAGAAAAACATGTTCAAATACTTCCACCTGGGCATGTTAATCTTATGAATGAAAAGAATATTAAACTACTATTATCTAAAAATGATTTTGAAGTTCAAGAATGTCATACCCTTAACCCATCTTTAGATATTACATATGTCCAGAAGTGGTTTTCTGAAGGAAAATTAACAAAAAACGACCTTGGAAATTTTTTATCAGAAGTTATTAGTGACGAGAGTTTTACCGAGTTACTCGAAAGATATTTATTAACTAAGCAAATGGCAGGAAATATCCTTGTTATAGCTCGAAAAAAAATACAGAAAAATAAAAATATGGGTTTTACCACCCAAAAAAAAATTACCGATTACATAAGTAAAAATAACAAAAAAACGCATTTATTAACCCAAAACCACAATAAAAACGAGCTACTAAATGAGGGTTATAGTCCAAAGGGAAACGATGCTTTATACATAGAAAGAGCAACTGGTAGCACCCTTATTGATACGGATGGCAATCACTTAATTGACCTCGGCATGGCTGCAGGTTCTGCTTTACTCGGTCATTCCCACCCCAAAATTGCTCAAGCGATCTCCCAGCAAACCCAAAAAGGGTGGGCACATTTAAGAACTACGATTGAAGCTAATAAGTTTGGTCAAACTCTAGAAAAACAATTTCCATTTGTTGATAATTTTGCATTTTGCAACAGTGGTTCTGAAGCAACAATGCGAGCTATGCGTATTGGTAGAGCACATACTGGTAAGAATAAAATAGCCGTTTTCTCTGGTGGGTGGCATGGCGGGCAGGACTGGTCACTAATTGCTGAAGATTATTCATCTCAATCAGATAATCCTACTTTCACACCATTATCTGGAGGCCTAATAAATGGGTTAAGTGATCATTTAATTATGCTTCCATATAACAATGACAATGCATTTGATTTGCTTGAGAAGAGTGCAGATCAAATTGCGATGGTGATTATTGAGCCAGTTCAAGGCTCAACAATTCTAGGCACCATAGGCCCATTCTTAAATAAGCTGCGAAAAACAACATCTAAATTAGGAATTCTTCTCTGTTTTGATGAAGTTATAACAGGCATCCGCCTTAATAAATCTGGCAGCCAATATTTTGATGTTATTCCAGATATTATTACCCTCGGTAAAATAATTGGTGGAGGATTGCCCATTGGAGCAGTCGGAGTAAAAAAAGAGATCGTAGAAACAATTAAGGAAGGGCGAAATGGAAACCCACCGGTGTTTTTGGGTGGCACTTTTTCTGCTAATCCCTTAACAATTACAGCAGGCCAAGCTGCTTTAAATGCTATTGATGATCTTGGGCAAACCCTTTTTGATAAGCTTAATAGCGATAGCACGTCTTTTAGGTCTCAGATAAATAAACACTGTCAGAGGCATTCATACTCAACTCAAGCGATTGGCGTTGAGTCTATGAGCCGCCTTATTTTCACACAACAGCAAGTAACTAATAGGCGCGAAAGAGATTTCGCAGAAAAATGGTTTAAAGATAAGCAAATCTTTGATTTATTTTGTCGTGCAAACGGTTTGCATATTCCATCAAACGGTATCCTATTTATGTCAGCTGCTCACACGAGGAATGAAGTGGATACGGCATCTCAAATTATTTGTGATGGCCTAGATTTTGTTTTTAAAGGAAAACAATAGAATGTCTCAACCTCCAAAAGGATCTATTGGAAATATTTTCCATGAAAACAATGATGGTCGTATTGAATTTGTCGGTGACTTTGAAGGATGTTATCAAAATGAAAATGATCCATGGGGACAATGCGGCAAAGATGACAGCATGTCTCAATACTATCATTCTTCCCGTGAACGGATACTAAATACTTTAAAAGGTTTAGGTACTGTAACTGTTCTGGAGATTGGTTCCGGCCTAGGGGTTGTTACAAACCTAATGCTGCAATTACCTAATGTAAAAAGAGCAATAGGCATTGATATTAGTCCTACAGCGGTAAAAAAAGCTCAAAAACAGTACCCTCAATGTGAATTTCATGTAGGAAACATATTAGAAGCAGATGGGTTGCCACCGATAGATAATGTTGATGTTGTTATACAAAACCAAATATTCTGGTATATTATGCCTTCGTTTGAAAATGCACTTTTAAATTGTAAAAAATTTTTGAAACAAGATGGGTATCTTCTTTTAGTTCAGGCCTTTTTTCAGAATGGCACTCAACGTTATGGAAAAGAATATTTTGATGGCTTTGAAGATATTGTTCGTCTTTTTTCCCAAAGCCAGTACTTACAAATGGATTTTATTTCAGCAAGCCTCACCAGGGGAGAAGGCTCCCATTATGATGACGGGCAATTATTCTTAAAGAATAGTAATGAGGAAAATGAAAAATAATTATGAAAATATTATTTTATATTGAACCAACAATTGAATGGGAAAAACCCAATATACGTTTATGGTGGGTCTATTATTCTACATTAATGATATCAGCCCTTACAACTGACAAAGAAGAGTGTATTTCAAATTTTCGTATAATTCTTCCAAACCACCTTGCGAAACTATTCCTGAAGAACGATATACCAGAAAAATGTTGGGATATACTACCAAACGTCATTAAAGCCCCAGAATCTTGCTTATCTATCATAGATAACAAAGAGATCCGTAAACATTTTGGACCTTCATCAAAAGATTTCGTGAAGCTTTGGTACAATGGGAATTACTCAGAAAATCAACTAGAGATTATGGCTAATTATACCAAATCGTTAGTAGCTGATTTTACCCCGGACGTCATAATTTCCTTCTCTGAAGCACCATTCCTAAAGCAAGCATTTCCCAAAACTCCAATGCTTTTCTTTGAAACGGGCCCCTTTAATTCGTGGCCATTCCCTGCTTCAGGTTTTTTAGACCCCTCGGGAACTGTTAAAAACTCTGCTCTTGCTAAATTGACAAATCAGCCAAACGCATTATCACAATTTGCAGATCAAGTTAAAGGTATTGGTCGCCCTCTTAATGAACATTACAAGTTTAGGGATAAAATCCACAACACACTACAGACAAATAACCCTTATGCTCCTCATATAGGAGAATGGCGCAGACAATTTAAAGAGCTTTGGCTATTCCCACTTCAATGGCCGAATTGCCCTCATTGGCCAAAAGATATCCCCACAACGATACTAGATTTAGTCTGTCATATTCTCGAAGAACTCGGGCCTGAAAGAGCACTCATTGTCACCCCAATCCCTTATTCAATTGACGACATTAGTCTTGAAACAAGAAAATACCTTGAGCAATCCTATCCAAATTTTATTTTTATAAATGTAAATAGTATCTCTAGGTCTCCAACTCATTTATTAGTACCACTTTGCGATGGCATTATTTCTATCTATTCAAATGCTGCTTTATGGGCAAAACTATTTGATCGCAAATTAGTCGTCTTAGGGGAGAACCACACAACGGGCTTTGCTGATGCATTATCCTTGCAATCTATAGAAGAACTTCCTCCAATAAAGGATTATAAAACTCCTGAAGAAATTGATATCATCATCAATTGGCTAATTGGAAATTATTATATCCCCTTAAATATTTTGTTCCGGAAAAATATCCTAACCCGTAAAATTAAGAAACTTTCCCAAATTTCTCTGGGAGCACCACTAAACCCTCAAAACTTTTAACTTTTACACACACTTCAACAATAACAAAAATCAAAGATCGATAACTTGAACAACTAGTCTTTAATATATCTTGTCAATAATAGAGAAGCTTTTTCTATTGCTTCTTCCAATGTTCTGGTATGCCGGTACCGAACCATATCCTGTTGCCCATACCAGGGGCTAGATGTTTCACTACTTAAGTGAGTATGGCAAAAATCAGCTTCTAATAAAATTGACGGCACCTGCAATGCACCTGCTAAATTAGAAATTACGGTATTAATCGAAACAACATAATCCAATGATTTTATTATTGCTGATAACTCATCAAAATCATTGTACATATCGACATCTTGAAACCTTTGTATGTTGATACCGAATTCTTTTTCAACAGAAAGCAACTCTTCTTCGCAATCGTCATACTGCAAACAAAAGAAGCTAAATTCCCTTAGCTTAAAAATTTTTCCCCAAGTCAAAGCATCAAAAATATAGTTTGAGTGGTTTAATCGATCTGATGTTCGCCAACAAACCCCTAGCGCCGGCTTACCTACCGATTTTTCTAAAACCCAATCTCTTCTATGCTTTTGTCTGTCAACATTTGGAAACAAGTATTGTTTTTTTGGGAAATCTGAAAACTTTAAACGTGTTCTTTTAAAAATACTGGTTGAGGTGGCTTGAAAATCTGCTTGTTCCAAAATTGTATCAGAAGGGTCACTTCTTCCAACAACTTCAGCAAAAGGAAATGACCGTTGCATCAAAGGTATTAAACGATCCTCAACTTCAAAAAATATTTTTTGTGCGCCTAACTTTTTGAGGTCATTAATTTGATCACTATAAAGAATATCATCCCCTGGCCCTGCATCGCGCCAAACGACAATAGATTTATCATTTAGAGACTCTCCTCTCCACACGGGTTGAGGAAAAAAATTTGTTCCATCTTTCCGCCGGATGGCAACTTTTGACAACTCGTAAGAAGCCCAAGCGTCCCCAAGCTGTCCGGTAAGCATAAATATCCAAGCAAGCTGCCCCCAAAAAAAGTTAGTATCTTCAGAAGAAAAAAAACCATACGGAGTTTTTCCCATCAAATATTCCATTAATTCATTTGGAGAATACGTATCAGATAGCTGGGTAAGTTCATTTCTTTTAAGTTTGAATACAAATCTTAATTCATCAACAGCTATACGGCGATTTTTCCCGTATGCCATCTCAAGTAACCAGGGAAACCAATTTGATTTTGCAAACCTTTCTTCATCAGTTTCCTTTTCACAACAATCTGTTATTTGAGCAAGTTTATTGTTGAGGAGAAAATATGCATTTTTTATATCTTTAACTCCTAACTTTAACAAAAACATTCTATATTTTGGAAAAAAAGGACTGCATATAACAAAGGAGTAGGACGCGAATGCTTCTTTAGGAAGCTCAAATAAATTAAAGGTTTTTATAGGTCCCATTTCCGGGGGGGAATAGTCGTCACAAAAAGGAGCAAGTTTGTTGAATACCTTATGATGAATACTCATCAATGATATTAAATTATCATGATGTCCGACAAATATTACAGGCTTACCTTGAAATACTTCTTCTAATTTTTTGCAAACCACATAATTATAATCCAAGAGCTTCCCCATCCCCTTTGCTACGTGTAATACGGACACCTTCTATATATAAAACATCTAAATTTGTCGATACCAGGAAGTTGAAAGCTTCTTTAGGTGTTTCGACAATTGGCTCACCTGGACCATTAAACGATGTGTTCAAAATAACCGGAACATCTGTTTTCTTGTAAAACTCCTTAACGACAGAATAAATTTTACCATTTTCACTATTTAAAGTCTGAATTCTAGCTGTCCCATCAACGTGTGTAACTGCAGGTATGCGAGGGTCTGTTACATCGCCTGTGAAAAGCATATATGGAGATGGGACCGGAGTTCCACGAAACCAAGAAGCTGCCTTTTCCTCAAGCACAATTGGAGCAAAAGGACGCCAATGTTCACGTCCTTTAACCTTATTCATTCTTCGCCAGTTTTTTGCCTGCCGTGGGTCAGCTAACAAGGACCGATGCCCTAAAGCTCGGGGTCCCACTTCACTAGCTCCCTCGAACCAAGCAATAATTTTATTCTCCATAAGATCTTCTACTGCTCTTTTTGCGGCATCAGTAATATATTCAACACATACCCTGCCTTGATATTCTTCATAGGCTTCTTCTAATGCTTCTTTTGAATAGCTATTTCTCAGTCCGTAATACGGCGATACGGCGATTTCCTTTTGTTCTTCAACTAAGGGAAAACCAAGCAAATTATGGTAGAGGAAAAAAGCGGCACCTGTCGACAAACCACTATCATCACATGCAGGAGGAACAAATACGTTTTTAAATCTACTCTCATTAAACACCCGAGAGTTTGTTGGACAGTTCAGTGCAGTTCCTCCACTCAAACAAACTGTAGGTGTTACTTCTCCAATTTTAACAGTAATGTCATATAAGACCTCACATGCTTTCAGGACAGTTTCTTCGAATATTTTTTGTGTACTTGAAGCAATATCAACAATAAATCGATTAAGAACTAATCTTGGGTCACCAAGCTTAAGAAATTCGTATCCCATTTCATTTGCCAGTTTTTCACAATGGGAAATCCACTTATCGGCTGCATGGGTTAAACCACGCTGAGACAAGTCATGATCATTACCAACAAATTTACGGTCAAAGAACCGAGGTTTACCATATGAGGATAATCCCATTAATTTACCGGCTCCCCAAAAATCAAAACCAAGATGAACACCAACTAAATCATAAAAAACGCCAACTGTTATGTTATGAGGTGCAAGGGGATAAATTTTCTGCTCTTTGCCATAATAAAACATACCACATTTGTGGCTATTTCCTTCTTCATAGCTTCCGCCATCGTGAGAGAGTATGGCAGCATGTTTTTGTTTACTAGAGTAGTACGCAACTGACGCATGGCATGCATGGTGCTGAATCAAACACCCCGGAACTGTTCGGCCAAATAAACTAGCAACAATTGGCAAATGTAATGAACGGCTTAGCTCTTCATTCCCAATCACATCTTTAGGAACACTTGCATTAATTTCATCTAGACCAATAGGTTTATCACAACGGCTTTCAATGGCACCAAAATTATGCACACAGGGTTCTACGTAAAGCTCATCCCTTTTAACAGCTTTATAAGCAGGAAACATTCCACGGAGATACTTCTGTATTGGTGTATCCCCAGAGCTATAGATTAGATCAAGCACACCTTCTTCAGTTTCATTTACGGCCTTGTCTCCAACACTTGAATATAGAAGTTTAAGTTTACCAGAAATTTCAATTGAGGTATTGGTACTATGAGCATATTGAATTTCAAGGTCATTAATAGCCCCAATCATGCCATGACCTTGAGTGGAGGTTACAGCAACATAATCGACTGAGGCCGGATCAATAGCACAATCATTAAAGACTTGAGTTAGGAAACTACTATCTTCAAGGCCAAGCGCATGCTTTGCTCTATTGATACGTTCTCGAACGATATGCGTTAAAATCACTCCGTCTTTGATTATTGATATGCCTGCATCATGACCAAAATTAAGCCCTAAGACGATCATCCATAAAACTCCAAATACTTATACCAGATGCCCCTTAGAAAGGGCCCTTAAACGCTTCAATTTCTGTGGCTTTCATAGGCACCGGGTTCCATGAATTTCCTTGATCTTCATTCAAAAGACGATTCACCTTTTGAGCAATTGAGGTGCTATTTGGGTAAAACTCATTTTCTAAAACCTTGGTTGTCGGACAAGTAACCGGCGCAAAGCCCATCCGTGCAAATTTTGGAAAATTGGTAGGGTTTAGCTCGGCAACCTTGGCAATGACCTCAGCAGATATACCGCAATTTTCCCAACCATTATCAACTACGACAAGAGCGTCCGTTTTATTGACGCTCTTAGAAACCGTTTCTGTGTCAATAGGAGATAAGCTCACTAAATCAATGACTTCTGCATCAATCCCAATAGTTTTCAATTGCTCCCTAGCACGTAACGCCTCAACGACCATGTGGGTTGTTGCAACCAGTGTTACGTCATCCCCTTCTTTCAACACACGCGCCTTCCCAAAGGGAACTGTATAAGACTCTTCAGGTACATGGCCTTTGTTGGCATAAAGCAAACGATGCTCTATGAAAATTACCGGATTATTGTCACGTATAGCTTCAATAAAGCACCCTTTAGCATCATAAGGTGTCGTAGGGGCAACAACTTTAAGGCCTGGCACATGAGCAAACATTGATTGTAGAGCTTGACTGTGTTGAGGCCCCTGCCCCCAACTACGACCAATAGAGGCCCTCACAACCATTGGCACGGACCATTGTCCGGCAGAAACATAATGATACTTAGCAGCCATATTGATCAATTGATTCATGCAAAGTAACAGGAAATCCATACGCTGATGCACGTGAATAGGACGCATCCCCATTAAAGCTGCACCAACTCCCAAGCCTGTCATGGTATCTTCAGACAAAGGAGTATCAAAGCACCTATCAGGCCCAAATCTTTCATGGAAATCTTTAGTGGTACCATAATGCCCTTTTGGATCATCAACACCTAACCCATAAACAAAAACAGAGGGATCTCGCTCCATCTCTTGTAATGTCGCTTCATAAATGGCTTCGCCATAGCTTAATTGACGGGTCTCAGGCATAGACATTATCCCACATTTCAGCTGGATCGGGGAAAGTCCCCTTCTCAGCACGATCAAAGGCCCTTGTAATTTGTTCTTTTACTTTGCTCTCAAGGGCAAGGCGACGGTCTGCCGCTATACGTTCTCCACAAAGCTTCAGTGGGTCATTTTCAAACCAAGGTGAGGCATCTTCTTTCGTGCGATAACCCAAAGCCCAATCATCCCCAGGCCCGACATGTTCTTTCCAACGATAGGTTGCTATTTCCAGCAGGAAAGGTCCCTGCCCGGAACGAACATGATCTATAGCGGCTTGTGAAGTAGACAACATGCTATCTAAGTCGTTATCCATAACCGAAGCGCCTGCCACATTAAACGCTGCCGCCCGCTCAACAAAATTGGGTCGAGGCATGCGAGTTGAAATCGGTGAATGAATGGCGAATTGATTATTCTCAACAATGATCAAGAGAGGTAGTTTTTTCAAACCCGCAAAATTCATACTCTCAGAAACAGCCCCTTCATCAACAGCACCGTCTCCGATGAAACAGGCAGTAATTGCATTCTCTTTTTTGAATTTTTGAGCAAAGGCCACACCAATGGCATTTGGCATTCCAGTTGCTACAATTGCCGATGTATGAGGCATCCCAATGGATTTATCACCGAGGTGCATTGATCCCGCTTTCCCGCGCCCACAGCCTTCGCTCTTACCGTAGAGTTCAGCCACCATTGCATCAAGATCACCTTCTCGCGCAAGGTAAAGGGCATGACCTCTATAGGTACCAATCACCATATCATTCTTCTCAAGGGCCGCACAGACTGCAACAGATGGAGCTTCTTGACCTATTGAGAGATGAACCGGAGATTTTACGGCGTCTGTATGGTAGATTACCGCAACTTTTTCTTCAACAAGACGAATAGTCAGCATCTGTTCAAAAAGAGTCTCGTATTGACCTGAATTACTTGATGTCGGGCTCATTCTATATTTTCACTTGCTGGAATTCTTCCTGCAACCCTATAAGTTAAGAAATAAGTTTAACTTACTCAGAAAATACTTAATAAATTCCGACATTATTCAATATTTTGTAGATACCATTCATAGGTTTTTTTCATGCCAGCTTCTATTGAAGTGGATGCACGCCATCCCATGTCATGTATTCGGCTGGAATCTAAAGCTTTACGTGGGGCCCCATCAGGTTTAGCAGCATCAAAAACGAAAGCCCCTTCATATCCAACGACACCTGAGATTACTTTAGCTAAGTTTTTGATAGAAATTTCTTCTCCACAACCAATATTGATTGGCATTTCTTCTGAGTAATTTTGTAATAAAAATACTAAGCCGTTAGCCACATCATCTACATACATCAACTCGCGCAGAGGGGTTCCGGATCCCCAAATTTCAAGTTCTGATTGCCCTGCCAACTTAGCTTTATGGGCTTTAACCATGAGAGCAGCACCGACATGGCTTGAACTCAAATCAAAATTATCTTTGGGACCATAAAGATTGGTGGGAATGGCTGAAATAAAATCTCGTCCATATTGCTTTCGATATGCCTGGCATAGCTTTATGCCCGCAATCTTGGCGACTGAATACCATTCATTCGTTGGCTCTGGTGAGCCTGTTAGAAGCGATTGTTCTTTAATTGGTTGAGGAGCCATTTTGGGGTAAACGCATGACGACCCTAAGAAGAGTAATTTTTCAACACCAACCTTATAAGCACTATTAATAACGTTGGATTCAATCATCAAATTATTATAAATGAATTCAACTGGTTGAGTATCGTTGGCATGAATACCACCAACTATTGCCGCAGCGACAACCACTACATCAGGTTTAACGTCATCCATCCATTGTTCAACGTCATTTTGACGTTGTAGGTCAAGGTCATTACGTTCAGCAAATACAACTTCGCAGTCTTCATCCTGCAAGCATCTCACCAAAGCCGAACCAACCAACCCATTATGACCAGTCACCCAGATTTTCTTACCTTTGGTATCGTAAACATTCGTCATTTAAAAAATTGCTCAATATCATCCATAAATAGAACTTTTAGGTTTTCATTGCTGTCTTTCTAGCTACTTCACGCATTAAATTGATAATGGCTTGGCAATATTTTGTTGACCCACCTTCGATCGTTTTTAAAAGAGCTGAAATTATCCACTCAATCCGAACATCGCCCTCCCAGACCTTCTCAAGCTCTTGAATCATTGGAAGGCATTGTTCTGCAGTATCTGAACACATAATTTCATGACCGATAATGAAGATATAGGTGCTTTCAATGCCTTGAGCCTGCGTTGCTGTAAAAATTCCTGGGCAAGGATTTAAATCTATAAACCGTTTTACAGCCCTCAAACGGCCACTTTTTAAGGCAATAGCGTACCCTGGTTTTTTCCAATTTGAGTCTTGGTGAACATAGAAAACCGAAACTGCTTGAGGCTGATAATGTATATTATTCCTTGCCCCTAACCACAACCAAAACTCATATTCGTCATGATCAAAAACTTCGAGGTCTTCTTCAAGCTTTACAAGAGATTCTCGACGAAAAAAACTTGAAGAAAAATTTGGGACAAAATGCTGTAAAAAGAAATCCTCTAGACTCCAACGGTAGAGTTTATTTAATCTTGGCTCACCATCTCCTGCAATAATTTGATCACCATAAATAATGTTACATGATGGATAAACTTTAAACATATATACACCCCAGCCAATTGCGTGAGGTAGCAACTCATCATCGGCCCAACAGGGAACGATATATTCTCCAGTACATCTTTTTGCTGCTTTTATGAAACCATCAAGAGCGCCTCTATCAGGTTCTGAAACATAACCATCTTCAAAACCATACTCTTTAACGATTTTTTCCGTACTATCAGTTGACATCGCATCTTGGACAATGACTTCTATGTTATCGTAAGTCAGTCTCTTAATGCTATCAAAAGCTCGCCTTAAGTATTTTTCGCCATTCCGCACTGTGCATACAACAGATACCTTTGGTCCGGTAGGTGCAGCAACACTTTTTGCATTTTTTATAGAGTTATGAATCTCTTGGCTACAAGTTTTTAAATCTAGGGTAAGAACCATATTGGTATTCCTCAAAAAAGACCACTACGTTGTAACTACAGGACGTTTCAAAGTATGTTTCAGTTTCTGGCGCAGCATTTTTACTTCTGATTCATCAGGCTCTTGGGTCAAGGAATACTGTCTTTTACCAGTCACCTCAAAACAGCCCGTTCCTGAGCCAGTTGATAATAACGTTATCTGTAGTAACCAGTTGTCGACCTCTGTATTTCCTGTAAATGGTAACTTATCTTCACCGAGTTTTTCCCTTCGGCCTATCCAACTTCCAGGACCATTTCCGACACCATTCGCAAAATATTCTACTGCAGAAAACCTATTAACAGGACCAAGACGTTGTCTATTTTTTCGTGGCAACAAATATGGATCAACCAATCGGTCCACTAGGATCTCTTTACTCTCTTCAACAAAAACAGAAGCCGCCAGAACAGCAGTTGACTTTTTAAGTGATTCAACAAGTGTACTTAGGTGATTTCGATGCCAAGTTACAGTAATATCAGTAAAACCGAACAACGGAGCTCTCAATGCCGCCAAGCCCAAACGCAAAAGCTCTTCTGAGTCCTCATCTTTTACAGTAACAAAACTTACACTTGACTCACCCTGCCAAGGGGCGAAACACTCTTCAGCAATTCCAAGCTGGGAAATTGGCAAACAAATAACCAAAGATTTTGCTGGGTAACTTTGATTACTAAAACTGTCAAATATTTTTTTAAAACTACTAACATTCACTTCTTTGCAGCACAATAACAACTCAACATCCGGCGTATCTTCATCATCATAGTCATAGCCTTTTTGAGACAAAAGCGATTGGTGATAATCAAACAATTGAGGTAAAAGAACATCTAGGGATAATTTTTCATCAAACACCTGTTTTGACTGTTTAGCCATTACAAGGGCTTCATCAGGATGAAATTTAACCCACTTCATATGTGCGTCTATTTGATCAACGATAGAATCTGTTGATTGGCTCGTATCCACGTAAAGAATACTGTCACCATAATGCTCTCTCACAAAAGGGTTCTCATCACTGATAACCACAGCCCCTGCCGCGGTAATCTCAAAAATTCTATTGGATGGCATACCAGAAGACGTAAAATCAGCTAAATGCAAGCATAAACCAACTCCAGCATTTCTATAGGCATTTAGGACAGACACACCATCAAAGGGTAAGCCACCTTTTCTGGATTGATCCGAAATATGAGGCCACTTATCTTCAGGTCCATAAACTTCAAAGTAAGAACGCTCAGAAAGTTTGCTAAAAATATCCCCAAACCGATGGCCATCCCAATTTGTGCCAAGATAAATTAAGTGAGGGTCTTTTACATTCGCTATCCCTGGTTCAATGGCACATGTGTTCCCATAAAATCCTACCTTAATATCTTTTCCAAACGCTGAACATAATCCCTCAAGCTTTGCTGCAGAAAAGGGGGATAAAGTTAAAATTCCATCATAGCTCAATATATTTCTAATGAAACGCGGACACTGATTGTACCAATTAACTGGGGCCGTTAAGACTCCATAAGTAGGCACACCAAATAATTTGGCATCTTGATGAGAAAGGGAAAGAACAAAATCTGGATTATAGCGAATGACTTGTCCTGGCAATTGGCATTCTTTTGCTTCGTGTCTCAATCTTTCACAGGCAATAATAATTCGACGAGCAGATTCCGTTTCAGCAAGCCCAGAATAAGGGTGAAGTATTGCTATCTTCATTAGTTTATTGCTTTAAGAGGATCATTTTTTTGCCACCATTTCAGTGTTTTAGAAATACCCTCTTCTAGAGATACAACGGGGGCCCATCCCAATTCTTTTTCTGCCTTAGAACAATCAAGGCATAGCTTTGTTGTAATCGTTGGCCCATTGGGGTCATATACAACTGATAAGTTTTTGCCTGATTGAGAAATGATTTGTTTGACTAGGTTATCAACACTAATCAAGTTCCCAGCCCCAACATTATATAGCCCAAACATTTCTTTCTGGTTTGCCAAGGCTTTTTCAACAAAATTCACCAGATCATCCACATAGAGTAAATCACGTTCCTCCTGCCCATTCCCCCAGACAATGACTTCTTGGTCTGCCGTT
The DNA here is from genome assembly GCA_026196105.1 of Rhodospirillales bacterium. Taxonomy (GTDB): domain Bacteria; phylum Pseudomonadota; class Alphaproteobacteria; order Rhodospirillales; family JAPHRK01; genus JAPHRK01. The sequence continues at coordinate 28,702 of JAPHRK010000041.1, read as the reverse complement.
AAAACCTTTGTAATGGACGCGCCAAACACGTGACTGTGTTCAAGGTCAAATTTATCATAAGGACCATAAATATTTGAGTGCCTAGCGACCGTAAATTTGCAACGGCCTTGCCCAGCATAAAATTCACAAAGCCGTTCGAGATATAGCTTTGTATAACCTGCACCAAAGTAACGAGGATTTAAGGGAACATTTTGATCTAAGTCCTCTTCTTTTAGAGGGGTATCACTCGTTGGATACATTATTGAACAACTAAAGAAGATAAGCTGTTCACAACGTTCAGCGGCCTCGCGAAACAAGTAACTATTCATAACAGCATTATCAGTCACATGCATCGCGGGATGATTGACGATATCTTTCGAACCAGACGTCGTTGCAGCGGCTTGGATAACGATATCGACGTCTTCAAGAGCGGTTCGGCACTCTTCTGGTTTTCTCAAGTCAGCATTTCGCCATTCAACACCTGCAAAATCATAAGCTGGTCGAACATGAGATAGAGCGATAACTTTAAAATTGCTTTGGGAAGCAAATTTTTCAACAAGATTACGGCCAATAAAACCCGTTGCTCCGCATATGAGAATGGTTTTAGCCATAGCTTAAGTTAATCCTGTTCTTGTGTATCTTTGTTCCACCAAGTGTTCTCATAAAAAGTCACCTGGGCGCCACCGGTTTCAAACTTCACAGGAATTTCAAGATAACTTTCTAAAGCTTTGCGCACAGAAGGTTGTTTCTCACGTTGTGCATAGATGAGTACAAACCCGCCGCCGCCAGCACCAAGTATTTTCCCCCCCAAAGCTCCTGCAGTCACCGCCTTATTATAAATATCATCAATGACATCTGTTGATATGGCGGAACTAATACTACGTTTAACTAACCAGCTTTCATGCAAGAGCCGACCAAAATCATGGATATCCCCTTCTCGCAAAATTCTGATCGCTGCATCGACAAAGGTTGATAAGGTATTCAACTCTACTTTTTTGTTAGGAATAGCCTCTATTTTCTTTGTCGCAATGTCTGAGGCAAACCTCGAAACACCACTATAGAAGAGCATTAGAGAGTCTTCCAACTCGTTTAATCTTTTTCGCGGAACAATCATCGGATTAACGTTAAAGGTCCCATTTTTTCTTATTTCAATATGGTTAAAGCCACCATGGGCGACCGCAACCTGATCTTGCACGCCAACCGCTTCACTTAAGAGCTGTTGTTCAACAAAAATTGCTTCATTAGCTAAACTTTTCTTGCTGCGCATTTCTTCTTGCAAACCATATAGGGCTTGCAGCAAAGCGACAGTAAATGAAGAACTTGAGCCTAAGCCAGTCCGTGCAGGTAAATCACCAATATGATGAATTTCAATACCTTGATTTATCTTCAAGTAATTCAATACTTCGCGAACAACAGGGTGCTGAATCTCATCGGTATTGATGACATTCTCAACTTTGGACCAAACGATCCTACTTTTATAGTCAAAAAACTGTGGCAAAAAGCGAGCCGTTATATAGCAGTACTTATCAATCGTCGTCGAGAGAACCTGCCCACCATTTTCTTGGAACCAAGTAGGGTAGTCTGTCCCACCGCCAAAGAAAGAAACACGAAACGGTGCCCTTGAAATAATCATGGGTTAGCATCCTGTTCTATACCTAACACCTCTGCGGCTATAGCAAAGGTCTCAGGCGTACCAATATCGATAAAACGCCCCTTCGTTTCAAAGGCAGCTAGGCGACCATCAAGAAGCGACGGGAACACCTCTTTTTCCAAGGAGATATTTTGGTTCTTTGGGAGGGAGTTCACAACTGATTTATCAAGCAAATAAACCCCGGCATTAATAGAGCCCGCTTCTGAATTAGGTTGCTTCTCCCGAAATGCCGTAACCTTGTTATCCATATCTATTTCTACCCGACCGAAACGAGAGGTATCTTGGACCTTCGTAACAACAATAGTTGATTTAGCCCCTGCCCTTTCATGAGCATCAGCAAAAGCTTGTAGGTCAAGATCAATGTAGCTATCGCCATTCATAACCAACATCGTCTTACCTTCACTGAGATCAGCAGCTAATCGCAAAGCACCGCCAGTCCCCAATGGTTCATCTTCATAAGAAACTTTGACGTTTTCACCTAACTTTCCAAGATTTTTAATAAATGGTGGGAATTGATCTGATTTATAACCAACAGCAAGGATAATTCGTTCAATGCCTTGGTCTTTTAGCCAACGAAGAACAAAGGCAAGGAAAGGAGCGCCCCCTACTTCGGCCAAAGGCTTTGCCGTGTCGGGGACGACTGCACGTAAGCGAGTGCCTAAACCTCCGGCTAAAATGATTGCGTCTACCCCCTTTAGCTCCATTAGATCAAACCAACAGCAACCTGGTGACGCCAATAATCGAGCATATCTTTTAAACACTGCTCATAAGGAATTTCTGGTTTCCAATTAGTTTCTTTTCCGAATTTATCAGTACAGGGTATTTGCAAGGTTACATCCGCTGGTCTGATAAGGGTCTGATCTACTTTGACTTCAATCTCGGGTGTCCCTTTACGTTTCATAGTGAGAAGCTTTTCCAGCATCTCTCGTATTGTCATCGTCTCAACACCACCAATATTATAGACCTCACCTGGAGGACATTTATTGACCAGCATCCAGTAGGCTCGAACGGTATCTCGGACATCACAAAAAGTACGAACTGAGTCGAGGTTTCCAACTTTAATAACGGGGTCCTGCTGCCCAGCTTCAATACGAGCTAGCTGCAAGGCAAACCAGCTATCAACAAACACTTCACCTCGGCGCGGGCCGCTATGAGTAAACATACGGCTACGAATAGTTTTTATGCCATAGGCCTGATGGTAAGTGTAGGAAATCATATCTTCTCCAACCTTACTCACCGCATAAGGACTAGCAGGACGAAGAGGTGTGGCTTCCGTGATTGGAACTTCGTCAGGCTGTACCTGACCATAGACCTCTGAGGAACTACAAATATGCACTACAGGATCAAGCTTCGCGATACGCAAAGCTTCCAAAAGATTTGTCGTCCCAATTACGTTGGTATGGATGGTATCGACAGGGGCCTTATAACTTGTCGGCACATATGATTGGGCTGCCAAATGGAAAATAGCATCCGGTTTTACGTCCTGACAAACAGTCAACAGAGAAGACAAGTCATTCAGGTCCCCATCGTGTAATGTCACACGGTTCTGGATATTACGAATATTATCCTTCGGGCTTCTCCATCTTTTCAGGCCGTGAATATTGATCCCAGGGTGATCGCTTAAAATATATTCAGCAAGATGGCTTCCGACAAACCCGGTAATGCCTGTGATCAAAACAGTTTTAATATTTGTCTGGGTCATGATTAATACTTAGCCAAAAAGTTATTGATGACAGATTGAATATGATTAAGAGCATCGGGGCCGATGGCTTGATGATTACCAAAAGAAAAACCAGCCCCCATAATATGATTGGCATGGGACATATCCCCACAAACACGATGCTCAAAAAGTTTCATACCAGGCTGACGGGCTATATTTCCACAAATGATTGAACGAGTTTCAATACCATTATTTTCCAGAGCGTCACGTATTTCCATAGCTGTAAAAGGTGCTGAGGCATCCACTGTGATCGGAATTCCAAACCAAGAATTTTTACCTTTATTTTGTTCAGTTTGAAGATGAAGCCATGCAGCATGATTGCTTAAGGCATTCCTCCAATAATTTGCATTCTCACGACGTTTAGAAACAAAACCCTCAAGTTTTTTCACCTGAATGGTTCCCATGGCCCCTTGGGGCTCACTAATACGGAGATTGAAGCCACTATTTACAAAAAGAAACTTGGGATCAATTTCAGGGAACCGTGCCTGCTGTCCTGCCTTGTCCTTACAGTCACGGGTCCAACCATGGGCACGTAAAATACGACACAACTCAGAAAGTTGGAAATTTTCCGTCACGCACATACCGCCCTCTAGGGTCGTGGCATGATGTGAGAAGTAAAAACTAAAAGTCCCAATATGACCAAATTTTCCAACAGCCTTACCATTGTATTCTGCCCCTAAAGCCTCACAACAATCCTCGATGAGATAAAGGTTGTGGCTCTCACAAATTGAACAGAGGGCATCCATATCACAAGGGTTGCCATAAACATGCACAGGCATCACAGCTTTTGTTTTTGGTCCTATTGCTTTCTCAACCTCATTTGGGTCAAGATTAAGGGTCAGTGGATCAATATCGACAATGACAGGGACCAAGCCAAACTGAACCAGCGGCCACACCGTTGTCGCCCAAGAAAGTGCAGAAACAATAACTTCATCACCAGGCTTCATCGGATTATCCATTTCTGGATTTACCAGAGCTGCAATTGCCAATAGATTAGCTGACGACCCTGAATTAACAGATACGCTTTCAGCGTACCTTCCATAATCACTGAAAGTTTGTTCAAAAGCTCGAACAGCTTCCCCCATGGTAATTCGATCTAACAGTAGTTTTTCAGTAACCGCAAAAATCTCATCGGTGCCATATGTCGGCTCATGAAGCCGAACAATTGGATTTTTCGGATCAAATATTGATGGCGGAAAAGTATCGCGAAAAGCCCCTATAGCCTCCCTGACGACTTTTAGTTGTTCAGATTGATTACCCAAGTTAACCTCTTTTTCAAATAATTACTCTAAGTTATCGCCTTAAAGTCTTAACAATCAATTTTCATTGGCATAATTCGTCTTCAAGACACAGATATATTGTTAATGATTTGCTGATTGTTACCAAAAACACCTTAGGAGACACAATGCCTGAAGACACTCCCCTGATCATAGGACTTGCCCAAGTAAATAATAGTTTTTCAGGTCAACATTATCTCCCTTATTCTATTGGGCTTTTGCAAGCTTATGCCCAACGTGTTCCTGAGATCAAAAAAAATACACAATTTCTCCCCCTCCTTTACAAACGCCAACCTATTAGAGAAATGGTTGAGGCGTTGCAATCAGCTCATATTGTTGGCTTTAGCACTTATGTTTGGAACAATCAGATTTCTTTAGAGGCTGCCCGCCGTCTTAAGGTTCTAAACCCAGATCAAATTATTATTTTTGGTGGCCCCCACGTCCCGGACAATTGTGAAGAGTACCTACGCCAATATCCATTTATCGATATTGCGGTTCATGGCGAAGGGGAGCAAACATTCTCTCATCTGCTTGAAGAACTTTTACAAAGCAGAGAATTGAAAAATGTTTCTGGTATTAGTTATCTAGATAAAGGCACTTTTATCTTCTCTGGTCGCCGTGACCGTTTGAAATCTCTTGATGAAGTTCCGTCACCTTTTCTTGAGGGCATCTTTGATGAAATCATGGCTACTGAAGCCAATACGGATAATGGATGGATTGGGCTTTGGGAAACCAATCGGGGCTGTCCTTTCCAGTGTACTTTTTGCGATTGGGGGTCTGCAACGGCAGCGAAGGTCAATAAATTTGATCTTCAGCGCCTGAATAAAGAGATTGATTGGTTCTCAGACAATAAAATTGAATTCATTTTCTGCTGTGATGCCAATTTTGGAATTTTGCCTCGTGACGTCGAAATTGTTACTAAAGTCGCCGAAGTTAAAGAACGGACAGGTTACCCAAAAGCTCTGTCGGTACAAAACACAAAGAATGCTGCTGAACGAGCTTATAAAACTCAAAAAATTCTTTCAGACGCGGGCCTTAACAAAGGTGTCGCACTCTCAATGCAAAGTGTTGATGAAGCTACTCTCAAGAATATCAAGCGCTCCAATATCTCTCTTGATACCTACTTTGACCTTATGAACCGTTTTACCAAAGACGGGGTAGAAACCTATTCCGATTTGATACTCGCGCTTCCTGGAGAAACCTATCAGACCTTTATTGAAGGCGTTGATTTGCTTATTAATAGCGGACAACACAACCGTATCCAATTTAATAATCTAAGTATTTTACCGAATGCCGAAATGGCAAACCCTGCCTATCGCAAAGAACATGAAATTGAAACGGTTGAGAGTAATATCATAAATATTCATGGAGCTCTTCACGCCCTAGAAGATGATATTCTTGAAAAACAAGACTTGATCATTGCAACCAAAACCATGCCCAAAGAGGCTTGGCGTGAAGTAAGAGCGTTTTCATGGATGGCTGCTTTCTTATATTTTGACAAGATGTTCCAAATACCCTTATTGGTAGCCTCTGACCTAGGGGGCATCTCGTTTAGCAAACTCTTCGATTCTTTTTTAAACGCTGACCCAAATAAATATCCAACATTAAGCAACATTGCTGAGTTCTTCCGTAAATCTGCTGAAGATATTCAAAATGGTGGGCCTGAATATACTTTTTCAGAGAAGTGGCTGGGCATTTATTGGCCTGCTGATGAATATATTTTCCTCAAATTAACAGATGAAAACACTTTAGATAAATTTTATGTAGAAGCTGAAAGCCTTGTCGTTTCATTGGTTGGATCAAGAATAAATCTTGCTCCGCTTCAAGACTCTATAAAACTCAATCACGCCTTAGTTAAACAACCCTTTGTCACGGAGAATAAGAAGGTCGAACTTGAGCATAACATCTTAAGTTATTACCTTGGGCGACGCATTGGACAAAACCCTACGCTTGAAACCTCTCCTACTGTGGTAGAAATCAATTCAAGCAACAAAACTTGGGATGATTTTAACAGATGGGCAACAGAAGTGGTTTGGTGGGGTAATAAAAAAGGCGCTTATCTTTATACTAATGACTCAGTTGAAAAACAGATCGCTGGAATTTTCTGATTCAAAGGACAAATGAAGCAACAATGCAGAGAAACCCAAACATCTTAATCACTGGAACAAGCTCAGGCTTGGGGAGCCACTTGCTGGAATTTCTAGGAGGAACACCCTTTGATCGTAGTGCACCACTAGATGCCGCCCAGTATCACCCAGTTGAACCCTATGAGACGATTATCCACTGTGCTTTTAATTCATCTCATGATGTTGGTTTACATAACTTAGCATCCTATATGGACGATAATGCAAGCCTCACAGAACGTCTGACCCAAATTCCCCATAAACGCTTTGTCTTGGCCTCAACAATTGATGTGTATCCACAGACTCCTGGTCCTTTTGATGAAAAATATACCATTGAACCAGGGAACTTAATTGGGGCCTATCCTGTGGCAAAGCTTCTTTCTGAAAGCCATGTGCATAATAACTGCCCAAACTATCTGATACTACGCATCGCGATGATGATGGGGCCTTATGCCCGTCGAAATACCTTGGTTAGGGTTTTAACCGAAAAAAAATGTCGTGTTGGCCTTAAAGGAAGCTCAAAATATAACGTGATCAGCCATGAAACGATCGCAACATTTCTGGAGACATGTTTTGAGAAAAACATCCAGGGAACGTTTAATATCGGGTCTTCCTCACGAGTTACCTTGAAAGAATTAGCCACAATGGTTGGGCATGATATCGAGTTTGGCAATCATGATTATCATTCAGCCGATATTGACAATTCAAAAGCAGCACTGATTACCTCAGAGCTTGATGTCGATAGCCTTGACGTAGTTAAGGCTTTACTTGCTGAAAATCGGCTGCCACTGCCTCATTAATTTTGGTAATTGAGGCCAGAACGCTTGGGGGGAGCGGCCCTTGTAAGCTGGCCTTGGCATTTTCAACCACTTCATCAGCCTTGAGCATACCCGGAATCGTGCTGGCTACGCCTGAAAATGACAGGCAAAATCGAAGAGCCGATTGAATCATGGTTTCACCCTGCTGTAATGGGTGTTGCGCCTTAATTTTTCGAGCAGATTGAGCCCATATTTTTTTGAGGCTTACTGACCATGCCAGGCGATGATCCCCGGGAGAGAAAGTCGTGGTTTCATCAATATCACCTGATAAAAACCCAAAGCACAAAGGTGTTCGTGAAATGATACCAACCCCCTTTTCTCTTGCCTTCTCAAGCAGCCCACAACTTAATGCCCTATCGTCCAGCATATTAAAATTAACCTGCAGGGATGCTGGATTATATCGCTCTAAAATCTTCAAACCATCCATCGGGTTTTTGATAGAAAAACCCCACTCTCTCATTTTACCATGCTTTTTAAGGTTTTCTAGATTTTCGACAATTTCAGGATGAGTTTCCAAGTCATCAATAGGCGGATTATGGAGCTGCAGAAGATCAATATACTCCGTTTGCAATCGCCTGAGGCTAGCTTCTAATGAAGCTGTAATTGCAGAAGGTGAATAGTCATTTTTCCCTGAGTAGTCATTCCAACCAGCCTTGGTCGCAATGATCATCTCATCACGATGATCTGTAGCAACACTTCCTATCAGCTCTTCACTTTTCCCTGCACCATAAACATTGGAGGTATCAAAAAAATTTATCCCAACCTCTAGAGCCTTATTCAAGGCCTCCAAAGATTCTTGATCATTAGTTTCCCCATAAGACGTCTCTCCAAGTGTTCTACCCCCAATTCCCCAGCAGCCAAACCCAATTTCTGATAATTTTAAAGAGGAGTTACCAAGTGCTCGATACTTCATAAATCTACACGTTTGGACGGAATTGTAGGAGTGTTCCCATAGATGGAAAACTGCGGCCCCAAGTACTAAAAGTGATACTCATTCGGGACCCTACCCACCCATCCATATCAGTCGTAAAACCTGTTTGCCCATACTCATGAGTATGAATTTGTGCTGTCAGATGCCCTGTAAAAGCAAAGAAGGTTTTCTCACACATGAGATTAAAGAAATACAAATCCTCACCGATGCTAAGACGTGGCTCTCTCAAGGTTTCCTCATCCAACAAGTCTGACTTCATCAAAACACAGCAGGTCCCTAAAGGAAATTCAGTTGATAGATAGTTTTGTGTTTGGAAAAACTCAAATAACTTCAAACGAGCTGGAGATAAGCGTGGTATCATCAAGTCAGGTTCTGGAAGTCTCTCATCATAGAACCCTTTGTGTTTCCGCTCAACTGAACCTGAATAAGCTAAGCGTACTTCACCATACCAATTTTTTGCTTTGTTATAGCGACGAAGAGTATTGAAAAGGGTGAAAAAATGATTTGGGAAAACTTCATCATCATCGTCAAGAATAGCAAAATATTCTGTTTTCACATGACGGAACCCTGTCCAAAGTGCTGTTGCATGTTTAGCGCCTGGAGTATCAATAATTCTAAAATTAATATCTGGGTATTTTTCTTCTAAATCATCAATCCCTTCTTGAGGGCTATGAACAACAAGCAACGTCGTAATCTTTCCATAAGTTTGTTTCGCAAGACTACTGATACAACGCTCTAACATCCAAGCAGGGCGTCCACCAGTTCTCACGACTACAGATACCTCTGGGTCATCCGAACGCTCATCTGTTTTAATCAACCCATGAGTAGCAAGCACCTCTTCATGAAAAACAAATAGGTTTTGCAGCATTTTCTCTAGAGTAAATTTCTCAAGAAAAATATTATGGGCCTTTTGAGCAATTTCTTTAGCTTTAGCAGGATTACCAGCAATCCATTTCATATGGGCGTCAATATCAGCTGATAATGTTGATATATCTTTTTCCATATCAACATACAAGACAGTGTCACCAAAGTGCTCTTCAATCCATGGATCCCGTCCACAAATAGCAACAGCCCCTGATGCCGTAATCTCAAAGATACGGTTCGTTGGTAGTTGAGAGTCCATAAACTCTTTTCGATTAATGCATAGACCTACCCCCGCACCTTGATAGGCCGTAAGAACTGCCTTTCCATCAAATGGCAATTTCCCCTTCATTGCCCCTTGATTAATATGTCCCCATTTTTCAGGTGGTCCATAAATACGCATATAGGGTTTACTTGATAGGATTGGAAATAATCGACCATGGCGTTCACCATCCCAGTTGGTACCAAAATATGCTAAAGATGGCTTTGAATAGTCAATACCTGGAAACTCAGTTTCTCCGATCGTATTGGCATAAAAAGCTATTGGAGTGTTTTTACGAGCCCCAAAGGTAATATCTTCGAGCCAATTCCGGACATCGTTGGAAACAGTAACATACCCGTCATAAGTCAATATATTTCGAATATTAGCACTTGAGCCAATGCAGTACTTTATAGGTTGTGTCATCAAGCCATATGTAGGAATGGCATTTAGTTTCGGGTCATGGAATGAGAAAGGGAGGATAAAATCAGGTTTAAATTCCTCAACCTTTTTAATATTCGTAAATATGCCAACCTCTACACCAATTTTTTTTGCTGTTTCTACAATCCTTTGGGCTGACTCTGATTCAGCTAAACTAGATTTAAAACAGTTTAAGATCGCAAATTTCTTAACCATTTTCTTAAGGGCCTTTAGATCAATTCATCAACTAAGTAGTAATTTGACAAAACCTTAGGGACTTTAAGAAAATAAAACCTTAACGCTCAGGCAAATAATTGATGAATTGAGTGCCTTTACATTCCCCTCAGCACCAAGTACAAGTCCGCCACCTTAAATTTTGTGCCATAGATGTTGATCATGGCGACATGCGCCCCAAAAACTGATAACCTGCACCTAGGCGCAGTTAACGAGTATTCCGAGAGAAAAAATAATGACCGAATTCGAAGGCGTCGTACCGGCGCTTGGCCAGGCGTTGAATAAACGCGGCTACGAACAGTTAACCCCTGTTCAACAAGCTGTTCTTGCTCCTGAATTAGTAGAAGCAGATACTTTAGTCTCTGCTCAAACGGGGTCAGGTAAAACCGTTGCTTTTGGCCTCGCCATTGCGCCAACGCTTCTTGAAGGAGCTGAGCGTTTCCCAAGATCAAAAACGCCCGTCGCCCTCGTCGTCGCCCCAACCCGTGAGTTAGCCCTCCAGGTTAAGCGTGAGCTTGAATGGTTGTATGAAATGACAGGCGCTTCTATTGCCTCTTGTGTTGGCGGTATGGACATGAGCACTGAACGCCGTACCTTAAGTAGAGGCGCGAACATTGTTGTTGGTACCCCCGGACGTTTAAGAGATCATATTGAACGCGGTTCTTTTAATACATCCGGTCTTAAAGCTGTGGTGCTAGACGAAGCAGATGAAATGCTCGATCTCGGTTTTCGTGATGACCTAGAATACATTTTGGAAGCAGCCCCTAAAACACGCAGGACCCTGCTCTTTTCAGCAACAGTTCCCCGCACCATCGCCAGCCTTGCAAAAAGATATCAACGCGATGCTGTAAGAATCAAAACTTCTGAAGAGCAAAAACAGCATCTTGACATTGAATATCGTGCCCTCACCGTTGCTCCCAACGAGCGGGAAAATGCGATTATCAACATTTTACGCTATTATGAAGCCAAAACAGCGCTTGTTTTCTGTGCCACCCGCGCCACGGTAAACCACATGACCAGCAGGTTTGCTAATCGTGGGTTCTCAGTCGTAGCTCTCTCTGGTGAACTAAGCCAAAACGAACGAACCCATGCTCTTCAAGCTATGCGCGATGGTCGTGCAAGAGTATGTATCGCCACAGACGTTGCCGCTCGTGGTATTGATCTACCGAACCTGGAATTGGTTATCCATGCTGATATCCCTAAAAGCCGTGAGCCTCTACTTCACCGTAGTGGACGGACCGGACGTGCGGGCCGTAAAGGGGTAAGTGTTCTCGTCGTGCCCCACAATAGGCGTAAAAGCACCGAACGTTTGCTTGGCAGCGCTAACGTTCAAGCAACTTGGGCTAAACCTCCTTCAGTTGACGACATCCTCTATCGTGACCGCCAACGGGTTATGGAAAGCACTACACTTACTGAACCTTTGTCCGAATATGAACAAGAGTTCGCCAACGAACTCCTTAAGCGCCACGGGCCAGAACAAGTTGCCGCGGCTTTCGTGCGTCAACATTTTGCCTCGCTAACGGCACCAGAAGAACTCCTGGATAATGCCCCAAAAGACCGCCAACAAAGGTCACATGATGACTTTAAGGACGGCGTTTGGTTGGCCTTATCTGTTGGACGTGAACAAAGCGCAGAAGCACGTTGGTTATTGCCCATGCTTTGCCGGGTTGGGCTTATTACGAAGCGTGACATTGGTCGAATTCAAATTCACCAAGATGTCACCCACGTAGAACTTACCAAAGGAAGCGTTGATAAGTTTCTTCAAACCGTTGGCCCCAGCGGTAATGTGGAAGAGAACATCACGGTTACTCGCCTTGAAGGAGTCCCCACACCTCCTCCTGCTGAATCAAAGGGCTCAAGGGATAAACCGCGAGGGAAAAAGTCATTTGGTTCTTCAAAACCAAGCCAACGGGGAAAATCTGACACCAAACGTAAATTCACAAAAAAAGCTGATAAACCAGAAGTAAAATATGAAAGACCAGAACCATCAGAAGCACCTGCTGGAACTGTCAAACCTTGGGAAAAAACCAAAGAACGCCCTGCTAAAAAACCCAAAGGGAAAAAGCCCTTCAAAAGTAAATCTGGACCCAAGGAAGAAAGAAAGTCACGAAGAACCATTCCTAGCGCTCCAACTGCCGATCAACCTGGTTCAAGGCCAATGAAGCGCAAGAAACCTAAAAAGGCTTAATACCAAGGAAGGTGAATGATGATTGGGTTTTACGATATTGTCGGACCATTTGTTCGCCTTCTAAAGCAAAAAAAAGCCCGCAGCCTTGCCATCAAAGGCTTAAAATGGGGACTTGTTCCCCGTCCTACTCTTTTCAATGATCCGATATTAGAAACCACCCTGTGGGGGCTCAAGTTTAGAACCCCCATAGGACTTGCGGCTGGGTTTGATAAAAATGCCGAGGTCCCAGGTCAACTTTTGGCCCAAGGGTTTGGGTCGGTGGAAATTGGCAGCATTGACAGCAAAACCGCAGAAGTTGTTGCGACGAGACTTATTCGGCGCAAAAAAAGTTATAGCCATCCTGGTATTATTGGCATCAATATCCTCAAAGACAAATTAAGCAATGATGCGATTGCCGAATATATTCACTGCAGCAAAGCCATAGCCCAATGTGCTGATTATATGGTTATCAACATTTCTTCACCGCTGGTACCTGAACTTAAAGCCTATAGACAACAAGACAAGCTAGCCGACCTTTTAAGCCAAACGAGAAGTGCTCTTAATGAAAATACTCCTCCTCTCCTCCTCAAGGTCGCTCCCGACCTAAGCGATGAAGAGAAAAAGGGAATTGCCGCAGTTATTACTAAGCAGAAAGTAGATGGTCTCATTGTCGTCGGCCCCAAAAAAACAGAGAATGTTGGTTTCACGTCAACAGAACTTGTGGCGCAGATGTATACGCTCACCGAAGGAAAAACACCTATCATCGCTGTTCGAGGAATAACTTCAGGGCAGGACGCTTATGAGCGGATTAAAGCGGGAGCCTCTTTGGTTCAATTTTATGCGGCTATGGTGACAAAAGGCCCAGCCCATGCCAATCGACTGGCAATTGAATTAGCAGAACTCCTCAAGCGTGATGGTTACACTAATGTAAGCGAGGCTGTAGGAGCCGACCACAACAAGTAGGACGTATGTATAATTGGCAACTCTTAGAGGTCGCCCTAACGTTCCACTTAATGAGAAAAACATCTTTTATTAACGTCGCCTTGGTTGGGCTTCTGACCTGGTTGGTAATTGCCTTTTCCCCTCCCAGCTTTGCCCAAGAGCGTTTTACGGAGAAAGAAATCGCTCGTCTTGTTCCTAGCGAATTCATCTTGGGACCAAGAGAAAAAGATTTACCAATCTGGCAGCTAGTAGACGTCAAAAATAAGCAAATTGGCTATATCTTTGAAAGTCGGGAACTAGTGAATATTCCAGGCTTTGCGGGTCTCCCAATCAACCTCCTTGTGGCAATTGATTTAGAAGGTGAATTCATACGTATCTTAGTCTTAGAACAGAGGGAACCCGTTTTTGTTGCTGGGCTTGGTGTGATGCCTCTCAACAATTTTGTGCGCCAATACAAAGGTCACTCTCTTGCCAGTAACATCAAGGTTGCAGGCCCATACAATAAAAAGAAAAAATCCTTCAGTTCCAACATCGTAATTGATGGCGTTACCAAAGCCACGGCCTCTGTGCGCATTGTCAATGAAACTGTTCTTGCCTCAGCCCTCAAGGTGGCACGAGCTAAGCTCAAAGGTATCGTCCCTCGCCCAGCTGCCCTGCCCAAAAAAGATTTGTTTGAAAAGATGTCCTGGCAGCAGTTATTGGACGCTGGGTTGGTTAGAAAGTTAACCTTAAAAAACGCTCAGTTAGAAAAGGCCTTTGCCGGAAGTTATTACGAAGATGATGACCCAGAGGCCCGAGCAAACCCTGATGACGTTTATCTTGATCTTTGGGTGGCGGATTTAGGTATTCCAACCGTTGCCCAAAATTTGTTAGATAAAGAAACCTTAGAGATGCTCCCGGTACAGGTGACCGAATTTGAAGAACCAATTTTGGTCCTCGCCAATGGCCGACACCAACTGGTTGATGAAGATTTTGTCCCTAATTCAGTACCAGATCGCATGGGAATTCGTCAGGGCGAGTTCCCAATCAATGTCAGAGATGCCGACGTAGATGTGCAACTAAAATCGGGTTTCCCCTATTTTGAACAAGCCATGGTCTTACGTATGGATACCCGGGTAGGTTTCGACCCCTCCTCGCCTTGGGTTCTCAGCTTAAAAGCTATTCGTCAGCACGGTAGTTTCCGCAGCGAAGTCGGACATCGTGATTTCCCATATGAGCATAAGCCCGATGCCAAATGGTATGAAGAACCTCCTGAAGTTGACAACGCACCACCTTGGTTACAATCCTGGAAAGATCGGGCCATTGATATGGCCTTCTTGACCCTTTTCTTCTTGGCTCTTGCTTGGATGCTGTTCAAAAAACAATCTCAACTAGCCGCTAAACCTGTTTTGACCCCTGTTAGGTTAATCGCTCTGGCCATCACAGTTTTTTTCATCGGTTGGTATGGACAAGGTCAGCTGAGCATCGTCACGGTATTGGGGTTGGCAACAGGGGTCGCAGAGGGCCGAGATATGTCCTTCTTGCTTTACGACCCCTTCAGCCTACTCCTCTGGGGTTTTGTCCTCATCACCTTAGTCATATGGGGACGTGGCACCTTTTGTGGCTGGCTCTGCCCCTTTGGAGCCTTGCAAGAATTCACTTACACTTTAGGGCGTTGGCTTCGTTTACCTGAATGGAAAATTTCTGCTGACGCCGACCAAAAACTTAAATGGATAAAATACCTTATCCTTGCAGGCCTCGTTGTCGTCGCCTTCGTCTCTCAAACATGGGCCGATAAACTGGTTGAGGTCGAACCCTTCAAGACCACCATCACCTTAGCCTTTGACCGGGCCTGGCCTTTTGTCCTCTATGCAGGAGCGTGGTTGCTGCTCGGGGTCTTTATGTTTAAAGGCTTTTGCCGATATATTTGCCCCCTTGGAGCTACTCTGGCCCTGTTTGGCAAAACTCGTCGGTGGCAGTGGATTGAACGGCGTAGTGCATGTGGAACACCTTGCCGTCTTTGCACCGTCAAATGCTCCTACGGAGCCATTGATACCGAAGGTAAAATCGACTACGACGAGTGCTTCCAATGTCTTGATTGTGTTCAGATTTATGACGACCCGAAACAATGTGTACCGCTGATCTTAGAAACCAAAAATGGGGAGAATAAAGATGCAGCCTAACCTAACCCGCCGCCGCTTTATTACTATCGCCGGAGCTGCGACAGGCTTGGCTTTACTTCCTCAATTATCATCAGCCGCCAACAAAAAAGTCACCTGGACTGGGCGAGCCTTCGGTGCCGAAGCCGCCATTACCCTTTTTCACCCAGACCCAACCTTTGCAAAAACAGCTCTTACAGAATGTCTTGCTGAAGCTAATCGCCTTGAAGACGTCTTCAGTCTCTACCGACCTAACAGCCAACTCTCTAAACTAAACCAAGCCGGAGAACTCACCTCACCAGCCCCTGAACTGGTAGAACTCTTACACACAGCACAACAAATCTCTCAGGCAAGCGACGGCGCATTTGATGTGACCGTTCAACCTTTATGGTCCCTCTATCGTGATCACTTCCAACAAAACGGAAAAGAGGCCTCAGGCCCCCTTTCTAAAAATGTTCTTAAAGCCACTAAACTTGTGAATTGGAAGAAGCTAGAGGTCCATACAAACCACATTCGTTTTCTTGATCACAACATGGCAGCCACGCTCAACGGCATAGCTCAAGGATACATCACAGATAAAATTGCAACCTCTCTTCGAGCCAAAGGTTTTGATAATCTCTATGTGGATTTAGGAGAAGTTCGTGCTTTAGGGCGCTATGATGGAACGAGACCTTGGCGGGCGGGTTTACTCAATCCCAAAACAGGTGAAATCAGAGATCATATCTTTGAACTTGAGAACCAAGCTCTGGCAACCTCAGGAGGCTACGGCACCCAATTTGATGACCAAGGCCGCTTCCACCACTTGTTTGACCCCAGGAAAGGTCAATCTGCCCATAACTGGTTAAGCGTCTCAGTTGTGGCACCAACAGCAACGCTTGCGGATGCTCTTTCAACGGCTTTAAGCGTTGTTTCCAAAGATAAAAGTGAGTCAATCCTTAAACATTTCCCCGGCAGCAAAGCAGTTTTTATAGCACCAGATGGCACCCTCAGTCACGGGTAAAAGAGGTTAATTCCAAGTTATAGCGCCCGCCTTTATAGAATTCAGAATCAACATCTTCAATTCGCTCTAACTTCACCAAGCCGACCCCTGGAGCATACCACTCATTGGTCGTGATGGGGACGCTGACAAACCCTTGGATCGCATCGAGGAAAATTGTTAAATCAGCAGCACCAACCACTTTGATACAGTTTTCAAATTTTCCTGCCAGAGTGGTTACAGTTTCGTTCGTATCCTCAATCGAATAAGCCATCAAAAATGGTTTTTCGTAGAACAGGGAATCATCCGGACCTGAGTGTGGGGGAATAAAGCGCATGGCATACAGCCGAGTCCAGTTCGACCAAGAAGCTCCCGATTGGAAGGGTCGCTTTAAGACGTATCTAGGCTCTTTATCCACACTTGGTTCTGCTTGGGTTAAAATACGTTTAGCAACCCGGTAAACACCTGTTTCATCGGCTTTAAGGATGTAATCCGTGCCATAACTGGTCGAGCGCAAAGAGGCCCTTTTTCCTTTAAAAGATACATCACCTTCATTAGTGATTTTTAGAGTTTCGTTTCTTTTCCCATGCACCTCTGAAATAGCTACTTTATAGGTCCATTCCATCCCCTCATTTAAGGGAAAATACTTGGGGCTCGCGGCCTCTTGTTCGCCACAGGCACTGAGCCAAGGAACAATCAACAAAGCTAATGGGATAAACCTCATTGCCGACATTCTCATTTCTCCGGCAACCGAGGATCAGGAAGATCGGTAAATTTCAAATCAGACCCGAGTTCTCCAAACTTGCCCCCTTCTTTGGAAACAGTTTTTTCTGTTGCATTTTCGGCACCACCAATTTGGACAATACCTTGGCGTTGGCGTTTCACCGCCTCTTCAACTCGTTTATGAAGGACAGCACTATAAGGAAGTTCATAGGAACGTGGTAACATACTAGGCTTACCTTCGCCCAAATCATCGGCCCAAAGATAGATAGCTCCAGCGCCACCGCTTTCTTTATCAGGTTCAACGATAACACGAGACAGCAAAAGAAAACGCTCAGGTAATTTTGCAGTGGTTGGCCAACCTAGAACCCCGGTTAAAGACACATAGGTCACATAATAAAACCCACTCACAAGCACGATGGAAAGGACTTTAACCCAGACAGAAATGCGACTGAATAAACAGAGGTTTAACAGAAGGAGGGCAATTAGGACATAGGCAGTCAGTAGCCCGAATATGGCGTCACTCATCACTTACGTTCCTTTACTATTTTTTTGGCCAACGTATTGATATTGTTCAATGACCCATCCTTTTCCATGGTAAACCGCACTGCTGTAACCTCTTCTCCTGCTTGTTCCATCTCTATGGATTTATAGAACATAATTTCAGCAACTGGGTTCACCTTCACCACCCTCACTACAGCGTTGACAGGTGAATTTGAGTGGGACTCGTAATAGTGAAGATTGACCACATATTCTCCTGGAACGTACCCACGAATGGTCACCACTTCTTGGTTAAGAGGATTAATGATCTCTTTTCCATCAACCGTAATAGTATCGTTAGACCGTCCTCGATCATCGCGATCCAGGTGCAGCAACTCTGCTTCAGGATTTTTGTACCACACCACTTTCCCTGTCGGGTCTTCCACCCAAACATCGACATCGTCGGGACTATTATCATCCCAAGTTGTGGTAATTATAATCTCGGCTTTAGGGTCAATAATTCCTGTTTTTGCTGGAGGGTTTAAGAAAATTAAGGTGACGATAAATAAGAATGAAAAAGCCAGCAGCACATTGAACAGCAGGTCTGTGAATGGATCCATTTCAACATAATGGCGGCTGCGGTATCGGCTCATTTGCGAACACCTACGCGCCGTTGCTCGCTCGCCAACAGGTAGGCTCCAGAGATCAATCGGTCAGCTCCACGGTCAATCATCAGATATTGAAAACCTGAAATCATGCTAGCAACTAAGCCAACCAAGGTCGTGACCAAGGCCACGCCCATGCCTTTAGTCATCCGTTGAATAAGCTCTTGAGCATCAGAAATATCAAGAGACTCTAGGTCTGCAACTGATCCTAACATGTAGATGAAACCAATGACCGTTCCCAGCAATCCAAGCTTGACCAACAACCCGGAAAGAAACCACCCAATTTCCTGAGGCCCCCGCATTCTTTCGGACAAAACATCATCAAGTCGAACTGGCCCCTGTTCTTCTTGCTCTAAAGATTGATGTTTGAGATAAGCGCCAACAATCGATTGAGGAGCAACGTTACCTTGCTTAGTCTCCAACGCTTGTAGGTCATTTAGTTCGCAAGAAACTCGCCAAGCACGCAAAGCACCATGGCCAAAAGAGATAACAAAAATCAGAGCTATGAAGAGGGTGATATGGGTTGAATCAGAAGCAATAACGAAGTGAAAACCGCCCTGTAGCCAGATAAACACCAAGCCCACAATTACAGTGCTAAAAAATATCAGCCACTGCAAAAACAATCGATGTCGCGGTTCAGGGGCGTGCATTGTTACCTCATTTTATTTAACAACCAGTCAACCATGCAGAAAGCCCTGAGAATATTGGCAAATAGTCTAGTTGTTAGAAATTAGAGGGTATAAATCTTTCCATTGTGGGTTTTGTTCTTGAATGAGTTCAAGTTTCCACGAACGGTTCCATTTTTTCAAAACCTTCTCTCGTGCAATCGCGTCATCAATTCGGTCATGACGCTCGGAATAAACTAACTGATGCACCTGATGCTTTTTGGTAAATCCGTCAGTTATATCGTTTCTATGCTGATAAACCCTCGCAACTAAATCGCTGGTTACACCAATATACAAAGTACCATTTCGTTGGCTTGCCAGGATGTAAACATAGCCAGATTTCATATTTCCCCCTACTCCGCCCACTCCGTCGTCATTCCCACGAAAGTGGGAATCCAGAGTCATAAACTCCAACATTTTTTCGTGATTCTGGACCCCGCATCAAGTGCGGGGTGACGGTATAACTGCTATTATTCCTCCAGCGGGTAAGGTTCGCCGTCTACCATGGGGTAGCCAGCCTCGGCCCAGCCGTCGGTGCCGTCGCGCATCCAGAGGATGTTCGTATATCCATAGCCGATGGCACGTTTGGCAACATTCCATCCGAGCCAGCAGTCAGAACGGCAGAAGATGACGATTTTTTGATCCTTGTTGCCTTTAGTAACTTCCTTGAGGGATTTCTTTAAATAGGCTTCCATCATAGGCTTCAGAGGATGGATGCCCGTACCGGGGAACCAATAAGCCCCGGGCAGGCTATCATGGGCTTCACCAATAGCCCATTCTTTAAAATCAGCAATCCACTGGGTTGTAGTTTCGTAGGTGTCTACAAAAATCGCATCGCCCTTATCATGAATTTCTTTGGCTTGTTGCGGGGTGATCGTGGTGCCCCCGGTGATGGTTTGCGGCGTCGGAGCACGATAAGTTTTATCTCTAAACCCAGCGGGCTCCTCGACAGCACTCGCCGGGAAAACGACCAGAAGGCTTAAAACGAACCCCAATATGACAGATTTTAACATAACTTCCTCCACTACCTTTTTATTAGTGTTCTCTAAAGTGACAGGCAAAATCAAGTTTTTTAAAAGGTGAACTAGTCGAAGGTCCAATTCATTGCAGGTAAATGCAGGGTTACTGTATTGGCTTAAAGGATTAATTAGGGTTTCCAATTGGGAGGTTTATAACGGTGACTAGTTTCCGCTATGGTTTAATCGCACTTGTTCTTCTAAGCCTTAGCTCCTTGCCAAGTGCTGCTGAAGAGCTGCTAAAAGTTCGTGTTGGTGTCCTGAAATTCGGGACTGTAAACTGGGAACTAGACGTGATGAAGCATCATGGCCTGGATAAAGCCCAAGGTCTTGATGTCGAGATCGTCCGACTTGCTTCGAAACAAGCCACCTCTGTCGCCTTCCAAGCCAGCGATGTTGATATGATGGTAGATGATTGGTTTTGGGTTTCGCGGCAAAGGCACATGAAGCGCAACTTCTCCTTCATGCCCTACTCTGCGGCTTCAGGCGCTCTGGTTGTTCCTGCTGGTTCCTCAATTAAAACTTTAGCTGACCTCAAAGGAAAACGTATTGGCATTGCGGGTGGAGCTTTAAATCGGAATTGGCTTCTTCTCCGAGCATTAGCTAAAAAACGCCATGGCATTGAGCTCAAAGAAACGGTTGAGGCTGTCTACGGCGCACCTCCCCTACTCTCCCAACAATTAGAAAAAGGCCGCATCGACGCTATCATTACCTTTTGGCATTATGTCGCCCGACTTGAGGCTAAAGGTATGACTAAACTTATGGGGATTGATCAGACCTCCGAAGCATTGGGGATCGAGCGCAAAGTGCCACAAATTGGATATGTCTATAAGGAAGAATGGGCCGCGAAATTCCCCAAAGCTGCAAACGCCTTTATGCAAGCTTCCCTCGCAGCTAAAAACAAACTCAAAGGCGATGAGGAATGGGAGCGTATTCGCCCCCTCACCAAGGCAAAAGATGACAAAACCCTTGAGGCTCTCAAGAAAGGCTATCGGGCTGGTATTCCTGATTCCTGGGGTGAAGCTGAGTGGGCCCAAGCCAAAAAGCTTTTCGTCATTATTGATGAGATTGGTGGCGCTGTTTTGACCGGAGAAAAACGCACTTTCTCTCCCGGCACTTTTTCCTCTGCAGTTAAGTTCTAGGGCCAAATGACGGACACCTCAACGCTCACAAGACTAGCTTTGCAAGGAGGCTCTATTGTTATCCTTTTAGGCTTGTGGGCAATGGGGGCCATGGTTGCTGACAGTACTCTTCTACCCACGCCCCTAGAAGTTTTTACCGGTATGGCTAAGGAAGCAAATCAAGGGGAGCTTTTACATCATCTAGGCGTCACCTTGATGCGAGTTGGGGCAGCTTTCTTTATTTCCTTCATTATAGGAACCGCCATTGGCATCACCATGGGTCGTTCAAAACTACTCAATACGGTTTTTGATCCCTGGCTGGTTTTATTTCTTAACATCCCAGCCCTCGTCACCATTATTCTGGCTTATGTGTGGTTTGGTCTCATTGAAGCTGCAGCTATCTTTGCTGTTTCTTTAAACAAAATTCCCAACGTTGCCATCACCATGCGTGAAGGGGCTCGGACCCTAGATAAAGACCTCATGGAAATGGCAGCAAGTTTTCGCCTTGATCGTAAGAAAACCCTGACCAAAGTTATCCTGCCGCAGCTTTATCCTTATATGGCGGCATCGGCTCGCTCTGGCCTTGCCTTGATTTGGAAAATTGTCTTAGTGGTTGAACTCTTAGGGCGCTCAAATGGTATTGGCTTCCAGTTGCACCTATATTTCCAACTCTTTGATGTCACCATGATTCTCGCCTACGCTTTTGCATTTATTATTGTTATTCAGACCATTGAATTAATGGTCCTGCAACCGGTGGAGAGACATGTTAACCGCTGGCGAAGATAGAAAAATCATCATTAGGATTGAAAACAAAACTTTCACCCAACCGGGGGGAAAGACAGTCCCTGTCTTACAGAATGTTGAACTGAACATTCTTGAGGGCGAAGTGGTGGTGGTTTTTGGCTCTTCAGGCTGTGGCAAAACAACCCTGCTTAATCTCATCGCGGGGTTGGACGTCGACTTTCAGGGGAGCATAGAGCTTGGTACACAGGGCAATGGCATTGGTTATGTTTTCCAAGAACCCCGTCTGCTGCCTTGGCTCACGGTTGAAGACAATCTTCGATTAGTTGGTGAAAATAACGAGGAAGCAATCTCCTCGGTTTTAGAAGCTGTAGGCTTAGCTGATTCACACCAAACTTACCCCAACCGCCTTTCCCTCGGCATGGCGCGGCGGGCAGCCTTGGCAAGAGCCTTAGCCATCAACCCTGCTTTATTAATCATGGATGAACCTTTTGTTTCTCTAGATGAAAACACGGCTGTTCGTTTGCGTAATCTGCTGACAGAAATATTGGAACTACATAAACCAACAGTGTTATTCGTGACCCATGATTTGAAAGAAGCTGTCACCTTGGCAGACCGAGTCCTTTTCTTAAAAGGCTCTCCAGCACAGGTCGCTGAAGAGTTAAAATTCGACACCCCGCGCATCGTTAGAGGGCCAGAAGTTCTCGCTGATTATGAAGAGCGTGCCCGCACCCTACTCAATCGTTAATCTAGGTAACCAACGTGAAGATAAGATGGGTTCTGTTTGCTCATCTTCGTTATAAGGAGGGACTGTGAGATCATCAGGGGGGGAGGCAATATAATTCAAATCAATATCGCGCAATTCTCCATGAATGATACCGTCTTTGACGGTCATCTTATAGAGCATTCCGTTCCACATATTGACCCCGAATTCTTTGTTAGTCTTTTTAATAAAAATCAGCGCTGATTCCAGCCACCCCAGATTGTCCGCACTCACAATAGATGGGTTATTATAGGGATAGTTCACATAGCACGCTAACTCGCTCGGACCTGTCAGGCATTTAAATTCTCGCATACTCAGAAAGTGGTCTGTAAGGAGTTTGTGGTCTTTATGAATTTTAAAACCGATTTTATCACCTTTGGGCATAAAATCGATGGTGCCAAAAACCACTTTACCGCCTTTATTATCATGAAAAATTATTTTCTTCGTTCCTTCAAAGGGGCCGGCAAAAGCCGTTGAAACCCAAAATAAAGCCATAAAGAAGGTAGCAAGAAGCGTTTTCATTTTCTTATCCTTTTTTACGAGCCCATGCGCTTCACAAAACCCCGCGCCGGGTTGTAGCCATAAACCGCAAGAACCAGGAAGAATACCAGTGATCCTGCCGTCACCGCCAAAGATAAGCCATCAAATTTACCATAAAGGGCGTGACGAATTAATTCTACAGCATGAGTAAAGGGGTTTACTGAGCAAATACGGAAAAGGAGTTCACTTGATTCCTGCATCTTCCAAAGTGGATATAGAGCAGATGACAGAAAAAACATTGGGAAAATGACAAAGTTCATAATTCCAGCAAAATTTTCTAACTGTTTAATGGCAGAGGAGATCAACAAGCCCACAGCCCCGAGCATGAGCCCAGAAACGATCAAAGCCGGGAGCAACCAGACGTAACCCATCACGGGCATTTGAATATCAAAAAACCAGGCAACAAGCAGAAAAGTATAAACTTGGAGAATGGAAACGACCGTTGCTGAGAGCAAACGGCAAAGAAGCAAATACCAACGAGGTAAGGGCGTCACCAGTAAAATTCGCATAGAGCCCATCTCTCGGTCATAAACCATTGAGAGGGAGTTTTGCATACCATTAAACAGTTGAATCATCCCTATTAGTCCAGGGGTAATATAGACCTCATAGGTGATGTAAGTTTCATAAGGAGGAATAATCGACACCCCGAGGGCAGCCCGAAAACCTGCAGCAAAAACCAACAACCAAACCAAAGGGCGAACTAAAGAAGCGATAAAACGTTCCCGCTGTTTAACAAAACGCAAGATTTCTCGCCATAAAATTCCAAAGAGAGCCGTTACATAGAGATTACTACTCATGATGCTCTCCGCGTAAAAATTTCATAGGCACTAGCGAGATCGGATGTTTGAGCTTGTTCAACAATTTCACGGCCTAAACCTTTGGCCTTAATTGCTCCTTGGTGCAGAACGATAACCGCATCATCAAGCTGAACTTCATCAATCAGGTGGGTTGCCCAAAGAGCGGCAATGCCTTTCTCCTGACAGAGGGCATGAATATGGTTCACGATATCTCGACGTGTCGGTACATCCAGGCCAACCGTAGGTTCGTCAAGCAAGAGCAATTGGGGTTCATGTAAAAGGGCTCGAACAATTTCCACTCGACGACGATGCCCCCCGTTAAGACTTCGGACTTGCTCATCTTTGCGCTCTAGCATATCTAAGCGTTCTAACTCCCGGCTAATCCGCTTATTGGCCTCAGATGCACTTAAGCCATGTAAGGAAGCGAAATAATGGAGGTTTTGAGTTACACTTAGGTCTAAATCCAACGTTGGTTGTTGAAACACAACACCAAGACGAGTTAAGGCCTCTTTGCGTTGGCTTTTGAGATCAAAACCACAAATCTTGATGCCCCCCTGACGACTCTCAAAAAGCTGGGTTATGAGAGCATAAAGCGTTGTTTTCCCCGCTCCATTTGGCCCTAGCAGGGCTGTAAAGCATCCGTTTTCAACGGAAAAACTAACATTATCCAAAGCGCGCTTTTTGCCATAAGCGAAGGAAAGATCAAAAACATCAAGCGACGCATTGGAAGTCATTCAAAGTACTTTCTTAAGGTTTAACCACGGCCCCCCATGGGTAGCGTCCCACCTTAATTGATTTAATCACTTTCATGGATGGAATATCAACGACTGAAACATCTCCACTCACACCATTCGTGGTGAACATTCTTTTTTCATCTGGCGAAAAAGCCATATGCCATACCCGACGACCGACAAGGAGATAATCTTTGACTTCAAAGGTATTTGCGTCGACGACAGCAATATGGTTAGCCGGGCCTAAAGCAACAAATGCATATTTACCATCTGAAGTCAGTTTAACGCCCACGGGTTGGATGCGATCTTTGTGTATCCCTTTAATATTGAAACTGATTTTCTTTTTTTCGATTCGGGTGGCAGTATCAAAAATACTAACCGTACCACCGATTTCTGCCGAGGCCCAAAGCACAGTGCCTTCTTTGTTAAATTCCACGTGGCGCGGACGTTGATCAACCAGAGTGTTGTCGATAAGTTGATACGTTTCTGTATCAATCCAATGCACCATATTGGTGGTTTCAGAGGTATTGACTGCAATTTTTCCATCAGGACTAATAGCCATTCCTTCAGGTTCGACACCAACATCAACTTGGGCAATAACTGTACGTGATTCAGTATCAACGACGGTGACGATATTATCGTCTTCGTTAGCAATAAAAAGGCGGCGGTTATCAGGGTGAAGTGAAAACTGTTCCGGATCATCACCAGAAGGAAGATCATGGAGAATTTTCCCCGTTGCCAAATCCATCACCTGCACCGTATCTGAATCGCTAGCACAGATAAAAAGCTTACTATAGTCCTTACTTAGCGTAATTCCACGGGGGCGCTCCCCAACTTCCATTGTCTTCGTGACTTCTAAGCTATGACCATCAATAACCGAGATGGTGTTATCCTTTTCGTTTGAGATATAGACCGTATAGGCATTTGCAGTTGACCCTGCAGCAATCAAGAGAGATGAAGAAAGCAAAACGGCTCGGCTGATATTTTTAAACATAAAATTCTCCAATTAGAATTATTTGCCGCATTTAACTTCTGGTGCGTCATAACCCAATGTATCCAGGTCTGTGACCCGATGTAAGAAACCTTCTTGGGGTGATGTACTCACGAGAGAACGCGGAGCGGCTAAAGCTATGGTTTGGCGCATTTGGCCATTCCATGGGCGGAAGGTAAGTTTTCGGCCTTTAAAGGCTGCTAATTGAAACTTGTCGGATAAGAGATAATCTTCGACAGATTTTGGATCATTTTTTCTAGCCCGTAAAACAGCCTCACCAATGGCACGGGAAGCGGCCCAACCAGCATAATCTTTTGGGGTCATCCAACGTTTTGTGAGTTTATTAAAACGGTTTTGCAGTTGAACCGCTCCCCACTGCTCAACTGTTCGATGCCAAGCTGCGGGTACAAGCCCTTGGGTTCCAGCAACGACTTTTGGCTCCCAAGTACGATAAAGTAGATAATCACCAAAATCGCCTATTTCGTCAGATACAACAAGCACATCATAATCAACCCCTTGAGTAAACAAAGGCACTTCAGCCTGTGCTGTACGACGTGCATCATGCTCACCTGTCCAGGCTTTTTCAGCTACGATTTTAGCTCCAAACTTATGAGAAGAGCGCTTAATGGCATTTGAAAATGCCAGATCTTCTTTCCGTGGGCCTGTAATGAGAAATAGTTTTTCCCATCTTTTCTTTATTAGGAATTGCACTAAAGCGTCAGCCAGCATAGCTCGACTTGGCAAGGTGTGAAAAACGTTTGAACGACATAAATTTGAACGAAAAACATTTTCACGCGCTCCAATGTTGAACAACAACACCTGTTTGCTTTCAGGCAAAGCCATAAGGCGCTTGAGAGAGTCTTCTTTTAAATTACTCACAACAAACTTGTTACCAGCAGCAACAATTTCTTTGAAGGCTGCTTCAACGTCACCCTCAAAGGGGACAATTTTTTCTTCAAGTTCATAAGTTATTTTCATGAACCGACCAGTACCATTATTATCGGCGATACCTAAGCGCACCCCTTGTACACCTTCATCAAGGATTGGGGCATCGAGATTGGAAAGGGCAGGCTGAAGCTTTACCTTTTTTGTCAGGTAAACAATTTTAGTTTTAATCGGCTCCATTGCGGCAAATGCTATTGATGACGAATAACTAATTGCTACTAAACTTAAGCAAACGAACAATAAATGCATGTATTTCCCTTTGTTTGTTTCATGAATTTTTTATCATTCTATTTAGAGAGGCAATTCGACCATAGTCTAGTTGTTTAAAAGAGAGACTTTCTAAATAGTAATAGCAAATCAGATGTATCGTTTTGTCTTGGAGAGAAAAAGATGTTTAGTTTTAAGAAACTTACCCTGTGTTTGGCCTTACTCGGTTTGCTCGGAGGAATGACGGCAGAGGCCCATGCAAAAGGCTATCTTGCTCGCAAAGCTATTGAATTACCCGATCTTAAAGTTGGATTGGGTGAAGCTGGGTTCGGTATGTCTCAAAAGAAGTATGAAATGGAAACAGGCAAAGCCTACAGCCTGAAAATCATTTCAACTGGCCGCCAGGAATGCGCTTTTGAAGCTCCTAAGTTTTTCACCTTCATTTGGTTACGCAAAATAGAAGCTGGAGGCATAGAAATTAAAGCTACTTATCTTTATGAACTGGAGTTTGAAGATGACGGAGAAGCAGAATTGTATTTCGTTCCGATCAAACCTGGAACTTACAAGTTTGCCTGTCGCGGCTTAGAAATCAAAGGGATGACGGGCGAATTTATTGTAAAATAAAATTTGCTGAGTTAATGCGCCCGACAGCGAATTTCTTTTTCGCCGTTTAAATACATTGTCCCCTGCCAACGTGTGTAAATTTTACATATCTGGCGGGGGTTATCTATCCACCAGCTAATCATAATATCGCCATTTTCCGTATCGCTATTGAACGTTAACTTCGTTCCTTTACTATGAGCGGGTACAAATCCCCCGCCGCCTGGCGCAACAACTTTAATGGGTCGATCTGTTTCATTATCGACAAGTATCCAGTTCTCAGCACCGTAGGACATGCTTGGCATACCAAGGATACACAAAGATAACAGGACTAAAATTCTAACTTTCATATCAGTCTAACTTTCCACTATGGATGTTTAATGTCTTAAAAATGAATTCTAGTTATTCTTATACATCCTGTCATTAGACTTTAGTCCAACAGAGACCATTTTACGCCCCAAAAACGGCACCACTCTCCCATACATTGTACTTTGTGCCAATTGAAGAAAATGCTCCTTCGTAGTTAGTTATTTCATGCCCAGAGCACGAGGTGCTGCCCTTGGGCCATAGTTCGTTGTTTTAGGTGGCTATGGGATGGGGAAGGAAAAGGGCGGAGGAGGAAAAAAAGAATGTCTAAAGCTTTGGTAATGACAGTTTCCAAGTGCACAGGCTGCCTTCAATGTGAGATGGCATGTTCCTATGAGCACGAAAAAGTATTCAATATCGCGCGTTCCCGCATCAAGGTTTTCAATTTCGACGAAGAAGGTCGTTTTGTTCCGTACACCTGCACCCAGTGCTCTGAAGCCTGGTGTCAGCAAGCTTGTCCGACCGGTGCAATCACCACAAACGACAATACAGGTGCAAAAGAAGTTTCCAATGATCGTTGTGTTGGCTGCAAGGTCTGCACCATTGCCTGTCCATTCGGCACCATCAACTATAACAGTGCTAGCGGCAAAGTGATCAAATGCGATCTATGCGGCGGCGACCCGGCTTGTACAAAAGCCTGTCCTACTGGCGCCATCACCTACATTGATGCTGACGCAACTGGTTTTGATAAGGCGCAAACCTGGGCTGCAAAAACTGACACCGTAGCTGAACAAGCTGAAGCTTAAGGGAGAAAATTCAATGGCATGGGCTAGAAAATTATTACGAGTAAATTTGAGTACGGGCAGTTGCACGAGTGAACCCCTCAACATGGAGTGGGCGAAGAAGTATCTTGGAGGT
>JAPHRK010000028.1 GCA_026196105.1 Rhodospirillales bacterium | reverse complement strand
GATAAAACAAGTCATTCATTGAGAGAATCTCCTTTGCCTCAATGAATCACAGATTAGCTCAATTGGGAATCTTAAAATTTAATGGGTCCTGAGCCTAGACAACTCAGCAATCTGGCTGTGCTTTACAAAGACACTAACCGCCTCAGTGAGGCTGAACCTTTGTTTGAGCGAGCAATAAACATTTCTGTGACTTCCCTGGGAGAGAATCATCCCAGTACGCAGATATATAGGAATAATTTGGCTTTTTTGAGGAAAGAGATGAAATAAGCATTTTTCCCTCCCCTCATAGGGGGTACTTGGGTGGCATGATCTGAAAAAGTGTACTCCCTTCGGCTCCCCTTTGAAGGGGGAGGGGTGTTTTTATTAACGTTCGAAAATAAAGGCTTCTAATTCCCCGCGTTCTTGCCAGCCGTGGCGGACGAGTTCGGGGGTTTGGTTTTCTTCTTCGGGGTAGCCGACGCAGAGGTAGCCCATGAACTCCCATTCAGGTGGAGTGTCCATGAGGTCCGCGACCATTTTGGGGTCAACGATGGAGACCCAGCCGACGCCGACGCCGTAGGCCCGTGCAGCTAGCCAAAAAGTATAGATGGCATTGGCGGCGGAGTACTTAAGGGTTTCGGGCATGGTGGATTGGCCCAAGCCTGCGCCGCGCTCGGTTTGGGTATCGGCAAAAACGGCGATGTGGACCGGGGCTTGATCAAGCCCCGCAAGTTTTAAGCTGGCATAGAGTTTGGCTTTTTCGCCTTGGTAATTATCCAGGGCTTCCCGGTTTTGGATTTCAAAATTCTCTTTGACCGCGGCTCGGCGTTTGGGGTCATTAACCTTCACAAAGCGCCAGGGCTGGCTGTTGCCAACAGATGGGGAATAAACACAGGCGATGGAGAGGATTTTGTCAACCAGGTCAACGGGCAAGGGATCGGTTTTAAATTTGCGCACATCCCGACGCCAACGGAACAGGTCTTCCAGCTTATCCTTGAACGCTTCGTCAAAATCAGGTGCCGTGCTCAACTCAATACCCCCCCGGGTTTTTAATTTCTGATCGCCTGCAAGGGATATTCGGCGAGTGGTTCGTAATGGGCCCCTGTATGCCCTAAATGGCTGCGGAACAAAACAAAATTATCAATGGTCAGGGGGTCCATCTGGAAGATGAGGTTGCGCTGAATGAAGGCTTCCAGGCCAGGGTGTTTGACATGTTTGAAGCGCGCCAGGGTGATATGGGGTTTGAATTTTCGCCCTTCTAAATGCACACCAGCGCGACGCAAAGAATTGCCGATCCGCTCTTGTAAATCATTGAGGGAGGGGTTTATTTCTGTGCCGACCCAGACAGCGCGTGGTTTTTCAGGTTTACCAAAAAAGCCAACCCCATTGAGGGAAAGCTCAAAAGTCGGGAAATCTATTCGGCTGAGATTGGCGTTGATTTCCTCAGCCATATCCAGGTCAACCTCGCCAATGAAATGGAGGGTGAGGTGGAAGTTTTCTTTTGAAATCCACCGGGCCCCTTCCACCCCGGTGCAAAGTAGGGCGAGGCGGTCACGAACCGGTTGGGGGAGGGCTAAACCGACAAAAGTACGCATGACTGTTATTCCTCCGCTCAGGTTTTAAGGTGCCGGGTCTGGGTTGGCCCTTTGAATTTTCTCAATAGCTTTTAAAACATCTTCAGACAAGGTTAGATCAGCGGCATCAATGTTGGTTTTGAGGTTTTCCATTGAGGTGGCTCCGATGATTGCACTGGTCAGGAAGGGCTTGGTGAGGATGTAGGCCAAGGACATTTGGGCCGGATCAAGACCATTTTCTTGCGCGAGAGACACGTATGACGCAACACCTTTTTCGACCAATGGGCCTTTTAAGCGAGGGTAGCGGTCTGGCCACATAGTCAGCCTTCGCCCGTCTGGTTTGGCGCCGTTGAGGTATTTGCCGGTTAAGGTGCCGGCACCTAGAGGTGAATAGGCCAAAAGCCCGACGTCTTCACGCAAGGACACTTCGGCCAAACCGGTTTCAAAGCCACGCCCAATTAAGTTATACCAATTTTGGATTGAAGTAGGACGGGGGAGGCCTTTGGCCTCGGCGATTTGCAAATATTTCATCAGCCCCCAAGGGCTTTCGTTCGATACCCCGAAATGACGAATTTTCCCGGCTTTGATCAGGTCTCCCATGACCTCTAAAGTTTCTTCTAGGGGGGTGTAAACTTCATCATCTGGTTTAGAAAACCCCCGACGACCAAATCCATTAAAAGAGCGATCAGGCCAATGGATTTGATAAAGGTCGACATAGTCAGTTTGCAGGCGCTTAAGGCTGTCATCAATGGCGGTTTCAATGTTTTTGCGATCCAGCATGAGCTTGCCATCACGGATATATTTAAACGTTGGGGCTGAACCCACGATCTTGGTTGCCAGAACAATTTTATCGCGGGAGTCTCGTGCCTTCATCCAGGTGCCGATAATCCGTTCAGTATCACCATAGGTTTGCTCACTCGGGGCAATGGGGTACATCTCAGCCGTATCGACAAAATTGATGCCTAGATCTAGGGCGTAATCTAACTGCTCATGACCCTCTGCTTCCGTATTTTGTTTTCCCATGGTCATGGTGCCCATGCACAGACGGCTGACTTTAAGGTCTGTACGACCTAGTTTTACGTATTTCATTTAATGCTCTTGTAATGTTCTTGGATAAATTTAAGTAAAAAGGGTTAAAACACCCGTATAAGCGTAGAATCGGTTGTTGGAGATTTCCCCTGCAGAGTGGAAACCTGCGAGGGGTATGTTGCCGAAAACCTCTTTGATCACTTGCAACTCGCGCCCCTCAGCCCCAAACATGCTGACCCCTCGACCAACACAGGAAATATAAATTCCCCCTTTGGGTTCACCGTCAAGACGCGCGGCCATTTTGCGGAGGGTTTTTTCTAAATCATCAAGGGCGGTTTCGGGGTCACGGCGGACGAAAAGGATGCGGTCGCCGGGCTTTAAGTCTTCACCAACCGCGAGCCAACCGCGAACCGGGTCAATGGCGGTTAATTCTCTGACCAGATAATCCCCTGTATCTGAGCCTTCAACCAAGATTGCCATCATCACGATGCCTTCGATCTTGCTAAGGTCAGAGGCGAGTTCTGGGCCGATGTCGTCTTTCAACACATCGAGCGCTCGGCGTCCATCAAGGCCAACAATAATATTGTCGATACTGTCAGAAACCACATGGGTGGGGGAAATTGGCGCGCACCCTTGGCTCATGCCGGTTATAACCTCAACTTCAGGTGTGAACATAACCCCAGAAAGTCCATTACCCGTCAATCGGTCCGCTACCTGATAAAATTCTGTTTCTGAAGAGGTCATTCCTCCAACGAAAAAACTGGATTCTTGTTCGGCTAGTTTTTCGAGAATGTCGAGAAGGTTGGCGTTATTAGGGTCAGCATGAAGAATACCAAAAGTTGGCTTTTCAGTGGCCATCCATTCTTTGGTGGCTTCAGGAAGTTGGTCTGTATCTGTTTCAAGGGCTGGAAAAACTTTGAAAGCCTGTTCAGGAAATTGGCCGACAAGAACGGCTGCTGAAGGGCTGTCACTGACTTCACCCCCAACGCCGCAAATGGTTGTCGCGATGCTGCCAACCCAATGAGAGATGGTGGTTCTTTGACGCAAGTAAGTTAAAATGGATGTTAAATCATCCGCCAAAAAATCAGTCAGATAGATAAAACCCAAGTTATTACTTTGTCCTGCAGGTCCAAGACCATCAACGATAGATTGTGCCACATGAGCCCAATCTTCCCCAACTACCTGAACGGCTTTAAATCCACTCATGAACCGCCAATCCTTCAAATAAATGCTGTAACCTCTTGTTAGATATTGGAACTAAGAGAGGGTAAAGGCAATGGGGTGGAGAATTTTTTATTAAACAACAAAGGTAAAACAAAATCTTTAATTATTTTTTTGGTTGAAAGAACCTATGAGAACCGCATATCAAAGAAGTTAAAGAAAAGACCACGGTTCAAAAAATAACGGTGCTGAACCAAATAATAAGAAAAAGGAATGCGCCAAATGAAGAAAGAGTATGCTGGGTCAGCAATGTCTAAACTCTATCGGCTTTTGCTCGTGATACTGATCTGGGCGTTGCCATCGGTTGCCTTTTCTGAAACTTTAAAGATCGCTGTTGGGTTGTGGATACCCCCTTATGTTATCAAAGATGAGGCCCGGGGGATTGAGTTCGATATTCTCAAAGAGGTATTAGCCTTTAAAGGCTATGAAATGGAGCCCCTTTATTTTCCTCTAGCCCGAACCCTTGTTATGTTAAACCACAATGATATTGATGGCATTATGTCCACGGGCTTGAAGGGTCTGCCCGGCTGTTATTCAGATAGCCATATTACCTATTGGAACTTTGCAATCAGCCTTAAAAGCCACAATTTGAAAATAGACACGGTTGCAGACCTTAAAAACCGAAGCATTATAGCTTTTCAGAATGCCAAAAATTATTTGGGTGAAGAATTCAAGCAAATGGCAGAGAGCAATCCCTATTACAAAGAGGTTGCCGACCAGCGCATTCAAAATAAGCTACTCTTTAGGGGCCGTACGGATGTGGTGATTGCCGATCGTTATATTTTTGAATGGTTCAGGAAAGACCCAAGTGTTTCAAGCTTGGTACCCACGGATCAAGAGGTCACCCATCACCCACTCTTTGAGCCCAGCCATTTTAGAGCGGTGTTTAAATCCGATAAAGTATGTCAGGATTTTAATGAAGGCTTGAAAGAGATGAAGGTCTCAGGCCGTTATCAGGAGATTATCTCCTCCTACAAGGTTGGCGATCCAATCATTCAGGAAGCGAGATAAAGGGTCCTTATTTGCCCCTTCCTCTTTGACTGTCATTGTGTAGAAGGGGGAATCCAGAGTTTGTCAGTTCCGATTCTTTTCATGTACTCTGAATGCACGATCAGGTCGGGTGTGACATTCACAAATAAAATCAAACGGTTAGTTCATCATTATCATTAAGCTTGACAAAAAGAACGATCGTTCGTATTGTTTGAGTATGAGCAAAGGTGAACAAACTCGAGCTGCCATATTGGATGCAGCAATTAAAGAAGCGGCAGTGGTTGGCGTTGGCGCGCTTAGTATTGGCAATCTCGCTTCTAGAACCGGTATGTCTAAAAGCGGCCTCTTTGGACATTTTGGTTCAAAAGAATCTCTTCAGTTAGCTGTTATGGTTCAACTGGTGGAACGCTTTACCGAAGTTGTTGTTTTGCCAGCGCTTAAGGTCAAAGGCGGGATAGCTCGCCTGGAAGCTTTGTTTGAAAATTATACCCAATGGGTTTGTGATGAAACTCTTTCCCGCGGTTGTCCTTTAATGTCTATTGCCTTTGAATTGGACGCTCAACCGGGACCATTGCGAGACTATATTGTGGGTAAAATTGCCGAACGAATTGATGTGATTAGTCGGGTGGCGCAAAAATGCGTGCAAGAAGGCGCGTTCAAAAAAGACTTGGATATTGAACGCTTCGCCTATGCTTACGAAGGCTTGACCATCGCTTATATGAGTTACCGTGCGGTACTCAACCATAGTAAAGCCAAAGAAATGGCCAGAGCTACTTTCGATAACCTGATTAATTCTTCATTGAAATAGCCTCTCATTGAGGCAGGAGTGACTTTGATGTTTACACCCTTACCGTCATATTTACATAAAATTAAAAGCACGAACGTTCGTAATTTATTTGTGTTGCTCAAAAATGCCTTCAAAATTTGGCGGCAACGAACAACCTCGCGTCGTGTGATGACGAAATATGATAGTCGCACTTTGGCGGATGTAGGCATTGCTCAAAATTTGGCTGAATTTGAAACGGCACAGCCTTTTTGGAAACCTCCATCAGTGCTTGGGCGGGACGCGTTGCCTGAACAAGAGCTTGGAGAGGGTCAACATTCGGTTGAGGCCGTACTTATTCCCCTGTCAAATTATGAGACGGTCCACACTAAAAAAGGCAGGCCTTTGTTGGTGCGCCCTATGACTCTGACAGACAAAGGTTATGTCGTAGATCTGTTCAACCACTCATCTGCTGAAAGCCGATACAATCGCTTTTTCCGTCCTGTGCGTTATCTGAGTGAAAAAGAATTAGAGCGGGAAACCAGTATTGATCGTGACCTTCATTTAGGTTGGATCGGATTTATCCAAGAAGCTGATCAATTAAGATGTGTTGGCGTTGTCCATATTGCACGGGACAACCTTGAGTGTGATCAGTGGGAATTTTCCGTTTCTGTTCAAGATAGCGATCACAGCTGTGGCATTGGAGCAGCATTGCTTAGTCATGCGGCTCATGAAGGCCAAAAAATGGGAATTGATACGTTTTATGGTCATGTTTTAGAAAAAAACAAACCCATGTTGGCTTATGTCAAACATCGAGGAGCTACCCTTAAACGGGATTATCCGGGAATTTACCGCTTTCAATTACCAACAGGGGCAATGATGTAAAGCTCACAGTTTTGTGATTGCCTGTCATCACTATCATAACGTAAAGGTTACTGGTGCTCAGCGTTTAGGCTTGTAATATAGGTTTGGCAAAAAGAAACCTATAACCGCCCTTTTAAAAGAAACTAGAGTTGAGTCGCTTAGTAATGGAAAAAATTGAAGCCATAATGGTACAAAACACCCCCAGAGAAATTGAGAATAAGCCAACATCATTGTGGCGCTTTGCTCCCCTTCTAGCCATTGCTGGAGCCATTGGGTTATTCTTTGCTCTCGGCTACGACCAATATCTGACCTTTGAAGCTTTAAAAGAAAATCGACAGCAATTGCTCGATTGGAAAACGAATAACCACCTGTTGACAATTTTGGTCTTCATTGGAGTTTATGCCATCGCAACCAGTCTTTCAATTCCTGGGGCTATTTGGTTGACCATTAGCAGCGGATTTCTCTTTGGCTCTATCGAAGGTACTCTTTATGCCGTTAGTGGGGCAACTATCGGGGCGACAATAAATTTCCTAGTAGTCCGCTACTCTTTCCATGATTTCTTCCGTGAAAAAGCTGGAGCGTCCTTGAAAAAGATGGAAGATGGCTTCAATGAAAATGCTTTTAGTTACCTTATGGTCTTGCGCCTTGTTCCGCTTTTCCCCTTCTGGATGGTAAACCTTGTCTCAGGTGTGCTGGGCGTCAATATGCGCACCTATATGATCGCGACATTTTTTGGTATCATTCCTGGTGCTTTTGTTTATGCCTCAGTTGGTAACGGCCTAGGGGCAATTTTTGACACAGGCCAAACCCCTGATCTCGGCATTATCTTTTCACCAGAAATCCTTACCCCCATCATCGGCTTGGCTATCCTTGCCGTCATTCCTATTGCCTACAAAAAATACAAAGAAAAAAATCAATAATTCTCGAAGGAAACGCCATGAGCCAAGTGATTAAAACCGATATTTGTGTTATCGGAGGCGGGTCCGGTGGCCTAAGTGTCGCCGCTGGTGCCTCTCAAATGGGGGCCTCAACAGTCCTGATTGAAAAAGCAAAAATGGGTGGTGATTGTCTCAACTATGGTTGCGTGCCTTCCAAAGCTCTTCTAGCGGCGGGTCATGCTGCTGAAAATGTTAGAAAAGCGGGAGAATTTGGCGTTCTAGCAGACGAACCTAAAATCGATGCCAAAAAAGTGTTTTCCCATGTCCATGACGTTATTGGTGCCATTGCTCCCAATGATTCGGTCGAACGTTTTGAAGGGCTTGGAGTTCAGGTTATCGAAGGTGCCGCAAGCTTTATCAACCCTAAGCAAGTGAAGGTGAATGACACGATCGTAGAAGCTAAACGCTTTGTTATTTCGACAGGATCCTCAGCAGCCGTCCCGCCTATCCCTGGTCTTGATAGTGTCCCTTTCTTCACCAATGAAAATATATTTGAACAAACGAGCCTGCCTGAACATTTAATCGTTATTGGCGGGGGGCCCATCGGCATTGAAATGGCCCAGGCCCACAGGCATTTAGGCTGCAAGGTCACTTTGCTCGAAATGTTCTCCATCATGCCCAAAGACGATGCTGAATTGGTCGATATTGTTCGTACGCGCCTAATAAAAGACGGACTTGAGCTAAAAGAAGGTATAAAAGTTGTCTCCATAGCGAAAAAAGATGCTGGAATTGCGATTACCATTGAAGAAAACGGCATTGAACAGGTTATTGAAGGGTCCCACCTTCTCATTGCCGCAGGTCGTCGCCCAAATGTGAATAATTTAGGCCTGGAAGCTGCCGGAATTACCTATTCGCCAAAAGGTATCCAGGTTGATGCACGCCTGCGCACCAGCAACAAAAAGATATTCGCTATTGGTGATGTCGCTGGGGGTATGCAGTTTACTCATGTAGCGGGTTATCACGCGGGAATTGTTATTCGTAATGTCTTGTTTAGGCTTCCCGCCAAAGCGGATCATTCGACAGTTCCGTGGGTAACCTATACCGCCCCAGAACTCGCTCATGTGGGCTTAACGGAAGAAATGGCGAAACAGCAAGGCCGTGAGATTAATATTCTGCGCTGGTCCTTTGGTGAAAATGATCGGGCTCAGGCTGAGCGTAAAACCGATGGTCTGGTGAAAGTCATCACCACGAAAAAAGGCAAAATTCTCGGGGCTTCGATTGTTGGCCCCCGCGCAGGGGAACTCATTCAAACCTGGGTTCTGGCTCTGTCTAACAAAATGAAAATCGGGCAAATGGCCTCAATGATTGCACCTTATCCAACTCTTGGTGAAGTTAGCAAACGCGCTGCCGGGTCTTTTTATGTGCCGTCGCTCTTTAGTGAGCGGACTAAAAAAATCGTCCGATTCCTGTTGAAATTTGCATAGAGCAAACTGAGATTTGCTCTAGATTCAGCTTGCCCTGACAATATTTCCTCGCCAAACTCCCCGGCATGGAAAATAAAGCTCTCCCTGGCCCTTCAATTAGAAAAATCCCTGATGGCGATGACCGAGAACGCTTGGTCTGCCCTGATTGTGGTTATATCGAATATCAAAATCCCAAAATTGTTGTTGGAGCTATTTTTGAGTGGGAAGGGAAGGTTCTCCTTTGTAAACGAGCGATTGAGCCCAGGATTGGCTATTGGACTTTCCCGGCTGGTTTTATGGAAATGAATGAAACCGTTGCCCAAGGGGCTGAACGGGAGAGTTGGGAGGAGGCAAGGGCTAAAATTGAGGCCATTGACCTGCTTGGGACTTATGACATCCCTCATATAGGGCATATCTACCTTGTTTATCGGGCGAAAATGCTGTCGCCAGAATTTGCTCCAGGTATGGAAAGCGAAGAAGTTAAGCTCTTCGATTGGGCAGAGATTCCATGGGACCATTTGGCATTTCCAAGTGTGAAATGGGCCTTGCGGGAATATGATAAAGTCCGTGATCAAAAAGTAATTTCAGTAAGGTCGAAAGCTTGGACCCCAAAACACGATATGCCGAAATAGTTTGTTAACCCTAAGCTGCTAGACTCAGAATCCGGAAAAAATAACTAACATCGTAGGCGCATGGTTGACACTTCAAAAATTGGTAATTTACCAGTTCCCACACACCATAACCAGAAAGCGACTTTTGCGGCGACAAAAGATGTTAAGTCACGGACGACTCTCATTGATTATAAAGAATCAGCTCATGAAAAGCGGGCGATTAAAAAACTGGATCACCTCTTGGCCTCGGACGTTCCACCGCGCACGGACGTTCAACGGGGCTACTACCTCGATATCCTGATTTAGGAATTTCGTTTCCTTTAACTCCATATTTCTCGGGAATGACAGTAACAAACTGCTCGCTAAAGAGCGGAAGCTCAGCTATCCAATCCAAGCAAGCTTCTTGAAAAGGCTCTGGCCTCAAAGGGGCGAAGGTCATCAATACCTTCACCGACGCCAATGGCGTGAACGGGGAGTTTGAACTTATCAGCAAGGGCAACAAGCACACCACCGCGGGCTGTGCCATCAAGTTTGGTGAGAATTAAACCTGTGACATTGACGATCTTGCCAAAAATCTCCACCTGACTATGGGCGTTTTGCCCAACCGTGGCATCAAGGACAAGCAGGCAGTTATGCGGAGCGGTATCGTCGACTTTTTTAACTACTCGAATAATTTTTTCTAACTCAGCCATCAAGTCCGCTCGATTTTGTAATCTTCCGGCTGTATCAACGAGCAGAACATCAATAT
Source organism: Rhodospirillales bacterium (assembly GCA_026196105.1). Taxonomy (GTDB): domain Bacteria; phylum Pseudomonadota; class Alphaproteobacteria; order Rhodospirillales; family JAPHRK01; genus JAPHRK01. The sequence continues at coordinate 37,794 of JAPHRK010000028.1, read as the reverse complement.
TTTCATGTTTAGCGCGCTCAACGGCGTCATAAACGAGGCCGGCGGCATCTGCGCCTGTTTCCTTAGCAACAACCGGGCAACTGTTGCGCTCTCCCCAAACCTTTAGCTGTTCAACTGCGGCTGCACGAAAGGTGTCAGCCGCAGCCAACATCACGGTTTTGCCTTGCTGCTGGAATTGCTTAGCCATCTTGCCAATAGTCGTGGTCTTGCCACTACCATTAACGCCACAAACTAAAACAACATGGGGGCGGTTGGCGGGGTTGATTTCAAGGGGTTTGGCAATGGGCTCAAGGATTGGGGTGATCTCTTCGGCGAGGCCAGTGCGGATTTCTTCTGAGTCCATTTCTTTGCCAAAACGGGACTTGGCAATGGCTGCAGAAAGCCGCATGGCGGTTTCGACCCCTAAATCTGCCGTAATTAGGAGTTCTTCAAGTTCTTCAAGAGCTTCATCGTCAAGTTTGCGTTTGGTGAAACGGTCAGTAATGCCAGTTTTAAGTTTGGTTGAAGAGCGACTGAGCCCCTCTTTCATGCGGCTTAACCAGTTTCCTTTTTTTTCGTCACTCATATTCAATAGGCCCTAAATTTCACCAATCAATGTGCCGTTTTCAGCGGCTGTAACTTTTGCACTTATGATCTCACCTTCTGGCGCGGGGGTCAAAAGACGGATTGGAGCATAATGTTCTGTATGCCCCTTACTTTGTTGCTCAACCAGTACCTTTGCCGTATCTCCAATGCAAGAGTGAAGGAAGCTGTTTAGCGCCTTATCACCAAACTCCCGAACTTTGGCAGCGCGCTCTTTGCGAACGGCCTTTGGGACTTCTGGCATACTAGCTGCTGGAGTTCCAGGACGTGGAGAATAAGGGAAGACGTGGGTGAAAGTCAGGCCGCATTCTTCAAAACAGGCTAGGCCATTATCAAACATCTCATCGGTTTCTGTCGGGAACCCGGCGATCAGGTCAGCGCCAAAAACCACATCGGGGCGTGCCTGGCGCATTGCATCACAAAGTTCAATAACCTGCCCACGGGAATGGCGGCGTTTCATGCGTTTAAGGACCATATCATCACCGGCTTGGAGGCTGAGATGAATATGGGGCATCAATCTGGGTTCATCAGCGAGCAAAGCCATGAATTCGGGGTCAATAGCGGCAGGATCAAGGGAAGAGAGGCGTAAACGTTCTAATCCCGGGACGGAATTAAGGAGGCGTCGAACCATTTGGCCTAAAGGGGGTTTGCCCGGCAAGTCTTGACCGTAAGAGGCGATATCGACACCGCTAAGCACGACTTCTTTAAAGCCATTATTGACCAAAGTACTTATTTGTTCAGCCACGGCACCGATGGGCAGGCTGCGGTTGGGGCCGCGTCCAAAAGGAATAATGCAAAAAGTACAGCGATGGTCGCAGCCTTGCTGAACCTGAACAAAGGCCCGAGCTCGGCCACCAAACCCCCCGATCAGGTGATGAGCCGTTTCTTTAACTTGCATGATATCACTAACGACAACAGGTTCGTGCTCTTCAGGCAGGAAGCTTTGGGCTTCCATTTTTTCTTTATTACCGATCACCCGATCTACTTCATCCATCGCGGCAAAACGATCAGGGTCAATCTGGGCAGCGCACCCCGTTACAACGATTTTGGCTTCAGGGTTTTCTCGGCGCAGGCGGCGAATGGTTTGACGCGCTTGGCGCTCTGCTTCGTTGGTCACTGCGCAAGTATTGACGATTAGCGTGTCTTCCAACCCAGCTTGCTGGGCGTGGTCGCGTATGACTTCAGATTCATAGGTGTTAAGGCGACACCCTAAAGTGACAACCTTGGCTTCAGCCATTGTCGGTCAAGAGGGAAGGATCAATGGTGCCTTCAAAGCTATAGGCAATTGGCCCGGTCATTTGGATATGGCCGTTTTCTAGCCATTCAATTTCCAAAGGTCCACCATCAAGAATGACTTGGGCTTTGCGCCCCGTAAGCCCCCGACGAGCTGCCGCAACTAATGCCGCACAAGCGCCGGTGCCACAGGCTTGGGTGATGCCCACACCTCGTTCCCAAACCCGCATGCGCAGGCTTCCGTCTTGTTGAAGATGAACGGCTTCTACATTTGTGCGTTCTGGGAAGGTGGGATGGTTTTCGACTTGGGGGCCAAACTGCACCAGATCAATAGTCTCGACATCTTCTACAAAGAACACCGCATGAGGGTTGCCGACATTAACAGCAACGGGGTTGGCGAGAGGGCCGACTTCAAGATTAATTTGCTCTGTTCCCATCGCTTGGGCCAGAGGAATTTCCTGCCAGTCGAGACGGGCCATCCCCATATCGACAGTGATTTGCCCATCGTTTACAGCATGGCAGTCGAGCAACCCTACAACTGTTTCAACAATAAGGCTCTCTTGCCCGGTTTCTGTCATCAAAAGATGGGCTATGCAACGGGTCGCATTGCCACAGGCTTCAACCTCATCACCGTCAGCATTCCTGATTTGCATAAAAGCATATGCGTCGTTGTTGCGAGGTGGCTCAATTATAATAAGTTGGTCGCAGCCGACACCTAATTTACGATTAGCAATGGCGCGCGTTTGCTCCGCGCTTAAATCTAAGGGCGTTGAACGGGCATCAAGCACAACAAAATCGTTGCCCAGGCCATGCATTTTCACAAAAGGTAAAGCGTCCATAACCCGCCTTATATGGCCTGTTTGACCCCAGAGTCTAGTGAAAATCAGTATCCTCGGAAACATCAGAGCCTATTGGTTTTCAGCTTCGCTCCAGGGATAAAGTTTAGGGACGATGATATTTAAGAGGGTTGCGACAGTAAGGCCAATGGCGATACCGATAAAAAATGTTGTCCAGTCAGTAGGGCGCAATGCCCCCAATGAGATAATAACGGTCAAAATGGGGATATCTAAAAAATGAGTGAAAGAGGCCAATTGCTCTCCCCTGGCTTTGCGCAGGCCTGATGTCCACTGGCCAAGGGCAACAGCTTCTTTGGTTAGTTTTCTTAGGCGTAAAAAGTAGATACGGGTAATGGTATTGCCTTCAACAAATTCAAAGATAAACAAGAAGACCATTCCGGCTAACCAGGGTGTTTGAAGGAATTCCCAGCCATCATGGAACTCAACAATCATCCAGGTACCGCTTATTATGAGTAATATCGCCCCAGGCACCACGAGTCCATCATAGAAAAGAGCAATCATAGAAACCAATTGACCAAAAAGCGGGAGTTCTTTGGTTTGGCGGGAGCGCATATCGCAGATAAACACACCTATCAGGCCAGCTCCTATTAATGTAAGGCCTATGAAGTGAATGAATCGCAGGAGAAGAAAACTGTCCATAACTAAGCCCTTTTCTGACCAAATGCGGGCTTATAGATAGCGATGAACACGACTGTGATAATCAGCAATATGTTTGCCGCTCCAGCGATAGATTCGCGCCCTGCTAAATCTGCAAAGGTTGTTTCTAGAGTTCCACTTTGAGCAGCCTTAACTGCAAGGGCGGTCATTTTTTCGGCGAGAGGTGTCAGTATTAACCCTCCATTCAGGGCTATTAAAGCGACCAGCGCGAGTTTAATTTGTAACCATCTTTGTTTGAGCATCCCTTTATTTGAGATTGCTAATAGGAGTCCTGACAAGATTACTGCAATAACCCCTGCAGTCGTCAGAGTGTAGGTCAGGAGATATTTTGCTTGATGAAAAATGGCAAAAGATTGGTAATCCCCCGTTGGGTCTGCCACTGCTCCTAGGACTATGTGAGCTGGGACACTGCCAACGAAGATACAAAGTGCCAGGATATGAACGCCTTTTAAAAATTTAAACATAATTATCCCCTTTCATTGTCTAGGTTTGTGATCATGAGCCTGAGTTGATGGATGGTTTGGTTGGCTGTTTGGAGATCATCTTCCGTAAATTTATCAGCAAGGCTGTTCGCCCAGGATATCTGCCTCATACTAATTTCATTAAGCTTGTGAGCCCCTTCAGAGCTAAGGCGTACCAACTTGGCGCGTTTGTGGTTGGGGTTATCGTGTAATTCAACAATTCCTTCCTCAAGCAGAATATTTACTGTGCGTTGTACCCCTTGACGGGTTAAGCCCATTTCATTGGCAATTTGTGGAACTGTCATTGAGGACTCTCCAAGAGCGCCCATAATCTGCCAGCGCGCACTTGTGATCCCAAGATCAGCCCCAAGCTTGTCGCCCGCTGCAAGCAGCGCCCCATTCAAACGAAATATTTCTAAAGCGATTTCAGTAAAGGCACTGCCTTTTGATGTGTGTTTCATATCCGACCTCATTATTTGACAATACATTGTCATAATGACAATTGGTTGTCAAATATAATTGTGGTAATGAATAGAATAATTAGGCCAGGTTAGGAAAAGTCATAATGATTTTAATAGCTTAAATATAGCTTGCACGACTGAAAGATGAATTCTCATCTAAAGTTCTGCTAGCTTATTTGCATTACTGGGAGGGATTAATCGGGGTTTTTGAAAAGCCTGAAGACCATATAGCCTTAATTATTTGCCATTAATTTCAACAAATTTTTCCATATGAAATTTGGCCATTTGAGGGGGGTAAATATAATTTTTCCCAACAGGGCAGGCTCGTCGGGCGATACACCCTTTTGCCATACAATCTTGCCCCTCGGGAGTTTTTAAGTGGGCAATACATTTTGGCACATCATAACCTGAAGTCTCGTTAAAAGCTGAAACCGGGCAGGTGTGAAGGCAGGGCTTATCTAAACAAGTAAGGCATGGGGAGGCAAGATCTGCTGTCTTCTCTTCAAGTAGCTGTTTGTCTTTGAAGACAAACAAAGCCCTATAAGCATGCCACAGACCATAAGTCGGATGGATAAGAGGGCCAATAGGGGAAGGAAAAACCTGTTCGGCTTGTTGGGCCCATTTCTGGAAGGGGTGGAACGGGGGGCCTTCAAAGGGAAAGTAAACGTCAGCCCTAATATCAGTGGCAATTTCTTGCAAAACCTTCTTTGTCCATTGGTCTAAGGGATGTGAGGTTTTTGATTGATGGGGTGAAAAATGAGGCCACAGATCACCGCCAATGTTTCCAATCAAGATGGCTGTCTGATCGTGGTCCTTCATATTAAAGGCTCCGCGAACGCAGAAACCTTGCTCAGATACACGCATATTGATCTTGTCTAAATCCATAAACCCATTGTGCAGGTCTAAAGATTAACCTGTCGACTCAAATTTTTGCCTGGGCTGTGGCTTTAATCATTTTCAGAACATTATTACGGGTTTTGCCTTCAGGAATTGAGAGAAAATAACGCTGCAACTGCTCAACTTCTTCTGGGGGAATTGATTGACAGGTAGTTGGCTGAATATCATCTGGCAAAGATTGGAAATTTTCGTCATGAATACCTTGAAAAAGGGCTTCTACAGTGGTTTCCAAATAAGTTGCCGCTTTAAAAATATGAGAGGCAGATAAGCGGGCCTTACCCCGCTCTATTTTAGTTAATTGGCGGGGGCTAATTCCTAGGGCTTGAGCAAGGGCAATTTTAGTAATGCCCTGTTTCTCTCTACGATTCTTTATCATTTCACTTACGTGAGCATTGATAAGGCCGTTTTCTAAGTTTTCATTGTCAGGATTTCCTGAGACTTCCATGACGGCATTTCCTACCCAATACACTAATAAATAGTACAGTGATTTACTGATCCACCCTAGGTATAGCACGAGGTTGTCTGACACCCAAGCATTTAGAGAAGAAATGAGGTATTAAATCACCTCGTTTTTTAATCTTTATCGAGCAATGGTTGTAGTTTTTTAGGTGGATTACTCTCTAAATGCCTCTGCTAAAGATTTGACCAGTTGGTAAATCCGTTTGCGGACCTGTTCGTCTTCGATAGCATAATAGTTATGAGAGAGTTCTATGGCATCTTTTGAGGTTAAGGGGTCATCACTTAAAGTGTCCTGAGATTGGTCCGGCGAACCCATATCCCCATCGGCCTTTTCACCAGCCTCCGGCATTTCTTGGAAGAAATATCCGACATTTACATTTAAAACTTTAGATACTCTAAAAAGATTACTCGCCCCGACGCGGTTGGTGCCGTTCTCATATTTCTGGATCTGTTGAAAAGTCACAGAGATTGCATCGCCAAGCTTCGTTTGGCTCATACCCAAGCCAAGCCGCCTACCACGAATACGTGATCCTACGTACTTATCTATCGGATCTGGTGTACTTCTTCCTACACGTCTTGCCATTTTAACTTCCTTCGTAACCACTACTTAATAGTTGTAACACTTGCAGTCGCCTCTTTGCAGCAACTTTGCAAGGTAATTCTTTTGAAACTGTCTTTTTATCATTGTATTTGTTTCAAATATGACTTCTATGTGAGGCCCAAAGGGGGCTGACTTCAAGGGTGTCTCACTTTTTGTTAAAAGCCTATTCATAATTTGGAAATATCTCAATAAAAGTAGGGTTATTCCGGCCTTGACTCTGTTGGTGCAAAACAATATGTTGCGCACGCTTAGATGACGCCTGAGGAATTCTTGGGTGCCGCCAGTCCGCGAAGGTTCGCGCACTGGCGTTTTTTGCTTCTAAATTGTCTGAGCTGTAACTGCTTTTAAGAACTGTTGGTAACAACTTTAATGTTTGATAATCTTTCAACCCGCCTCGGCGGCATTTTTGATAAACTGACTAAGCGCGGCGCGCTGTCGGAGAAAGATGTCCAGGCCGCAATGCGTGAAGTGCGTGTCGCTTTGCTTGAAGCAGATGTGGCTCTGCCTGTGGTTAAAGATTTTGTCGCTGCCGTTGGCGAGAAAGCTGTCGGTCAAAACGTTATCAAGAGCGTTAGCCCTGGCCAGATGGTCATTAAGATTGTTCAAGATGAGCTTACAGCTCTTTTGGAATCTGATGACAGTGAAATAAACCTCACCGCGACCCCACCAGTTGCCATCTTAATGGTGGGTCTGCAAGGCTCTGGTAAAACAACCAGTTCAGCTAAACTCGGTTTGAGCCTTAAGAATAAGCAGAAGAAGAAAGTTTTGCTGGCTTCATTGGACGTTTATCGCCCTGCGGCGCAACAACAGCTAGAAATTCTCGGTAAACAAGCCGAAGTTGCTACTCTGCCGATCATTATGGGTGAAAAACCTGTCGCTATTGCTAAGCGCGCTATGCAAGCCGGTCGCTTAGAAGGTTACGACGTGGTGATCCTCGATACAGCGGGTCGCCTCCATATTGATATGGAATTGATGGCTGAAGTTGCTGCTATTCGGGATGTAGCCAAGCCAACGGAAACCCTCTTAGTTACTGATGCCATGACCGGACAAGATGCGGTCACGGTGGCAAAAGAATTTAATGAAAAAGTAGGCGTTACCGGGATCGTCTTAACCCGTATTGATGGTGATGCCCGCGGCGGTGCCGCTCTTTCCATGAAAACCATTACAGGATGCCCCATCAAGTTTATGGGCTCCGGTGAAAAGATTGATGCCCTTGAGCCCTTCCATGCTGACCGGATTGCCAGTCGTATTTTAGGTATGGGCGATGTGGTTTCTCTGGTGGAAAAAGCCGGCGAAACCATGGAGGCCGAAGAAGCTGAAGCCCTCGCCAAAAAGGTGATGAAGGGCCAGTTTAACTTTGAAGATATGCTCGGCCAACTCCGCCAGATTAAAAAGATGGGCGATATGAACGGTCTCCTTGGCATGTTGCCCGGCATGGGTAAGATGAAGAAGCAGATTTCTGAAGCGAACATCGACGATAAGACGATTGGTCACCAAGAAGCGATCATTCTCTCCATGACCATCAAAGAACGGCAAAACCCTAATCTAATCAAGGCTTCACGGCGCAAGAGAATTGCTGCCGGGTCTGGGACAACTGTTCAAGAGGTCAACAAGATTCTCAAGCAGCATAAACAGATGAGTGCTGTGATGAAAAAAGTAGGTAAGATGGGCAAGAAGAGCTTTATGCGCAGTGGCGGTATGCCACCGGGTATGATGCCTGGTGGCGGTCTGCCTTTTAAATAGATTATAGAAATTTAACCGAATTATCCGAATTAACTGAAGTACTTAAGAAAGAAGCGTAAAGACATGGCTCTTAAAATTAGACTTTCCCGCAGTGGCGCTAAAAAACGTCCTTACTACCGTATCGTTGTTGCCGACATCCGTAGCCCACGTGATGGTCGTTTCATCGAAAAAATTGGTCGTCACAACCCAATGCTGCCTAAAGATCACGAAGAGCGTATCGTGATCGACGAAGAACGAGTCAAATACTGGCTTGGCGTTGGCGCTAAACCTACTGATCGTGTTGCTCGTTTCTTGGCTGAGCGTGGCTTGGTTGAAAAACCTGCTATTCCAGCTCAAACCAAACAGCACCAACCTAAAGCAAAAGCTCAAGAGCGCCTTCGTGAAGCTGAAGAAAAAGCTAACGAAGCTGCTGCCGCCGCTGCTGCACCTGCAGAAGAAGCTCCCGCTGAGGAAGCTTCAGAGTAAGCATTGCTTTTAAGTGAGCCAGCTTATGTCCAATGAAGAACGCATATGTGTGGGAGCCATCTCTGGTCCCCACGGCGTTCGGGGACAAATAAAGCTCATCGGCTTTACCGCTAATCCAAAGGACATAACTTCCTATGGAACGGTAAGCGACGAAACCGGGAACAAGACCTTTAAGGTCAAAGTTGTCGGAACGGCTGCCAAGGGTCGGTTGATTGCCTCTATTGAAGGGGTTGATGACCGAGACAAAGCAGAGGCGTTAAAAGGGACCAAGCTATATGTGCTGAGAAGCGCTTTGCCGGAGCCCGAAGAAGACGAATACTACCACGCCGATCTTATCGGCCTGACTGTCCAATCAATGGACGGAGACGACCTAGGGACGATCCGCACCGTGCTTAACCATGGAGCTGGCGATATCTTAGAAGTCGAATTGGCTGATGGAGAGGTTGAAATGGTACCTTTTACCAAAGAGGCTGTCCCACTTGTGGACATCGCAGCTCAAAGGGTACTGGTTGATCCACCGGAGGGGGTTTTCGAGTCTCTTGGTGGGGACAAAGTGAGCGAGAAAGAGACGTGAGCACAGATAAGCCAGACCCTTTATGGACGGCGACAGTGCTAACCCTCTTTCCTGAGATGTTTCCAGGTCCTCTAGGTGCCTCGCTTTCGGGCCGAGGATTAAAGGACGGGATATGGGCGCTAGAGACGATGGATATTCGAGGCTTTGCCACGGATAAACATAGCACTGTAGACGATACGCCCTTTGGCGGTGGCGCTGGCATGGTGATGCGGCCCGATGTGATAGACAAGGCGATTGCCGAAGCTAGCGCAAAAAGGCCAGAAGCGACGCTGATATATCTGACCCCGCGGGGTCGCCTGCTTGATCAGGCGAAAGTGCGGGAATTAGCGGAAACAAAAGGGGTTATCCTCCTTTGCGGGCGCTATGAAGGTGTTGACCAGCGGGTGTTAGAAGCCCGTCAGGTTGAAGAGATTAGCTTGGGGGATTTTGTTCTCTCCGGCGGTGAAGCGGCGGCGGTGACCTTGATTGATGCCTGTGTACGGTTGGTACCAGGGGTTACAGGAAACAAAGAGTCGCTTGAAGAAGAGAGTTTTGAGACGGGGTTGCTAGAGTATCCCCATTATACCCGCCCCCAGGAATGGGCTGGTCGGGAAGTCCCGGAAGTTTTGCTTTCGGGGCATCATAAGAAGATTGAAGAGTGGCGGCAGCGCTGCTCCAAAGAGATTACGAAGAATAGACGTCCGGACCTTTGGGCCCGGCATATTAAAAAAGAGATTTAACAAAAGGTTCTGGGCCGCTCCAATGAAGAAGCACAGCATCTTAAACCGATAAGGAAAGACTGATGAATATCATCGAAACGCTCGAAAAAGAGCAAATGGATAAACTGACTGCTGAAAAGCAACGTCCAGTATTTGCCGCTGGTGACACCTTGAAGGTTCACGTTCGGGTTAAAGAGGGCGATCGTGAGCGTATCCAGGTTTATGAAGGTGTATGCTTGGCCCGTAAAAATGCTGGCCTCAACTCTTCTTTTACCGTTCGCAAATTGTCCTTCGGCGAAGGCGTAGAGCGGGTATTCCCTCTTTACTCTCCAAACGTTGCTGACATTGAAGTTGTGCGCCGTGGTGATGTTCGCCGCAGCAAGCTTTACTACTTGCGTGGTCGTACGGGTAAATCTGCTCGTATCGCTGAAAAAACCACCGGTCACTCCGGTAAGGTTTCTGCTGGTGAAGCTCAAGTGGCACGTGCCGCTAAGCAAGCACGCGATGCTGTAACCCGCGAAAAAGCTGCTGCTAAGGCCGCCGCTAAGGCTTCAGAAGCCGAAGCATAAAACAGACGCTTCTTTTTGGAGAAGTGCCACACATTATCATGGCCTCCCGGACTTAATCCCGGGAGTCTATGGATTACCGGGTCAAGCCGGTAATGACGGTATTTTATCCTAAAAGAAGCTGTTGTTTAAAATTGCGGCCCACGTTTGTTTTCAGACGTGGGCTTTCGTGCGAAAACTAGGGACTTTATATATTATGAGCAAACCAACGACCTTGTTTGACAAAATTTGGGAACGCCACCTTGTGGATACCCAAGAAGACGGAACCAGCTTGATCTATATTGATCGCCATATGGTTCATGAAGTAACCAGTCCCCAGGCTTTTGAAGGTCTTCGCACAGCGGGTCGTAAAGTTCGTCATCCTGAAGCGACCTTGGCCCTTGCTGATCATAATATCCCCACCGTTGCTGCAGATCGGGAAGGCGGCGTTGATAATATTACCAACGATGAATCCCGCACCCAAATTCAAGCCCTTGAAAAGAACGTCAAAGAGTTTGGCGTGCCTTATTATGGCATGGACGATATTCGCCAAGGAATTGTTCACATTGTGGGTCCTGAGCAAGGTTTCACCCTGCCCGGTATGACCATCGTTTGTGGTGATTCTCACACTGCCACCCACGGCGCTTTTGGCGCCCTTGCTTTTGGTATCGGCACCTCTGAAGTTGAGCATGTGCTGGCCACCCAAACCTTATTACAAGCCAAACCAAAATCCATGCGCATCAATGTGGTTGGTGATCTGCCCAAGGGCTGCACAGCCAAAGACCTGATCCTGGCCCTTATCGGCCAAATCGGAACGGCTGGTGGTACCGGAAGCGTGATTGAATATGCTGGTAAAGCGATCCAAGATTTGTCTATGGAAGGCCGCATGACTGTTTGCAACATGTCTATCGAAGGCGGCGCCCGGGCAGGTATTATTGCCCCAGACCAAACAACATTTGATTACATTATGGGTCGTCCCATGGCTCCTAAAGGCGGCGCTTGGGAAGTGGCTTTGACTGATTGGCAAACTCTTAAAACCGACGAGGGCGCAACCTTTGATGAAGAAGTGACCTTAGATGCTTCTAAGTTAGAGCCTTTTGTCACTTGGGGCACCAGCCCTGAGAACGCTTTGCCGATTTCAGCTTTGGTTCCTAATCCTGCTGATGCGGCTGATGAAACCCAACAAGTTACCTGGCAGCGTGCCCTTGATTACATGGGCCTTAAAGCCGGAACGCCTTTAAGTGAGATCAGCATTGATCGGGTCTTTATTGGCTCATGTACGAATGGTCGGATTGAAGATCTCCGCGCTGCGGCTTCTATCGCCAAAGGCAATAAAGTTGCAGACACTGTTAGCGCCATGGTGGTTCCCGGGTCTGGCCTGGTTAAAGAACAGGCTGAAGAAGAAGGTCTGGATATTATCTTTAAAGAAGCTGGCTTTGAATGGCGCGAGCCTGGATGCTCCATGTGTCTTGCCATGAACGATGATAAATTGAAGCCCGGCGAACGTTGCGCTTCTACATCCAACCGTAATTTCGAAGGCCGCCAAGGTCGTCTCAGCCGTACACATCTGGTAGGTCCTGAAATGGCTGTTGCGGCTGCCATTAAAGGCAAGCTGACCGATGTACGGAAAATGGGCTAAGGGGGAATCAGAAAATGGAAAAATTCACAAAACTTACCGGTGTTGCTGCACCAATGAAGATCACTAACGTTGATACGGATATGATCATCCCGAAGCAGTTCCTCAAAACCATTGAGCGCAGCGGCTTGGGCAAAAACTTGTTCGATGAAATGCGCTTTAACCAAGATGGTTCAGAAGTAGCTGATTTTGTCCTCAATAAAGACCAATACCGTAAAGCCTCAATCTTGGTTGCGGGTGATAACTTCGGCTGTGGCTCGTCTCGGGAGCATGCCCCTTGGGCCCTGCTTGATTTCGGTATCCGCTGCATCATCTCAACCAGCTTTGCTGACATCTTTTACAACAACTGCTTCAAAAACGGCATCCTGCCCATCGCCCTGCCCCAAGAAGACGTGGATAAATTGATGGAAGACGCCGAACGGGGCGCAAATGCGACTGTCACCGTTGACTTAGAAAGCCAAGAGATCAGTGGTCCTGATGGTGGTACCATCAAATTCGATATTGAACCTTTCCGCAAACATTGTTTGCTTGAGGGCCTAGATGATGTTGGTTTGACCTTGCAAAAAGAAGATAAGATCGCGGCTTTTGAAGCTAAACAAAAAGAACAACGGCCTTGGCTGTAATTCCGGTAGGAAAAAGGAAAAAGAATGTCTGATACAAAAAAACTGCTCATTCTCGCTGGAGACGGCATTGGTCCTGAAGTAATGACCGAAGTGAGGCGAGTTGCTGAGTGGATTGCTAAAAACCGGACGATTAACTTCGATATGGAAGATGGCCTCGTCGGTGGAGCCGCTTATGATGCCCACGGCACTGCTTTAGATGATACAACTTTGCAAAAAGCCATGGATGCCGATGCAGTTCTGCTTGGTGCGGTTGGCGGCCCTAAATGGGATGACGTGGCTCGGGAACACCGTCCAGAAGCGGGTCTTTTGGCCCTTCGTAAAGAAATGGACCTGTTCGCCAACTTGCGTCCTGCCACTTGCCTACCTGCTTTGGCTGAAGCGTCAACTTTGCGGGAAGAAGTTGTTTCCGGTCTTGATATTATGATCGTGCGCGAACTGACAGCGGGTGTTTATTTCGGACAGCCGCGGGGCATGCAAACCTATGAAGGCCAAGAGCGCTGCATCGATACTCAGTCTTATACCAAAGCTGAAATTGAGCGGGTTACCGAAGTTGCTTTTGATTTGGCACGTAAGCGCAATAAGCTGGTTCACTCCGTTGAAAAAGCCAATGTGATGGAATCAGGTATTTTTTGGCGCGGCGTTGTTAGCGACATGCACAAAAACGGCGGCTATAGCGACATTGAGCTACAACATATGTATGCCGATAACTGTGCAATGCAGTTGGTCCGTAACCCTAAGCAATTTGACGTGATCGTTACTGACAATCTGTTTGGTGATATCCTGTCTGATTGTGCGGCTATGCTCACAGGTTCTTTAGGCATGCTGCCTTCAGCCAGCCTTGGTGCCAAAGATGCTAATGGGAAAGCCAAAGCCCTGTACGAGCCAGTCCATGGCTCAGCCCCAGACATTGCTGGACAAGGCATGGCCAATCCTCTGGCCAGTATTCTGTCCTTCGCCATGTGCTTGCGTTACAGCTTCGATATGGGAGCAGAAGCCGACCTAATAGAAAATGCAGCTCAAGCCGTACTAAACGGGGGCATTCGTACTGCAGATATTATGCAAAAAGGTAAAGCTAAGGTATCGACCTCAGTTATGGGTGATTCCCTCTTAAGAGAAATGGACAAACTCGCCTAAAACTTGCATCTATATTATTTTTAAAAGGGACTGTTCTATGGAGCAGTCCCTTTTTTTCATTGATACAGTTTGCTGACGTTTGTTTACTTGGTATATACTTGGGGTTATGGGTTTGGGAACAAGAAAAATGGGCGTTAATTTACATACCATCTTAATGGGGTTTGTAATTTCGCTTGTCTTAATAAGCCACGATGCACTGGCTCAAACTAAATCCTATAAAGCGTCCCTCGCCAACATGCCCCAGTCGGCTGAAGAAGATAAAAATGGCAATTTAACAGGGGCCTATGTTGAGCTGATTAAAGCGCTTGATCGCCTGACTAAATCTCAAACTCAAATAGATGTCGTGCCTTTTAAGCGTTCTGTGCGTAATTTGGTAATGGGCAATGCCGATTATCACATTCCCTTAATTGAGGTTCCTGGTGAGGACCTTGAAAAACTCCCCTATGCCTTTTCAACAGCGACTTTGTTCCAGGTGTCTTTTGTGCTCTACACAAATAAAAATTCACCTGTTGAAGTGGGTGATTTAGGAAAATACAGTATTGGAACGGATTTAGCCCATACCAGCTTTTTTCCCTTTCCAACAGAAGGGTTATCTTGTTTATCCTGCGCCATTCAAATGGTAGATGCAGGAAGGATTGATGGGTTTATTTTTGCCCAAAACGAAATTGATCCTTTTATCCGGGATTTAGGACTAAAGAATATTAAACGCCAGCTTTACAAAAACTTTGACGTGAAGGTGATCCTTCCCAAAGGGAAAAAAGGGCAGGAAATTGATGCCTATTTCACGAATGGTATCAAGGCTTTAAAAGAGCGAGGTGAATATAATGAACTCCTTGCTCCCGTTTTAGCCCCCTACATTGAATGGCAGCCTTAAAACGGGTTAGGCAGCCATCCCCTTTTTTGGGACTTTTAATACCCCTTCTATAGACCCAATACCGATCATCGCCAAAACACAGCCGAAAAGTTGTGTTGGGGTCAGGTATTCGCCTAAAACAATCCAGGCAAAAAAGATGGTAATAACGGGCCCTAAGAGAGAAATCATACTGGCTTTGGATGCATTACTACGCGCAATCCCTTCAAACAAAAGAAAGAAGGGAATAACCGTACAAGCAATGGCGATTAGAGCCCCCCAGCCGAACCCGGCAGTGGTAAACTCCAAAGCCTCAAATCCACCCGTAAAGGAAATAGCCACCAACATGAGCCCTAAGGTCATGGAGCCAGAAGCTGCGGTAAATCTAGCTGAACCGATTCGCTTCATGACCCTCTGACTTGCCATAAGATATGCCGCATAGCTTGTAGCGCTGATCATAGCCCAATAAATTCCCTTAATGTCATTGACGGGTAAATTTTCAAACCCGTCAGGGGCGATGATAAAAACCAATCCACTATAGGTAATCAGAAATGAAAACATCTGCCGCCCGGAAGGAGGGCGGCGATCGCGGATTGAGGTGAAAATGACAATCTGGGCTGGGAAAGTGAAAAGAATTAGGCGTGAAAGGCTAACATCAATCAGGGACAGGGCCATGAAATCGCTATAGGTTGCCATGAAAAAAAGACACCCTAAGATAAAACAATCCCGCCAGTCACGCAGGCGCATGTTTCCTGTCCAGCCCCCGGTTAAATAACGCACGCCAACCCAAAAAAGGGGAGCTGCCAAGCCGAACCGAATTAACAGGAGGGAGTTAACGTCGAGGCCGTCAGTGTAGGCGAGCTTGGTTAGCACCCCTTTAAAGGCAAGAGCACATGTAGCTAAGAATACAAAAACCAAGGCTGGATCGGCCTTATAAAGGGGCATGAAATAATCTCCAAAATGTTAGTGAGGTTATACAGGTCCTTATGTTATTTAACTATTCGAAGTTTTATCTAACAGATATCAGTTTTTCTGATATCATGAAATTCTCTTATTCCTGGGTAGTTTTTATGGACCTCAAACAGTTACGTGGTTTTCTTCATGTGTCAGAACTAAATAGCTTCAGCAAAGCTGCTGAAAGACTGCACCTGTCTCAACCAGCTTTGAGCCGTCAGATTAAACTTTTGGAAGCAGAAATTGGTGAACCTCTGTTTGTGCGGACGGGTCGAGGGGTGGAAATTACCTCAGCAGGAGAGTTGTTGGAACGTCGGGCCTCGGCGGTACTAAGTGAGCTAGAACGGTTTAACTCTGATTTAGCAGCGCAGAAGGGTAAGATTTCGGGTGAACTTTGTATTGGCCTCCCTCCAAGTTCGGGTCGAACTATGGCGGGGCCTTTGATTGAGCGTTATCGAACTGAGTACCCTGATGTAAAATTGCGGGTTATCCAATTGATGAGTGGTACCCTCCAGGAGCAACTCCTTGATGGGCGGGTTGATTTGGGCATTTTGTATGAAGAGTCTGTAAGCCCACGTATTGGTTATGAACCCCTTTCTACAGAAGAATTGGTTCTCCTTTCTTGCCCCGGCCAGGGGGAAGCTCTTGGCGAGAAAGTTACCTTTGATAAAGCATGTGGGCTCCCCCTTGTTCTTCCTGGGCGCCCTCATGGTTTGCGGACCGTTATTGACCGTGCGGCGGTTAAAAGAGATTTATCACCCAATATTGTGATAGAGGTAGACTCTCTCTCAGTCATTTTAGAACTCGTGCGCCGTGGATTAGCCTATAGCATCCTTGCTAATGTTGCTTGCCAGGAAGACGTTGAGGCAGGGCGTCTCACAGCCCGAAAAATTGAATGCCCGAGCCTTAAACGGACAACGGTTCTTGCCTGGCCCAAGGATTTTCCTTTGACTCCTGCAGCTAAAGTTATGGCAAAATGTATTCATCAGCAATCGATTGAGCCCGAAATATAGCTATTTCATAAAAATCTAATATAATCGTCGATTGTACTTGAATATGATTTCATTGCTGTTTAGGTTATCACACCAAATTCTCGTTAAATGGGGAAGCTCTACAAGTGCTTGCAGGGAAGAGAATTCTATTAATTATCACCGGTGGAATCGCCGCTTATAAGAGCCTTGAACTTATCAGGGCCTTAAAAAAACGCGATGCATCCGTTCGTTGTATTCTGACCAAAGGTGGGGAGCAGTTTGTCACGCCCATGTCTGTGGCGGCCCTTACCGGAGAGAAGGTTTTTCAAAACGTATTCTCTCTAACCGATGAAAGTGAAATGGGGCATATCGAGCTGTCCCGAAGCGCTGATCTTGTGGTGGTGGCCCCGGCGACAGCCAATATCCTGGCGCAAATGGCCAACGGGTTTGCGAGTGACTTAGCAACAACCTGTTTATTGGCAACAGATAAACCTGTAATGGTTGCACCAGCAATGAATGTGCGCATGTGGGAACATTTGGCAACTCAGGCTAATGTTGCTACTTTGAAATCTCGTGGGGTTTCCATGGTTGGCCCGACTGAAGGGGCGATGGCTTGCAATGAATTCGGCATGGGGCGCTTAGCTGAACCAACTGATATTCTTGCTGCCATTGAAAATCACTTTGGCAATGAAACACCACTGGCAGGCAAAAAAATTATTGTCACCAGCGGTCCGACACACGAGCCCATTGACCCAGTTCGTTACATCGCCAACCATTCTTCAGGGAAACAAGGTCACGCCATTGCCAGCGCTTTAGCACGGCTTGGGGCTGAAACGATTTTAGTGAGTGGGCCGACGAACCTGCCTGATCCAGCTGGAGTGGAAATGCGCAAAATTACCACCGCTGTTGAGATGTTGCAGGCTTGTGAAACCTCCCTCCCTGCTGATGGCGTTATATGTGCGGCGGCAGTTGCAGACTGGCGAGTGGAAAACCAAGCAGGTCAGAAGCTTAAAAAGGAAGGTTCAGAAGATACCTTAGCCCTCTCCATGGTCCAAAATCCCGATGTCCTCGCCACCATAAGCCAAATGAGTGTGGGGCGTCCTTCGCTGGTTGTGGGTTTTGCGGCGGAAACGGAAAAAGTTATTGAGCACGCCGTTGCTAAACGCCAACGTAAAGGGTGTGATTGGATCGTGGCTAATGACGTATCTCCAGAAACCGGGACTTTTGGCGGAGATTCAAATCTTGTTCATATGATTGATGGTGATGGAACTGAAACCTGGCCGCGTATGAGTAAAGACGAAGTAGCCAATAAACTTTCTTTGCAGATTGCCCAATTCTTGGGGGGAAAAGAATGACGAAAGTTTCTGTTTCTGTCACCAAATTGCCTCATGGAAAAGATCTCCCTCTTCCGGCCTACGCTACCGAGCATAGTGCAGGAATGGACTTGCTTGCCGCGATCGAAAGTCCAGAAGAGCTTATGCCTGGGGAAACCAAGATGATTCCTACGGGAATTTCTATGGCACTTCCCGTAGGTTTTGAAGCTCAAGTAAGGCCTCGGTCTGGCTTAGCAGCCAAACATGGGATCACCGTTCTCAATAGTCCTGGCACCATTGATGCGGACTATCGGGGTGAAGTAAAAGTTATCTTAACGAACTTAAGCAAACTAGCTTTTTCAATTAATCGGGGGACAAGGATCGCACAAATGGTCGTCGCTCCCGTGACAACTGCCCAATGGGTAGAAACTAATGAATTGCCAGAAACCGAACGGGGCCAAGGAGGGTTTGGCTCTACAGGTACTTGAAAACAGGGATTAAAGTTAAAGGGGGTTAACTCGACATGTTACGCCTATCTAAAAAAATGTTGTTCGCAATTGAGGCGGTTCTAGATATCGCCTACCACGCTGGTGGTGAACCCGTTCAAAGCCGCGAGATAACCCGGCGGCAAGGGATTCCACGGCGCTATTTAGAGCAAGCGTTGCAACAGTTGGTTCGTGAAGACCTCCTCATTGGGGTTCGGGGACCAAGAGGGGGATATCGATTGGCAAGAGAAAGACGCCGCATTAGCGTGGGTGATGTGGTGCGTGTTGTTCGCAAAATGGAAACTGGAGAAGAACCGACCAAAGATATTTCACATTCTGAGTTGGGTTTAAGGGTGGTTTCGCCCCTTTGGGCCGAACTTCAGGAAGATGTTATGTCTCGCCTAGACGTCATCTCTATTGATGATCTTTGTACTCGGGCGCAAAAAGCCGATATTGCCAGCGAAGGTCACGAAAATCTCGACTTTACCATTTAAATGTTTTCGTAAAGTCGCTGGCTCAGCTCTAAACCCTAAAGAATGATCAAAAAATCACGATTCGTGATTGATCTTTTATGGGAAATAGGCAAGTTTGAATTAAATAGAAACTTAATACAACGCGGAGATGGAAATATGGCGAGTTCTTCGGAATTTCGAGGAAAAATATACGATAGTATTGTGGATACAGTGGGAGCCACCCCGTTGGTTCGCCTGAATCGTTTGGCTAAAGAGGCCGGGTGCAAAGCCAATATTGTTGGTAAATGCGAATTCTTTAACCCGCTTGCTTCCGTGAAAGATCGAATTGGTCTCGCTATGATCAACGCAGCCGAAGCCGCTGGAAAACTCAAGCCGGGATCAGTTTTGGTGGAGCCGACATCGGGCAATACAGGCATTGCCTTGGCTTTTGTCTGTGCCGCGAAAGGCTATCGTCTGATCCTGACTATGCCTGAGAGCATGTCCATGGAACGCCGAAAAATGCTCCTGCTTTTAGGCGCTGAAATTGATCTCACTCCAGCTTCTAAAGGCATGAAGGGGGCTGTGGACAGAGCTCAGCAACTCGTTGATGAAACTGACGGTGCTGTTTTGTTGCAACAATTTAACAACCCTGCCAACCCAAGTATTCATGAGAGTACAACTGCCGTTGAAATTTGGAATGATACCGACGGTACTGTTGATGCGGTGATCAGTGGTGTAGGGACAGGCGGTACCTTAACAGGTGTTGGCAAAGGGCTTAAGGCAAAAAAATCTAGTGTACAAATGATTGCTGTAGAACCTGAAGACAGCCCTATTCTTTCCGGTGGTGTCCCTGGTCCTCACAAAATTCAAGGTATTGGCGCTGGGTTTGTGCCGGGTGTTTTGGATACAGATTTGATCGACGAAGTGATTAAAATTGGCAATGAAACGGCTTTTGCTACGGCACGTAAGGCCGCCAATCTTGAAGGTCTGCCTTGTGGTATTTCGTCCGGAGCCGCCATTGCTGCTGCTTTGGAAGTCGGTCAGCGTCCTGAGATGGAAGGCAAAACCATTGTGGTTATTCTGCCTTCCTTTGCCGAACGCTATACCTCAACGGCTTTGTTTGAAGGACTGACCCAAGCCTAATGGATTTTTCGGAAGAACAAATCGAGCGCTATGCCCGTCATATCTTGCTTAAAGATGTTGGCGGTGAGGGTCAGGCGAAGATGCTGGGATCTAAAGTGCTGGTTGTTGGCGCTGGGGGCTTAGGCTCCCCCATGCTGCTTTATTTAGCTGCTGCGGGTGTTGGTACCATTGGGGTTATTGATGCTGATGTGGTTGACCTAAGTAATCTACAGCGCCAAATCGCCCATACCACCGCTCGAGTTGACCAACCGAAGGTAGAAAGCGCCAAAGCAGCTATTGCCGAGATTAATCCTGAGATTAAGGTCATTACTTATCAGGAAAAACTGACGGTTAAAAATGCCGCTCAAATCATTAGTCAGTATGATGTGGTTGCTGATGGCACCGACAACTTTCCGACCCGATTTTTAATTAATGATGCTTGCTACTTCTCTAAAGTGCCTTTGGTTTCTGCAGCCATTCTGCGCTTTGATGGTCAGCTTTATACTTTTAAGGCCCATGAAGAAGGTGCAGACAAGCCCTGCTACCGCTGCCTCTTCCGTGAACCTCCACCGCCGGGTCAAATCCCAACCTGTGCCGAGGCAGGTGTTCTGGGGGCACTGTGTGGTACCATGGGGTCATTGCAGGCCACAGAAGTGATTAAGGAAATCCTTGATATCGGGGAGTCTATGGCTGGCCAAATTCTCATCTATGAGGGCCTAAGCGCAACTTTCAGGAAAATTAAGGTCAAGCGGGATAAAGGCTGCCCTCTTTGTGGTGAAAATAAAGAGATCACCGATCTTTCCATCCATGAGTAATTACTCAATTTTGTTTTGAGCGCAGCCATTTAGCTAAAATATAAAGCAACAAAGCGACGCCAGCCCCTGCGGTAGCGTTCTGCATCCCATGGGTGGGGAGTTCTCCGTGGTTCCACATGCCTCCTCGCCACCAGAAGAAGGGGGGGAGCAGAAGAAGGAGAATAAGGAGAGCAAGATAGAGGCGCCCTAAAATGGTTTTCATTTCACAGCCCCTTCTTCCATGAGATTATTCTTTGTCATATCTGCCAAAATAGCTTTCATCCCATAGGCTGAGATTTTATGACGAGCATGGGTTTCATCGATAAGGACAGTAAAATTATCAGCCGATTGCCCTAATTGTGCGAGGATCTCTTTAACGGATCCCTCATAGAGTTTACCTTTCAGGTTTCGATAGCAACAACGATCATAGCGGTTAAATACCTGCATTTGCCTCCGTCCTTTGCCGCTCGAAGCGAGGACAAACATTTCCAGATAAGATGCGGCCTTTAACAGGGGTGGGTAAAGTTGAGGAGCTGGTTTTTCATTGGGTTCGCGTAGATAAACTGGAAAGACCCCCGACACAGGATAGCTAGCCCTGATACGGGTATCAAGGGCGGCAAAAACGCTGGTAACCCATGCTCCTGCTGATAAGCCAACCATATCAACAGATTTGTATGCCTGTTGATCTAGGGCATAATTAAGAGCGAGCTTTACTTGGTTGAAGAAAAGGCGCTGCGGATTGGGGATGGCAGGTAGAGCTCCTAGAGGAAAACCTTGGGAGCGTTCATAAAGCCCATAGCCATACAAATTAAAAGCCATGACTGAATAGCCTAGCTTAATCAGGTTTTTGATATGGCGATGCTGTTCGTGATAAACGCCTGCATACCCTTGGTGAATCAGAATAAGGCGACCATTGCTTGTTTGGGGGCGAAAGTATCCGACAAAAGCAGTATAATTTATTGTCAGCTCCTTCCTTTCAAATGGAATCTGTTCATTGGAAACAATGGGGATACCAAGGCGATCGATGCCAGCAAGATTAGGCCAATCTTTATATTCAGCGGCTTTGCAATTTAAGTGCGTACCGAGCCAAATTTTGTAACAATCGGGTTTTTCTTTATCCAAATTTTTCTTAACTTGGATTGTCGTTATGTCAAACTGAGGAGATAGTCCATAAACAACTTGCTGCAGGGCCTTTCTTTTCGTGGTTAGTTCTTTTTGATCAGGAAAATTGAGGAAGGTCTTAGGATCAGTTTCAAGATATTTAGGGTCTATTTTCTCATAGCGATAAGTAGTTTTGGCGGTTAGTTTTTTTATTAGTACCCTTGTTGGGTCCCAATAATAAACCAGATTGCCAAGACCATAGAGCATTCCCAAAAGAGAAAGACTGATAAGAAATCGTGTCATTGTGCCTGTTCCTGAAACAAGGCTTGAAATTTAATCTGTCCACTAAGAAGATACCAAATAATTCCCACGTATTCTTTGAGGGCATAGTTAGCAAGTTGAAGCCCTCTTAAATTGGGGTAATAATCTCTAGGAAATTTATAATCTTCCCAACCCCGTGATGTCGCCACAGGCAAGGCAACCACCTTTAACCCTGCTGATTGAAGGGTGAGAGACATGCGCAGAATATGTTCTTTTGAGGTCACCACCATGACCGATTTAACGGGTTTTCCATTAATCGACATTTGCTGGACAGCCTGCGCCGTTTCATAAGAATTTTTGACGTTTTTGTTAATTAGAATTCCCAGGTTTTCCAGGTTCATATATTTGATAATTGTATCGGCTTCAGTTGCTTCACCAGCAATTGGCGTACCTCCAATCACAAGTAAGGGGCGTTTAAAACGATCTCGTGTTTTTACCCCTTCAATAACCCTGTGCATGGACATAAAGCTTGGCTGCCATTCACCCATGGGATTAAGAACAACACCTGCTGTTGGAACAATAATGAGATCGACATCAGATTTTTTTGTTGCAAGAGGCACCAGTGTGAAAAGGGGTTTAGAAATAAATTTTGGAACGAGGGGAACGCTAAATAAAATAAGTAATGCTGCACCAAGAGTAACAACTCTTTTTGACCAAATAAATTTGCCATAGGTTATCAACCCAATGATGAGAGGGATATATATAAGAAGGGGCAGTTCAATAATTGTTTTGAGAAAACTCTTTATGAACTCCATTGATATTTAATCCTCTATCCGAGGTGCTAAGCAATACATAAACAGGCCTGTAAAGATAAGGGTGCACATCCACCATCCCTGCCAGATGCCATAGCTTGAACTGAAAATTATTAATCCTGTTACAAGACTTGCCGCCATAACTGCCTTGCTTTCTTTGGACAGGGCTGCATCTCTTATTTCTTTCAGCAAATACCAAAGCAATCCAGCTAAAAATAGAGCCCCTACAACACCAAGCTCTAGCCAAATTTGTAAAACCCCGTTGTGAGGGTGCAGGGGCATAAGTTGTCCGTGGCTTACCTTATCAATACTTTCTTGCCCCCCTGGTATCGACCTTGCAGAATTAAGTCCCCACCCAACCAGCGGCTTTTCGATAATTTTATCTGCCGTGAATCCCCAAATGTCAAAGCGATGTTTTAAGGAATAAAAGGCTAAACCATTGGTCGGATTAAGAGCTTGTGATAAAAAGTCGTGACTCATAATTGTTTTTGGGAAAACAGGAGCAATGAGGACACATATAAGGGTCAGGATTCCTAAATATTTTGAATATTTATAGGGCGTAAAGCGGGCAAGAATATAGATAAAGGTACCAATAAGAATAGCTACTATTGCCGTCTCATTTTCAAAAACTGCAATGCATAGAATCCCAGCTATAAAGAAAATCCATTTGCTTATTACAAAATTAAAATTCCCACTTAATAAAAGTAAGAGCCAAGGGAGTAACGCAAGGATAGAGGCAGATCGAGTGTAAATGTATAAGGGCTGGCTTGGAGAAGCCCCACGTATATTTTGGGCAAATAAACCGTTGGTGAAATACTCAAATGCAATAAGAAACAAAGTAACCGCAAAGCCTATGAAGAAGCTATTGCCAATAGCTTTCTTCTCCGAAGAAACCATGTTCCGACCTACGTCAAATAACACCAACCCAGCGAAGAAAACTAAAGTTAATATGAAGGTTTGCTTTAAAGCATCTTGCGGCACGATTGCCCATAGACTTGATAGGCCTCCCCATAAGATAAAAGCCCCAATAAAATAAAGATGCTCTTTTTCAAAATAAGGCCATGACTTTTCATCTAGGCGTTTGAATATAATGGCTAATAAGGCGGAAAGAGCCAATAGTGGGGCAATCCCTAGGGGAACCAAAAACCCGATTGGGCCAAATAATAAAGCTGCTGCCGCCAAACTATGATATGCGCGGAGACGGCTCATTCTTGGGGTTCCTCAGTTTTCAATAGGGGTTTCAGTAGGTAATTTAAGAGATTTACAGGATTGTTAGCTCAGTTCCAACCCCGGAGATTGATCTGCTGGAGGGTCAATCCACATGGTAAACCATAATTCGAGCATCAGGAGAACCCAAAGCTTGTTATGGTTGGCTTTGGCCCCGCTTACATGCTGTTTAATCAAGAGAGATACTGCCTCTTGATTAAACAGCCCTCTTTCCTTCGCTTTTTGTGACAACAGGGTCTCCCTCATCAGGTCTTTAAGGTCATGCCGCAACCACTGTTTAACAGGGACTTGGAAGCCAGCTTTGGGCCTGTTAACCAACTGGGAAGGTAATCGGTCGCTCAGCGCCTCTTTGAGAAGAGTTTTGGTATTCAACCCTTTCATCTTCTGGCTTGCCGGGATCGTAGCAGCGAACTCCATGAAATGGTGGTCTAGGAAGGGTGACCGGGCTTCAAGGCTGTTCGCCATGCTTGCTACGTCTACTTTGACCAACAAATCATCCGGCAGATAGGTGTGGATATCCGCATGGGCAGCGAGGGCTTCACTTGCCCCCCTGCCTTGAAACCAAGAATCCAAAATATTCACCGACGAAGAGGCTAGTTGACCTTGGAAGGCCTCACCATAAAGCCCGGTTTTTTCTTGGTCAGAGAAGAAGGCCAGGAATTGAACATAACGCTCTGCCCCAGATTGCCCTCCAGCTTTTAGGAAGCGCTGAATATATCGTAATATTCTTTGATCACTGGTTTCAAAAGGTAACTTGTTGCCAATCAGGGGGAGTAAACTCTTTAAAAACCCTGGCAGCTTATCGGCATAACCCCCAACACGACAACCAGTGTAGCGAGGATATCCCAGCCAACTTTCATCTCCCCCGTCACCATTTAAGGCCACCGTGACATGTTCTCGGGTCATCTGGGAGACATAATAAGTGGGGATGGCTGATGAATCTGCAAAAGGCTCTCCATAATGCCAAACGAGCTTGGGCAAAATCTCCATGGCGTTGGGTTCGACGACAAACTCATGATGTTCGGTGCCATACTGATCTGCTAAGGCCTGAGCATAAGGGCGCTCATCATAAGCTTTTTCTTCAAACCCAATAGTGAAAGTCTTCACAGGTTTATCGGTTTGTCGGGCCATTGAAGCGACAATCCCGGCTGAATCAATTCCGCCAGAGAGAAAAGCTCCTAATGGCACGTCAGAAATCAACCGAGCTTTCACCGCACGATCCATGTGAGCAAGAATTTCTTCTTTTAGTTCGACCTCGGGGCGGTTTTTAGCCTTATCAGGTGTTGGCAAAGTCCAATAACGCCAGCTCTTGGTGTTTCCATGAGAATCTACGCTCATGCAATGGCCGGGCGGCACTCGTTTAATTCCTGCAAAAGCGGTATCAGGGGCGGAAACATATTGATAGGTCAAGTAATGGTGGATGGCTTCAAGGTTCGGTTGGCGAGAAATTCCCGGCCAGGCTAGAATAGCCTTAATTTCTGATCCAAAAATAAACCGACCTTCATCCTCAAGATAATAAAGTGGTTTTTTGCCTATACGGTCACGAGCTAAAAAAAGTTGCCGTTCATTGCGGTCCCAAATGGCAAAAGCAAACATACCATCAAGACGAGAAACTACATCTTCCCCCCATTGACGGTAGCCCTGCAAAATAACTTCTGTATCACTGTGAGAGACAAACTTATGTCCAAGCCCTTCCAGCTCTTGGCGTAAAACTGGGAAGTTATAGACCTCACCGTTATAGGTGATGTGGTAGCGCCCATCCTGTGATGCCATAGGCTGAGCCGCAGAGTCACTTAGGTCGATGATGGCAAGACGGGTGTGAGCTAGTCCGGCAATGCCATCACTCCAGGCCCCATTACCATCTGGCCCCCGATGACGTAACGTCGCCGCCATTTGTTGAAGGCGACGTTCTACTTCGTCAGTTGGGCCGAGGCCCTGAGGTGAAAAAATCCCGGCAATTCCGCACATAAATTAGTCGCCTTAACCTTCCAGTTCGCTACGGCCAGTGAATTGGGCTAACGCTTCTGGATTGGCAAGGGCTTCTTGGTTCTTAATCGTCCGTCCATGGACCACATCTCGTACAGCTAGCTCGGTTATTTTGCCGGATTTGGTCCGGGGAATATCCATGACTTGTAGCACCTTGGCAGGGACATGACGTGGCGTGCAGTTCTGGCGAACTCGGGTTTGAATTTTCTTAATCAGGTTGTCATCTAAGGTGATATCTTCGCGAAGGATAACAAACAAAACAACCCGGGTGTCGTGGTCCCACTCCTGACCAATGACAATGCCTTCAACCACCTCATCCATGGATTCAACTTGGCGATAAATCTCGGCGGTGCCGATACGAACCCCGCCCGGGTTAAGGGTGGCGTCAGAGCGACCATAAATCACCATGCCGCCCCGCTCGGTCAACTCAACCCAATCTCCATGACACCAGACATTTGGAAATTGTTCAAAATAAGCGGATTTGTACTTGGCCCCATCTGGGTCATTCCAAAACTTTACAGGCATAGATGGGAAAGGCTTCTTACAAACTAAGTCACCTTTTTCCTGATGGAGAGATTTCCCTTCATCATCAAAAACATCCACGTCCATCGCCAGAGCCCGAGCTTGGATTTCACCAATATAAACCGGTGCTAAGGGGTTGCCGAGTACGAAACAGGCGGCAATGTCGGTTCCACCAGAAATGGACGCCAGGTGGATATCGCTTTTAATCTTGTCATAGACAAAACGAAAACTTTCCGGTGACAGGGGTGACCCCGTCGAGGCCATGGTTTGCACTGAGGAAAGATCATGGTTTTTCCCTGGCTCCAAGCCCCCTTTATTGACCGCATCAATGAACTTTGCTGAGGTGCCAAAAAAGGTCATTTTTTCTTGCTCAGCATAATCAAAAGTTACGTTGCCATCAGGGTAGAAGGGCGACCCATCATAAAGCAGCAAGGTTGCTTGAGCCAACAGGGAGCTCACAAGCCAATTCCACATCATCCAGCCGCATGTAGTGAAATAAAATACCCGGTCATTGGGTTTAATTCCGCAATGAAGGATATGCTCTTTGGCATGCTGCAGCAAAAGACCGCCGGCGCCATGAACAATACATTTCGGCACCCCTGTGGTGCCTGAGGAGTAAAGGATATAGACCGGATGATCGAAGGGGAGTTGTTCAAAAACAATATTGCCCGGCTGAATGTCACCGATGAAATCCTCCCACATAACCGCTTTAGGCAGGTCCTTCAATGAAGGAGCTTCGCGGGTATAGGGAACGATGATCGCTTTCTCAACACTGGGGAGTTGCGCTAAAATATCCTTTAGTTTTCCAAGGGAATCATGAGACTTACCGTTATAAAAATACCCTTCGGCGGAAATCACCACCTTGGGCTCGATTTGGGCAAAGCGGTCGACTACGCCTTGAACCCCAAAGTCTGGCGAACATGAAGACCAGATTGCCCCGATGGAAGTCGTGGCGAGCATACCAATAATGGCTTCAGGCATATTGGGCATATAAGCGCCAACGCGGTCTCCAGTAGTGACCCCCATGTCCCTAAGAGCTTGAGCTAATCTAGAAACAGTGTCGTAAAGCTCATTAAAAGTCAGGCGGCGCCGGACTTTATCTTCACCCCAAAAGATAATGGCCTCACCATCATCACGACGTTTGAGATAGTTTTCAGCAAAATTTAATTTTGCCTGAGGGAAAAACTTAGCCCCCGGCATTTTGTCACCATCTTCAAGAACCACATCCCCCCAAGTGCTAGCAGCTAAGCCTGCGTAATCGCGCAAAGATTGCCAAAATTTCTCATTTTCCTGAATGGAGAAGTTATGTAAATCGTTATAGCTCTCAATCGTAACGTTCCAATCTTTTTCCACGGCTTCCATAAATTCGGCCATGTTTGAGTTGGCAATGCGTTCGGCTGAGGGCGTCCAAAGAGGGGGGGCCACGTTGTCTCTCCTGTTCAATCTTGATTTCTGGCGGTATGCTAAACGTCTAAAGCATAATTCGCAAAGGGTTCCAATAAGACAATTATGACTAATTTACCTCCCGCCCTTCGTGGTGCCTTGTGGATGATCCTTGGTAGTGTCTTTTTTGCCATATTAAGCGCTATGGTTCGGCAAATTTCTCACGAAATTGACCCGATCCAGGTTGCCTTCTTCAGGACCCTTGGCATCTTGGTCATTATGCTGGTCTGGAAGCGCAAAGAGTTGAAGAAAATTAAGGTCCAGCAGCATACTCTTCACATCTTTCGGGCCCTGTTTGGTACAGCAGCCATGCTGATGATCTTTACAGCCTTTTCGTTGATGCCCATTGCCGATGTAACAGCCCTGACCTTCACTACCCCTCTTTTTGCCACAGTTGGGGCAGCATTTTTTCTAGGTGAAACCTTAAGGGCAAGGCGGATCGTTGCGACTATTATTGGGTTTATCGGGGCAATGATAATATTGCGTCCAGGCATTCAGGATTTTGATGCACCTGCACTTCTAGCTTTGGGGGCTGCTGTTTGTATTGCGGGCTCAATGTTAACGATTAAGGGATTATCGCGCACTGAGTCATCAAACGCCATTGTCTTGATCAATGCCCTTTTAATGACTCCCATGTGCCTTATCCCCATGCTTTTTGTTTGGACTACGCCGTCGTGGGAATTGTTATCCTGGTTAGCGATGAGTGGGGTTGTTGGGTTTGGGATTCAACAATGTATGACCAGGGCTTTTGCGGCGGCTGAAGCCACAGCCGTACTCCCTTTTGATTTTGCGCGCCTGTTGTTTACGGCCCTTGTCGGGTTTTTGGTTTTCAATGAGCTACCCGATATGTGGACATGGATTGGCGGAGCCGTTGTTATGACAAGTGTGGTCTATATTGCCCGCCGAGAAGCCCTTGCCGGACAGGACCTTTTAGAAAAAAGCAATCAAAAGCCACTTTAAGGTAGTTTATTAGTAAGTGTAACCATAGCTGATACCCCTATTGTTTCTGGGCATAGCAGCAAAAAAACGGCTTTTTAGGGTCGCATTGACAAAAACGATCTGATACAACAACTGCCAGTTTACGTTAACGTCAACAAGGGAAAATATTATGGACGTCAAAGGACATGCAGCGATTGTAACCGGTGGTGCATCCGGTTTGGGTGAGGGTACAGCACGGGCTTTAGCTGCTAAAGGTGCTAAGGTTGCCATCTTCGATATGAACGAAGAACGCGGTGAAATGGTTGCCAAGGATATTGGCGGTGTTTTCTGTAAAGTTGATGTTTCCAGCGCTGAAAGTGCTGAAGCTGCATTTGCTAAAGCCCGTGATGCTCATGGTCCGTCGCGTATTGTCGTTAACTGTGCTGGTGTCGGCACCCCTATGCGTACCGTTGGCAAAGACGGTCCCGTTGATCTTCGCAAATACACCCAAGTGATCAGTATCAACCTCATTGGTACCTTTAATATTTGCCGTTTGGCTGCTGCCGATATGCAAGGCATGGATGAAATGGACAGCGGTGAGCGCGGTATTATTGTTAACACGGCTTCTGCGGCTGCTTTTGACGGTCAAATCGGGCAAGCTGCTTATGCCGCTTCCAAGGGTGGTGTTCATTCCATGACCCTTCCTCTGGCTCGTGAGTTTGCTCGTTTCGGCATTCGCTTTAATACCATCGCACCAGGTCTGTTCATGACCCCGATGATGGCGGCACTTCCTCAAGAAGCTCAAGATTCTTTGGCAGCTTCTGTTCCCTTTCCTTCACGGTTAGGCGACCCTTCAGAGTTTGCAGGTCTGGTTGTTCACATGGCTGAAAACCAAATGCTTAACGGCGAAACCATCCGTCTTGATGGCTCTATCCGGATGGCCCCTAAGTAATTAATTTCCCTACTGGGTTCTTGTTAAGAAAGGCAGCTTTTGGGCTGCCTTTTTTTGTTGCTCTTTTTCTATAAGAGGAGGAAAATAGATGTCATAAGCTCACCTGCAAGGGAGAGAATTATGACACGCTTTAAGCCCCTACCCCCAGAAGCTCTTTATAGCGTTTGCGACTCTAGTTCTTTACCTTTTAAGACAACGCAAGAACTTGAGGATATTGAAGGTGTTATCGGCCAAGGCCGTGCCGTAGAGGCGGTAAAATTTGCTATTGGGATTCATCAAGATGGGTACAACCTCTTTGCTCTTGGCCCAGAAGGTGCTGGCAAGTTTACCTTACTAAAAGATCAAGTTGGGGCGGCTTCTCGTCATGAACCAGTGCCCAATGACTGGTGTTACGTTAACAACTTCAGCCAAAGTCATAAACCCCTCGCTCTTTCACTCCCTCCAGGTCGTGCCTGTCCTTTTGCTCGTCATATGTCAGAGCTTATTGATGAGTTGCGCCTTGCTATCCCGGCAGCCTTTGAAAGTGATGACTTTCAGCATCGCAAAAATGCTCTTGATGAGGAGCTTAAGCATCAAAACGAAAAAGTTTTTGGCGAATTCCAGAAAAAAGCCGAGAAAAATAATATCACCCTGTTGAAGACTCCAAAAGGCCTAGGTCTTGTCCCCACAAAAGAAGGGGAGGTGATTAGTACTGAAACCTATAAAACCTTGCCAAAAGAAGAACAGGACCAGCGGAAAGAAAAAATCGAAACCCTTGAAAAAGAGCTAGAGGTTATTTTGCAAAATGTACCTCGCTGGCAAAATGAATACCACGCCAAGGTCCGTGCCCTACACCGGGAGATGACTCGCCAAGCTGTTGGTCATCTCATTGAAGAACTTGCCAAAAACTATGAAGGCCTGGAACAGGTTCTGACATATTTAGATGAGGTTGAAGAAGATATTCTTGAAAATGCCCATGAATTTCTCCCTGACGGAAATGCAGGAAAAGAAGGTAAACCACCAGAGAGCATGTTCCGTCAGTACCGGGTTAATGTTATGGTTGATAATGGCCCTTTAGCTAAGGCTGAAGAAGGGGCCCCCGTTCTTTATGAAGACAACCCCAGTATGATCAATCTTATTGGTCGCGTAGAGCACCTTTCCCAATATGGGAGCTTGGTGACTGATTTTAACTTGATCAAGCCGGGAGTTTTGCATCAAGCAAATGGCGGTTACCTGATCTTAGATGCCAAAAACCTTCTCAGCCACCCCTTTGCTTGGGATGCCTTAAAACGGGCTTTAAGGGCCCAAACCATCCGTATTGAATCACCTGGGCAATCCTATGCCATGGTCAGTACGGTAACTCTTGAGCCTGAGCCAATTCCGCTAACCATCAAAATTCTGCTTACGGGTGACCCCAGCCTTTACTATATGCTCAGCCGTTATGATCCAGATTTTGGAGAACTTTTCAAAGTTGCGGCTGATTTTGATAACCGTATGGACCGCAACGATCAAAACACCCTGCTTTATGCCCGCTTGATCGGGACTTTAGCCAAAGATAAGAGTTTGCGGCCCCTAGACCGTGAAGCGGTGGCGCGGGTGATTGAACATAGTTCGCGCTGTGCTGATGATGCTGAAAAGCTCTCATCCCATATGGGGGATATTGCCGATCTTATCCGGGAAGCAGATTATCTGGCCGGGCAAGCAGACCATAAAGTGATGGTGGCAAAGGATATTCAGGCTGCCATTGATGCTAAAGAATATCGCTCTGACCGGATCCGAGAACGCATTCACGAAGAAATTTTGCGCGGGACCATTGTGATCGACAGCGAGGGTGAAAAGGTCGGGGAACTCAATGGGTTAGCCGTTTGCCAACTTGATCATTTTGCCTTTGGTCGCCCCAGTCGGATCAGTTGTCGGGTGCGCATTGGGAGAGGGGAGATCGTTGATATTGAGCGCCAAGCTGATTTGGGGGGGCGCATACACAGCAAAGGGGTGCTGATTTTAACCTCTTACCTTAGTGCTCGTTTTGCTCGAGATATTCCTCTCTCATTGTCAGCAACGCTGGTGTTTGAGCAATCCTACGGTGAGGTAGAAGGTGATAGCGCTTCATCTGCTGAACTCTACGCCTTGCTTTCTGCCCTCGCTGATGTCCCGCTGAAACAGTCCTTGGCTGTAACCGGTTCTGTTGATCAAAGTGGACGGGTTCAGGCTATCGGGGGGGTAAATGAGAAGATTGAGGGCTTTTTCGATGTTTGCCGCACCCGAGGCCTTACGGGTGACCAAGGCGTTCTTATCCCAGCAGCGAACGTCAAACACCTAATGCTGCGCCGTGACGTGGTGGAAGCCGCTGAAAAAGGACAATTCCATGTCTATCCTGTGGAAACCATCGACCAAGGCATCGAGATTCTCACGGGTATTCCCGCAGGCGAACCTAATGGAAATGGAAGCTATCCTATTGGCAGTATCAATCGTTCCGTGGTGGCGAGATTAATTGCTTTTTCCAAATCTGCTATCGCTGCAGCAAGAGGGTTAACACCCGCGCCCAAACCTTAAAGAAGAAAAGTCTTCCCAAAAGTAAAATAAACCGCTTTTATGGCGCATCTTACAATTCATGAGGAAATCCCACCGATGACCGTCAAGCTCTACCACTGCAAAGATGCACGTTCCTTGCGCCCCCTTTGGACCTTGGAAGAAATGGGCTTGGACTACGAATTGGAGACTATACCTTTTCCGCCGCGTATCCGCCATGAAGGTTATTTGGAAATAAGCTCTCTCGGCACGGTTCCCTACATGATTGATGGAGATGTAGAAATGTCGGAATCTGCCGGGATTAGCCAGTATCTGGTCGATACTTATGGACCAACTCCCTTGGGCTTAAAACCCGGTGATAAAGATTACGGTATTTACCTCAACTGGCTCCACCGTAGTGACGCTACCCTGACATTTCCCCAAACAATTGTATTGCGCTATGGACGCTTTGAGAAAGAAGAACGCCGCCTTCCGCAAGCCGTAGAGGATTACTCCCAGTGGTTCCACGCCCGTTTGCGCTGTGTCGAAGACGCGACGGCTGAGCGAGAATTCCTCTGTGCTGATCGTTTCACCATCGCTGATATTTGTGTGGGGTATGCCCTTTATCTCGCCGCAGAATTTGTTGGCCTTGGCGAGGGGTTTAAGCCCAATACTCGCAAATATTATGAAAAGATCAAAGCGCGCCCGGCTTTCCAGAGAGCCCTTGAAAAATAGGGCCAAAAAACAGAAATGGCCGGAAAAATCCGGCCATAACGTTAATTCTATGAATGTCGTGTAAGTGCGTTAAGCCATTTTAGAAGAGGCGACGACCATGATCATTTGGCGGCCTTCCATCTTGGGGTATTGCTCCACCTTGATGAGATCACCCAGTTCGGCTTCGACTTTCCTAAGAAGGTCCATGCCAAGCTCTTGACGGCTTAGCTCACGTCCACGGAAGCGGATAGTGAGTTTAACTTTGTCACCGCCCTCTAAGAACTTCGTTACCGCGCGCATTTTTACCTGATAATCATGCTGGTCGATGCCAGGGCGCATCTTGATCTCTTTGACCTCAATGACTTTTTGCTTCTTCTTGGCCTCGTTTTTCTTTTTCTGGAGCTCGTACTTATATTTTCCGTAGTCCAGAACCTTACAAACAGGTGGATCAGCATTAGGAGAAACCTCAACAAGGTCTAGTCCAGACTCAATGGCCAAGTCTATTCCTTCTTTGACACTAACAACTCCGACCATTTCCCCTTCTGGTCCAACCAGACGGATTTGGGGAACGTCGATCATTTCGTTGACGCGCGGGCCGGATTTGGTCGGCGGCGTCATGTTGGGTCTTCTGGCTATGCTGCTTCTCCTATTGTCGTTCTATTCTTTAAACAAATACAAAACCAACACCTTTAGCTCTCTTCCTTTTGGGAAAAGTTCTAGATAGGTGTTTCGTTGGCTATAAATACATTAATTACCCTTAAGAAGTCCCTAATCCTAGCCCTAACTCAGGTCAGGAGGGGTTGCTTCTGCCGTAAGTCTAGCAATTGCCTCGTCAAGCGCAAGAATTTCTTGGTTTTTTCCGCCTAAACGACGAATAGCGACCTTACGTTCCTCGGCTTCACGTCCCCCAACCACCAAAATTGCCGGCACTTTATTGTGGCTATGCTCGCGAATTTTGTAGTTGATCTTGGCGCTACGTAAGTCACTTTCAACGCGTAAACCCGCAGCTTTCAAGGCGCTGACGACTTCCAGAGCATAGTCATCACTATCATTGGTAATGGTGGCAACAACTGCTTGGACCGGGGCCAGCCACAGGGGGAAGCGCCCAGCATAGTTTTCAATCAAAATGCCGATAAAGCGCTCGAATGATCCGAGAATCGCCCGATGTAACATCACGGGGCGGTGGCGTTCACCGTCTTCACCCACATACTGAGCATCAAGACGTTCCGGCAGCACAAAATCAACCTGCAAGGTGCCACATTGCCAATCACGACCAATGGCATCGCGCAAAACAAACTCAAGTTTGGGGCCGTAAAAAGCGCCTTCGCCTGGATTAAGGGTCATTTCCACCCCGGCAGCCTTGGATGCTTCCATCAAAGCGTTTTCAGCCTTGTCCCAGGTTTCATCTGATCCAGCCCGGACTTCTGGGCGGTCAGAGAACTTGACGACAAACTCTTCAAAGCCAAAGTCTTTGTAAATTTTTGACAGCAGCGCAATGAACTCTTTGGTTTCAGACTCAATTTGATCTTCCTGACAGAAGATGTGCGCATCATCCTGAACAAAGGCTCGCACCCGCATTAAGCCATGCAAAGCGCCAGAGGGCTCATTACGAGCGCAACTGCCAAATTCAGCCATGCGCAGAGGCAAATCACGATAACTGGTGATGCCTTGCTTGAAGATTTGAACGTGACATGGGCAATTCATCGGCTTAATCGCCAAAATCCGCTCTTCAGATTCAGCAATAAACATGTTCTCGCGGAACTTCTCCCAGTGACCAGAAGCTTCCCACAAGGTGCGGTCCACCATTTGCGGCGTGTTGACCTCAACATAATCAGCGCGCTCTAACTGGCGGCGCATGTAATCCTGAATGGCGCGGTAGAAAGTCCAGCCCTTGGGATGCCAAAACACAGAACCCTGAGCCACATCTTGCAGGTGGAAAAGTTCCATCTCTTTGCCCAAACGACGGTGGTCGCGCTTTTCGGCTTCCTCCAGCATGTGGAGGTAAGCTTTAAGTTGTTTCTTGTCCGCCCAGGCGGTGCCGTAAATCCGTTGCAGCATTTCATTTTTAGAATCACCGCGCCAGTAAGCGCCAGCGAGTTTCATCAACTTGAAATGCTTGCCAAGTTTGCCCGTGGACGGCAAATGCGGTCCCCGACACATATCAAACCAATCCCCTTGGCGATAGACCGTAACCTCTTCACCCGCCGGAATACCTTCAATGATTTCAGCTTTATAGTGCTCGCCCATAGACTTAAACTTGGCGATCAATTCATCCCGATTCCAAACTTCCCGTTCAATCGGTAGGTTCCGGTCGACGATCTCCGCCATGCGCTTTTCGATCTTCTCCAAGTCTTCGAGCTGAAAAGGCTCGTCACGGGCGAAATCATAATAGAAGCCGTTTTCAATCGCCGGGCCAATGGTGACCTGCGTACCTGGAAATAACTCCTGCACAGCTTGGGCCATCACGTGGGCTGCGTCATGTCGGATTAGCTCCAGGGCATCTTCATCATCCTTGGCCGTCACAATCGCCACTTCGCTATCAGTCTCAATAGTCCGTGTTGCATCCCAAAGCTCGCCATTAACCTTTACCGCAAGCGCGGCTTTAGCAAGACCAGGACCGATATCAGCGGCAATATCCATACCACTAACAGGACCATCAAAATTGCGGACACTACCGTCCGGAAGAGAAATCGCTACCATAAGTTTGAGCCTGAAAATTCAACTATTAAAAACAGCCGCGAAATGTACTCTGATTGGGAGGGAAGTCAAGAATATGTAGGGACTTTGTGGGTCTTGTAAAACGAGTATCCAAAATATTCCCGTCATACCCGGACATCCACGCCGTCAATTTGGGCTCTGCCCAAACCCGCAAAGGAACACTGTTCCTTTGATCCTTTGTTGTATAGTTTGTGGTATTCTGCTACAAATGTGGCAAATAATGAGTGAGGTGATATGTCGACAGCGAGTTTAAGATTGGATAGTGAGTTGGTGGCGCGGGCAAAAATTATTGGTTCCGCTCAATCGCGCTCTACCGCCAAGCAAATTGAACATTGGGCCAAAATAGGCAAAATCATGGAAGCCAATCCCGACCTTCCCTATAGCTTTGTTCAGGAAGCCCTCATCGCCCAAGCCGAAAAAGAAGCTGGCGACCTTGAGGAATATAAGTTTGGTTAAAATCCAAAAGGTCCTGCAAACCCGAACCTTCAAAAAAGCTGTCAAAAAGCTCCACAAAAACCAAAAAGCAGACCTCGATGCCGCCATCAAAAAATTGATGGAAAACCCCACCCTCGGTGAGCAAAAAAAAGGCGACCTCAGTTTCTTAAGAGTCCTAAAATTCAGAATGACCAACCAACAAACCCTACTCGGCTACAGTTACGAAGATGGTTCTGTTGTCCTTGAGTTACTGAATATAGGCCCCCATGAGAATTTTTATCGTGATATGAAGAAGAACTTTGTAGGTAGTTAACTCCCCTTAACCTTTTGGCGAGGCACTAATTGAGTAAACTGTCACCGGAATTCTATGAGTTAGAAGGCTCTTTCTGGGTTTTGCTGGCCTAAAATGCGAACGATGATAACCCTCTTTTGTTCAATTCGGTAATAGATCGAATGTGAGCCGCAGACACTGCGTCTGAAACTTTTGTGGATATGCTCAACCAAGGGATAAAGTTTTGGCTGATCGCTCAATATATCAAATTGTTGTTTGAGTTCATTTTGATACTTAAGGGCCTGATCAATACCGAAGGTATCAATACCAAATTCGAAAATTCTTTCAAAATCTAGAGCGGCGGCTTTTGTTAACTTATACTTCCCCATTGCCGCGCTTTCGCTCAATCACGGCAGCTATAATTTCGTCAGGTGTTTGCTCGCTTATCCCACTTTGCTCCCCCTCAACAAGCGCTGCCCGGATTGCAACAATTTCAGCTTGCTCCTTGGCACGCTCTTTGCGGATCAGGTCATTAACAACTTCACTATTACTCCGATACTCCCCCTCAACCTCAACCTTCAACTTGAGCCATTCGGTGTTGGGGTCGGTGAAAGAAATACTCTGACGGGTCATGATAGATTCTCCGGTGTAATGATGGTGTGATTATGCACCAAATATGTATTGCAGGCAAATTTGTTGTCTAGTTAGTGAATCGCCATCGTGATGAAAATATTGACTTTTGAAATGGTTTTGAGGAATACTTGAACGATAAGGATTTCAGTTCCCGACCTGTTACCAAGTCAAAATGCTGAAGAGAAGATGTTTTTTGTACCCAGCCTTACATTTGTGGTTGCGGTTTAAATGGTAACCAGCAGCCTAGAATGGAGGCCGTTGTGCATCTTGAATTAAAAATTTCAGATATTCCTTTACTAAAAACTGAGCTTCGAAAGTCCCACCCAAATATAAAAGCCTCTAAACGGATAGAGGCAGCCGCACGCGGATGTAGCTATAAAAGTTATGCAGCAATGCGTACAGATTTACAGCGCGGTTCTATTGTCATTGAGCCAAATAATACCGTTTTTAATGATTATCTTGGGCTAATGCCTAATACTGAAAAATCGTTGCGTAGTTTATCACATGCGTTTTTGCGTTTAATTTTGCGACAAATCTTAGAAATAGAAACATCATTAACTAGTCATGGGTTTGATTCTGCAATACCTCGATTTGCAGAAGATCGTAAACTAACATTTGAACAGCGCATTGAAAAATTTGAGGAGCGACGTTTAGGCTCAGGACCCATTAAATTTTAAGATTCCCAATTGAGCTAATCTGTGATTCATTGAGGCAAAGGAGATTCTCTCAATGAATGACTTGTTTTAT
>JAPHRK010000053.1 GCA_026196105.1 Rhodospirillales bacterium | reverse complement strand
TTCCAGCATCGGGCAATTGTCGATGGCATTGCTTGGGGGGGGACGGACCGAATGCTCCGTCGGTCCCCGGGGGGCTATTTGCCTGTTTTTAGAGAAATTGGTGTCGACCCCTCAATTGTCGGCCAGCATGGGCGCAAAACTTTGTTTAATAACTACGTCGCCTATTTTGATACGGCTGCTCGTCACACTGGTGATCCCGTCTTTGGTCTTCATTATGGCGCTGTGACCAGACCCAACAGGTCTGGCATTCCAGGGTATGCAATTTTAAATTCTGCAACTTTCCGCGATGCCCTTCTCAACTTCATTAAAACCCTACCGGTTATTGCTGAAGGAATTGATCAATATCTTCATGAGGATGAGGAGGTTGCATATTACCAATGGGCATTAACCGAAGAAACTGAGTCTGCCCATTGGCAATATTCAGAATATGTAAATGCTTTTCTTCTGAGTATGTTTCGTGGGTTTATGGGGCGGCGCTGGGTACCGCTGGAAGTTCATTATCAGCATCCTCCGCCAGGTGATATTCGGCAATTTCGACGTGTATTTGAAGTACCTGTTCTCTTCGCTCGTCCGATTAATGCTCTGGTCATTGACCGCAAAGACCTTAACCGCCGAAACCCTCGCTATGATGGAAACCTGCTGAAACTTCTCCTCCATGAAGCTGAAGAGGAATTATCCTGGCGCCGTCGCCCAACTGACCCGATCAGAACCGTGCGAACAGCAATCTCTCAAGCTTTGGCTCAAGGGGCGAGCGATATTGATTATGTAGCAGAGCGGCTCTCAATGAAGCCAAGGAGTTTGCAGCGATTTCTTAAAACCCATGGTATGGGTTATCGAGAATTAATTGATGAGGTGCGGTTTGAGTTAGGCAGAACCTTGCTTGCGGACCCTTCTCTTCCCATGACTGAAATTGCCTTTCGTCTCGGTTACTCAGAAGTTTCCGCCTTCTCCCGCGCCTTCAACCGTTGGGCCGGTGTATCCCCGAAAGAATATAGATAAATTTTTGCGCTTGAACGCGAATTGATCAAGGATCAATCTTAACTTTTAATGCCTAACGACGTTAGGCGGTGTTGTATTTGAGAGGAAGAGGTCTAGGGCTTTGAGGACCCTTATCCAAAAAGCTGCTCCTTCATCATCACCATCCAGCTTCATTTCAGTAATCCACTGTTTGGCGTGATCAGGCGCGTTTTCGCCAAATTGTTTTATCAGGAGGTTTGCGGCCCGGTAGCTTTCCGTGTCGTTGATTTGAGGGGCCGTAAGGGTTTGGGGTGCGGCCGTATTTTTCATTGGACTTACTCCTTACGAAGATCGGTCTTAATAATCTCTGTCATTGTAACACCAAGACGGCCCTCGGATACAACAAGTTCTCCCCGAGCAACCAATTGGTCGTTAACATAAATTTCAATGGCATCATCCACTTTGCGGTCAAGCTCAACAACAGCTCCCGCATTCAAATCCAGAAGTTCACTTACCTTAATGGCAGATTTGCCAAGAACGGTTGAAACCTTAACCGGGACGTCATAAACGGATTCCGGATTGCTTGAAATGTCAAACTGGGACAAATCTGAGGGATGTTCTACGTCTTCCATACTCTTCTCCTCGTCACCAAAGCACCAATCCGCCAGTGAACGAGCCTATACTACACCAAATTTCACCCTAAATGGCAAAGAGTTAATAAATAACTTCATTGCTTTGCATATTTTCAAAATTTTAAGGTAAAAAGCTATCGACGGGGACATATGCCTCAACTTTCATTGTAGCGTATATTGGGCAGCAAAACTTACGATATTTTGAGCACAAACATAGCCTTGGTCCACGAAGGCTTCTTTACAGCAAAGTTGGTGGCAATATCTGCATCTAAATTCGGATTAATAGTCGGGTCACTATTCTGGACTATTTTTGACCCTAAGCAGACCTCGTGAACAGTAGGGTCGAGTCTTATCCGGTCAATCAAAGATTATTCTTAGTTGGCATCACTCTCTGGGTTTCCGCCAGGGGCTAGTCTGATTGTGGCCAGCCCACCCTCTTTCTCTTCTTCAATGCCTAATAAAAAAGCAAATACAGCTTCGCACGCTTCAATTGCCGAAGGCGGTATCTGGTTCTGTTCGCACAGGGTATCCCAGTGCTTGTTAAAATCACTTCCACAGTGATGCTGGCCTAAACTTCCTATTGCAGCCACGGTCTCTTTCGGCAGGTCTTTGGCCGAAAGTGCGCACGCAAACGCATTTGCCCATGCCTCCGCATCATTGAGCACCGTGAAAGCCTGCATGAGAAAGCCATGCAATGCGTCTTTTGGTCTTTTCTCTTGAGATAGAGATATCGCCAAATTAAAGGAAGCCCAGCCATTCAACGGGTCAATTGAGTTTATGATCTCAAGATACGCCTCGACTGCTTCTGGGGATTCCAGTTTATCAGATAGCTCTGACAATCGTCTTTTTGCTTCAGTCTGATCGCGGGAGACTTCATCTTTTTGGTGATGATCTATCAGGGAAGATATCAGATGTGCCTTTAAAGCCACTTCAAACGTAAAGGGGCCAGGCTTTGCGGTGCAAATTTTGTTGAGAAGGTCTAAGGCTTCCTTCAGCTTTCCGGAAAAGAAAAGTGCGTCAGCTAAGACGAACCGGCTACTATCATTTTCATCTATTTCAAGATGCTTCTCATAGAACCTACTCGCCGGGGTGTATTTATGCCGAAGAAACAGTGCCGCTCCCACCTCCTGCAGGAAGTAGCCTCGCTCTAAGTAGGAGGGGTCTATTTTCCGAGCCTTGTTATATGAACGTATAGCGGCAAAATGGTTATCAACGGATTTGTACGAATTTCCGATATTGTAGTGAAAAGAAGCCAGCACCTCCGGTGGAGCTTCGTCCTTTAGGTGGTCAAGTGAAGCGGTATTCAGCCGGATCATCACTTTCGACTTAATGTCACGCGACAATTCCTGACTCAGAATATACGAGGATAAGGACACCCAAAACTCATCCACTTGATGATGAACATTATTGACGAGAGCCAACTCTAAGGATTTCACAACATCGGACTGGAAAGCCGTGCACGATTTGAATGCCAAGAATCCATTCTGGGTCTGCGTTCCTTGGGAGAGAAGATGATCAGCCAGAACTCTTGCATGGTGCAACAACTGTGCTCGAACCAGGAATGCACAAAGGCAGTACGAAATATTTGAAGATAGATTGGTGTCATCCAGACGCTCCGTCCCAATTGTTGTCGGGTACAGGCTGTCAACATGGAGTTGCAGCTCCTCATCTTTCAGCGTGAGAGAGAGATTCAACTCAGATGTGGCGTCGTTGCCATTTACCGT
This sequence comes from Rhodospirillales bacterium, assembly GCA_026196105.1. Taxonomy (GTDB): domain Bacteria; phylum Pseudomonadota; class Alphaproteobacteria; order Rhodospirillales; family JAPHRK01; genus JAPHRK01. Next base: position 25,862 of record JAPHRK010000053.1, on the reverse strand, counting down.
AAATAGCCGTGACCTTGGCAAGGACTGCTGGATAATCCGGGTGTATCTGGATGGAGCCTGATTGGTGTTATCTGAAGAGAAAGTCACAGATATGTTTATGGGGGTGTCGTTCCCAATGGCTCTAAGTTTTCTAAGAGCCAAAGCCGTTTTTTTGAGCCCTTCCGGCGAGTAATCAACAAAGTCCGGCAGGTCCCCAAACTTAACCGTTAAGCTCTCCTGGTCTTCAGGAACATCGAGCAGAGAAATCTCATGGTTCCATTTGAAATGGAATGCGTCTGCGGCTTCAGCGTACCGGGCAATCAATACAGGCAAGTCTAGCTCGGCATAATACGCAAGTGATCCCCTACGAATGCTAACACTCTTTTGTTTTTCTTCGTCTTTGCTAGATGTTGCTTTCAGTTGAACGTAGAACAAGATACCCGTTGCGGTGCCGTCGGGCTCAAAAATCTCAACTTCTTGGTCAATCCCATAGTCGTGTGATTTGTCCCGAACGACCCAATGATCCGGCATAGCTTTCTTGAAAGCATTGACTGACTTATCTTCAATTTGGTGTGTTAATGGGCGCTTCGGCAAAGCCATTGATCAACTCACAAACCAAGAATCGTCCTTGACGATCAAAACGTTACTTTACTGGATATACAAGTGTTGTCACAGGAAAACCTCTTGAAGCTACGAATCCAACTTTGCAGCCTCAGAACATGACAAAACCAGTCCCCTTCCGTTGCTTCAGAACCTCACTCGAAGTCATCCGCACGGCTGTTTTCATGAATATGAACAGGCTTCTGTTTGTGGCTATGAAGAGGGTTTGTGCCTTAGTAGTTGATTGCTTGCAGTTGATTGCTAAGCGAACATTTCCCATATTGCCGCCTATTCGATCTTGTGAGTTTATGGACTAACTTTCGCTATCGTCATTGGGGACAGAAAATGAAACAGCCAAAATCCATGAAGGCTCTTGAAGCCCTTGGACGGGTCAAGCTTTCTAAGTCCTTCTTCATGCGAGACTTCCTATATAGTGAAATCTCTAACTTCTATGGGATGCCAAATATTCCAGACGATCCTGATCTTGCAATTGAAGCGGGGACCCGGCTCTGTGAAGAATTGCTTGAGCCACTTACAGAAACTTTCGGTGGCATATCGACGAGGTCGGGATATAGGTCCTGTACTGTCAATAAATTCGGCAATGAAAATAAGCTTAACTGTGCATCCAACGAAAAGAACTACGCTAAACATATTTGGGACCGACGCGATAGCAAGGGCAACATAGGTGCAACAGCTTGCATTGTTGTTCAATCATTCATTCCCAGATATGAGGAGACAGGAGATTGGCAATCACTGGCTTGGTGGATCCACGATCACCTTCCTTATTCAGAGCTCTATTTCTTCCCCAAGCTTGCCGCTTTCAATATCTCCTGGCATGAGGTTCCAAAGCGGACAATTCATAGCTACGTTGAACCAAAGGGGTGTCTGACCAAGCCTGGCATGAGTAATCATGAAGGGTACCATAAGAAACTCTATGAAGGGTTGTTTTAGCCGCGCCAGGTTAATGCATTTTTCGGACACAGTGCGGAAAGACAAAAAAATGGCCTAGAGAAAAAATCTCTAAGCCATTGATTATTTGGTAGGCTGTGAGGGATTCGAACCCACGACCTAGTGATTAAGAGTCACCCGCTCTACCAACTGAGCTAACAGCCCTCCAAAGGAAATGATAGGAGTCCTGAAGGGGGGAGGCAAGGAGTATTAGGTCGGGTGATTTTCTCTAAGTTGGTAACGTTGTACCTTGCCTGTGGCAGTGCGGGGGATTTCGGAGATGTAGTGGATGTTGCGGGGGCATTTGTAGATGGAGAGTTGCTCGGTTACAGAAGCCTTGATGGTTTCTGAAAGGGCTTCTTGCTCCCCATTTTCTTTTTGGCTGACGACATAAAGAGCGAGTCGAACTAAGCCATCTTCGTTGGCTTGCCCTAGAATTGTGCAATCATCTACGTTTGGCACTTTCAAAACGACATCTTCAATCTCGGTTGGGCTCACCCATTGACCGGAGATTTTGAGCATGTCATCACCACGGCCATGGTGATAGAAAAAACCATCTTCATCGAAAGAGAACATATCGCCTGTGCAATACCAGCCTTCAGAAATGACTTCCTGACTCTTGGCTTGTCGGTTCCAATAACGATCGCAATTTGATTCTAGTAAGGCCCAGCCAATACCAGGTGTATTAGGTTCGGTGATTTCGTTGCCTTCATCATCCTTGAGCATGAATTTAGCCCAGGAATTAACTTTGCCGCACGAGCCTTCGCGAACGGCATCTGGCTTGCTGGCGATGAACAGATGAGTAGTTTCTGAACTGCCAATCCCTTCAAGGATAGTAACGCCCGTGGTTTCTTGCCACTTTGTAAAAAGCTGGGTTGGGAGTTTCTCCCCTGCGGAAATATAGTGACGGACTTGCTTGAAGGACTCGAGTTCTGCAACGCCTTCTCTCAGCATATTGCGATAAAATGTGGGGACACTGAAAACCACGTCGGGCTGATGTTTATCAATAATGCGCCCAATAGAGTTTGCATCGGGCCAACCATCATACAGGATAATTTCTGCACCAGCGCTTAAGCCCCCCATGAGAATATGCCCCAACGCATAAGCAAAGAACATTTTAGAGGAAGCAAAAACCTTTTGTCCTGGAACCACCCCAAGATTTTCGATCAGGTGGAGTTGGCCCAACAGAACATCATGTTGCAAATGCACTGTAGCTTTAGGATTGCCTGTGGTGCCAGAGGTGTAAATCCAAAATGCCATGTCATCGGCAGAGGTGTCTTCAGCTGTGAGGCTGGAGGACTGCCCTTCCAGGAAGGATTGGATATTATCAAATTCGCCACTGGCAGCACCTTCGACGACGACTTTAATTGAGCGGGGTAGCTTGAGGGCGATTTTGCGATAAGTCCCCAGGAATTCAGCATCAATAAAGAGGATTTTTGCCCGGCTATCTGACAGGGCATAGAGCATCTCTTTTTCAGAAGCGCGAACGTTATAGGCGATGGAAACGGCACCAACTTTCATGGCCCCTAAGTAAGCGGCGACAAGGTTGGGGGTATCTTTCATCATGAAGAATACGCGATTTTCCACTTCAAGCCCGGTGGCTTTCATGGCGTTACCAAAGCGATTAACCAATCCATCAAGTTCATTGTAGGTGATTTTACTCTCACCAAAAGCTATCGCTGTAAAGTCACCCCGCCCGGCATCTAAATTCGGGCCTAAAATTGCCTCAGTTGCGTTAAGCTTTGCCCCGTCTTGTGTCACCCGTAAAACTGTCACGATAGGTTTCCTCTTTCTCCATCCCAAAAAACATGGCCTTTATGGGCTCATTTTATTGTTTGATTATAGATAATCTAATATCAAACAATAATCCAGAAAGAAATTCAGTAAGCATGCCTGCTGAGTAAAAAAAACTTATAAATTATTTAAAAATGAGAGGACAGACCGCCGTCGACAGTGATGGTTTGCCCTGTAATGTAGGAGGCCGCAGGGGAGGCGAGGAAAACGGCAACACCGCCCAGTTCTTCAGGTTGCCCCCAGCGTTGTAAAGAGGTCCGCCCCTTTAACCAAGTAAGAGTCTGTTCATCCTTAACCATCGCAGCATTGGTTTCAGTGGCAAAATACCCCGGAGCAATGGCGTTTACATTGATGCCCTCTGGACCGAGCTCAGCGGCAAGCGCTTTGGTTAATCCTTCAAGGCCTCCCTTGGCTGCTGTATAGGCAGCATCACCTGCACGAGCGAGAGGTCCGGCTATTGAGGTTATGTTGATAATGCGACCCTGGCCATTTTCTATCATCAAGGCTGCACCGTGGCGGGCCACCATAAAGGGTGCCACTAGGTCGACATTAAGAAGCTTAGCGACGTCCTCTTTTTCAAACTCAAAGAGTGGCCTGCGATCACGAAGCCCAACATTATTGATGAGAATATCAAGGCCACCATGATCGGTTTTTATTTTATCAAAACCAGCTTCAAGGGCATTGGAGTCCGCAATATCAAAAGCAATGGCCTCAGCTTTCTCGCCTTCAGCCTTAATAAGGTCGATAGCTGTGTTTAGCGACTTAATGTTACGGCCATTAATCAAGACAAGTGCACCAGCTTTCGCGAGCGCTTTTGCCATCTCAAAGCCAAGACCGCGCGAAGCTCCCGTAATTAAAGCTGTTTTACCTGATAGGGAGAAAGGGGACATCTGCTTATGGAGCTAATCGAAGAGAGCATCGATGTCGGCTTGTCCGCCACTTGCAGGCTCAGCCTCAGGTTCAATGCCATCATCAAGAAGGGCATCAATCTCATCTTGTTCCATGGTTTGGGTGCCGCCATGGATAATTCCGTCTGCTGCATCTTGGAGGCGTTGAATCTTGCGGGTGTACTCGGGCACCATCACCGACATGCGTTCTAATTCTTCTGTCGCAATCATTTGAGAAACACGGTCGAGAGTTTTTAAAATGAGAGCATTGAGATTCTCGACAACCCCCTCAAAGGCGAGCTTAAAAGTTTCTGGGACATGGTCGTAGGCTTCAACAGCTAACTCTTTGTCTGAGAAAGTACTGTCCTGAAAGTGTTCCTGATAGCTCTTTGGTTTCCATTCTAAAGCATCTTCCAAGCAATCGGGCATCATAGGGAGCATATCAATCAACATAACGATTTCGTTGAAGTGATTAAGATAATCTGTTGCGAGCAAAGTTTGCTCGTCAATATTTGTTCCCCGCACCTTTTCTTGGAATGCCTTAAAAGAAGCACTGGCCTCAGTGGTTTCTGTGGCTACCGATTCCGCCATTTTTATTGGTTTCTCATTTTAATTTCTGCTTATTTGTATTTTGTTGCCTCTAGTTTACGGGCTTTTTTTCAAACTGTGAATACCTGATTAATAATAAAAGTTTGTCGAACCTTGAGCCCGAGGGTCAAATTGTGCATTCTGCCCCCTTTCTAACCCAACGAGCATTGAAGAAAATGAGCGAAGATAAACGCGTATACCTCTACGATAGCACCTTGCGAGATGGTGCTCAAACCCAGGGCGTTAATTTTAGCGTTGCCGATAAAACAGCCATAGCATTAGAGCTGGATCGTTTGGGAATTGATTATGTAGAAGGAGGTTGGCCTGGTGCTAACCCTACCGATGATGCTTTCTTCAAAGATCCTCCACATCTTCATAAAGCAAAATTTGCTGCCTTTGGTATGACGAGGCGCGCAGGGCGTAGTGTCGAAAATGATCCTGGTGTAACAGCGCTTTATGATGTTCAACCTGATGTGGTTACTATGGTGGGCAAATCTTGGGACTTCCAGGTAGGGGTCGCTCTCGGAATTGAATTGGACGAAAATGTCACCATGATTGGTGATAGTGTCAAACACGTCAAAACTAAAGTCGGCGAAGTCATGTATGACGCTGAACACTTTTTTGATGGCTACAAAGAAAACCCTGAATATGCATTAAAATGCTGTAAAGAAGCTTACGAGGCTGGTGCTCGGTGGGTTGTGCTTTGCGATACAAATGGGGGAACTCTCCCTCACGAAATCGAAGAAATTATTAGTGAAGTAATCAAGGTTGTTCCTGGGTCTCATTTGGGTATTCATTGCCACGATGATACAGGCAATGCAGTTGCTAATTCGCTCACCGCTGTTCGGGTCGGCGTGCGCCAAGTGCAGGGAACCCTCAATGGCTTGGGTGAGCGTTGTGGTAACGCTAACCTTATCTCAATCATTCCATCACTTATATTAAAAATGGGATATGAGACGGGCATTACAGCTAATGATCTAACCCAACTTACCCACGTCTCTCGTGTTCTGGATGAGCGCCTTAATCGTTCGCCAAACCGAGGCGCGGCTTATGTGGGTGACTCTGCCTTTGCTCATAAAGGCGGGTTACATGTCTCAGCTGTTGAGAAAGACCCAAAATGCTACGAGCATATTGTCCCTGATCTCGTTGGTAACCGCCGCCATATTGTTATTTCTGATCAAGCTGGACGCTCAAACATCATTGCTCGATTTAGAGAAATTGGCTTGGATGTAGAAGCTTTAACCACCGGTGAGTCAGGCAAGAAAGTGAATCGCCTGGTTGAGATGGTTAAAGAGCGGGAGCATGGTGGCTATGCCTATGATGGCGCTGATGCCAGCTTTGAGCTTCTTGCCCATCGCGTTTTGCAAGAAGTGCCAGACTACTTCAAACTTAACAGCTTCCGGGCGATTGATGAGCGGCGTTGGAATGCAAAAGGCGACTTGATTACCCTCTCTGAAGCGACAGTTAAATTGAACGTGGGGAGTGAAAGTTATATGGCGGTTGCCGAAGGTAATGGTCCGGTTAATGCCTTGGATGCCGCCCTTCGTAAGGTCTTGCAGCCCGTTTATCCTCGTCTCAAAGATTTGACCTTGGTGGATTATAAAGTTCGCATTTTGACCACTGGTGACGGCACCGCCGCCCTGACCCGAGTGATGATCGAAACCGATGATGGTCACGGAAATCGGTGGAGCACGGTTGGGCTTTCCACCAATATTATTGATGCTTCTTATGAAGCTTTGCGTGATAGTCTGGTTTACAAACTGTACCGTGATGGCACGCCCGCTGGTGGCTCTTTAGATTAATGAGCGGCGCTGATCGACTTCCTAAAGCCGACGCCACAAAATACTGTGAAGATGGCCCGGCAATTATTCTCGTCCGTACTCAACTTGGTGAGAATATTGGCATGGTCTGCCGGGCGATGCTTAATTGTGGCCTGACAGATTTGCGGTTGGTTAACCCCCGTCCAGGCTGGTCTCGCGAGAAAGCCACAACAGCGGCAGTCGGGGCTGATATCCTGTTGGATACAATGCGGATTTTTGACACCACTGAAGAAGCCATCGCTGACCTTACTCATGTTTATGCCACAACAGCTCGGGGTCGAGATATGAGCAAGCCGGTGCTCACACCCCGTAAAGCGGCAAGTCGCATGCGAGGACAAATTAACGGCGGAGATAAATGCGGGGTTCTCTTCGGTCGGGAATCTTCGGGTTTAACTAATGAAGATGTGGTCCTTGCCGATACTACCATCATGGTGCCTTTGAACCCGGCTTACATGTCCTTAAATTTAGCTCAGGCTGTTCTACTGACAGGGTATGAATGGTTCCAATCTGGGGATGATACTCCGGAAGAGCAAGAGAATTTCAGAGGTGAGACTCGCCATGCCAATAAACACGAGCTTGTTGGCATGTTTGAACACTTGGAGAGCTCCCTTGATGATACCGGTTTTCTCTGGCCCCCTGAAAAACGCCAATCCATGGTCAACAACATCCGCAATGTTTTTCAAAGGGCGAAAATGACTGAGCAAGAAGTAAAAACTTGGCGTGGTATTATCTCAAGCTTCATGAAATTTCGTCGCCAAGCCAAAGACAGGGCAGATGACTAAACGGACAGTCTATAATCATGTTGCTCGGTTATATGACCTACTTGACCTGCCTTTTGAGTATGGTCGTTACCGTCCTTTAAGACGAGCTATATGGCGAGATATTGAAGGACGTGTCCTTGATGCCGGAGTAGGGACCGGACGCAATATGCCCTTTTACCCCGTGGGGGAGAAAGTCACCGGGATCGATCTTAGCCCAGCCATGCTAGTCCGGGCAGGGGCGAGACGAGACCGTTTGAAGATGGGGAAGGTCGATCTCCATGAAATGGACGTACTGGAAACCACTTTCCCTGATGCTCACTTCGACGTCATCGTCTCTACATTCCTCTTTTGCGTCTTGGATGATTCCTTGCAACTTGGTGCCCTCCAAGAGCTCAATCGTATCTGCAAACCGGACGGTGAAATCCGCATTCTCGAATACGCTTACTCAAACCGCCCTTTTAAGCGCTTTATCATGGCCCTCTGGGCTCCTTGGGTGAAATTCATGTATGGAGCAACATTCAACCGCCAGACGGAACAATATGCTGATGAAGCTGGCCTGGAATTAGTAGAAGAACAGTTTCTCTACCAAGATATAATAAAGATGTTGGTGCTTAAGCCAAAGAGTAGATAAGCAAAAGACCCGAAACTCTTGTGCTTATATTTATAAAGTCTTGCTCTTTCATGGCTCCCTTAAGTAATATAAATTAAATGTTTTAAAGCCTTTAGGCTGCAAAAAAAACAAAATTGTTCTTGGGGTTACCGTGGTGCGAGATAATGTTGAATATATCTGGCTAGCCGACAATATTTTAGAGGCTTATATAACAGGTATTGTTGATTATGACCTTCTTCTAGGCATCGCAGATTCATTCTCTGCTATTGAAATCGAGAAGCCTGGTTACGATGCTATTTTTAATTTTGCTGATATTGCTGAAGTCGAAATTGGGCATTCAGAAATTTTCAAAATTTCAAGACATATAAAAGAGAACGATGATCGCAAAGGTGACTCGGCATTTGTTGTTGGCCCAAAAAAAGGGCGAGTCATATTAGGCACTCTCTATACCACTTTGGTGAATGTTTTCACGCCCGGAAAAAGCAAAGTGTTTGAAAGCAAAATTGAAGCTGAGTTCTGGCTGTCACGGGACAGGGAATCTCGGTGAATACGAGCTGTTTTGAGGATGGACCTGTTGTTCAATTTACCCTTAACAGCCTTCTAGACCCATCCCCCTGAAATCGGAATAACATGACCCGTTACGTAGTTGCATTTGTCAGAAACCGCAAAAGCTATTAAGGCTGCTACTTCTTCGGGTTTGCCAAGGCGATTCATGGGGATGTTTTTGAGCATTTTGTTCATGGCTTCTTCGTTAGCAAGAAGCTCGGGTGGGAAGTAGGTGGGATTTTCGATATAATTGGGGGCGATGGCATTAACCTGGATGTTGTTGGGAGCGAGTTCTAGGGAGAGGGATTTGGTGAGCGCATTGGTAGCGCCACGGGCGGTTGCGTACATAGTGTAATTGGCTAAGCCGCGGATCGGAGCCGCTGAAGTGACAAAGACAATTTTTCCTGCTCCTTGTTCTTTCATTTTGGGAGCAGCAGCCCCAATGAGTTCAAAGGGCCAAGTAACGAGCGCTTCGAGTCCGGCGCGCATATCATCGGCTTTAGCATCTTCAATTTTGGCGCGGATGGCAGGGAAGGCATCATTACAGATAATACCATCAATCCTGCCATGGAGACCGAGTGCCTCAGTAATGACATCGGCAGGGTTGGATGCTTCCACAAGATCACTGACACCTTGTTCCTTTTCAAAGTCAGACCGCAGTTGTTCATTATCAAAGTCTGAGTCATGGCAGATGACTGTTGCGCCTTCTGCTTTCAAGGTGCGGGCTGCTGTTGGGCCGACGAAATGGGTGGCATTAGTGATGAGAATAATTTTTCCGGAAAGCATAATATTTCCTTCAATATAAAATTGTAGCTAGAGGATTTGATCTATCGTTGTATAATCACTTGCAAATCGCAAGCTCTTTTCGGGGTGAGGCGGAAACAGGTTTAACAATAATAGGAGAAGGCATTGCCTCTTTCTCATGCTGACGACCGTAACCTAATTCACACCCGTACCATTGATCTCAAGGTCTATCGTCGTAGTGACGATTGTTATGATGTCGAGGGGCATATTATGGATGTGAAGCCTTTCCCTCACCATATGTTGGATTCTCACAGGGCTGCGGGAGAACCGATTCATGATCTGTGGCTGCGCCTGACCTTTGATACAGGAATGAATATTGTGAAGTCTGAAGCTAAACTCGATGTTGGTGCTCATGGATTGTGCCATCAGGTTGAGCCAAACTTTGCTGAACTGGCTGGTCTCCATATTGGCCCCGGTTGGAATCGTGAAGTTCGCAAGCGGGTAGGGCATGGAAAAGGTTGTACACACCTAGTTGAAATGCTGGCGCAAATGGCAACAGCAGCTATGCAAGCTATGTGGTCTGAAAGAGAACCTGACGGTGAGGTCAACCGCCCCGCAGAAGAGCGCAGTTTAGAGCCTGGGTTACTTGATACTTGTTATGCTTATCGCACGGACAGCGAATTCGTACGGGACTTTTTCCCAAAGCACTACGAGACCAAGGAGTAGAGTTCTTTTAGTCAAGTGTTCCTCGGTTGACCTGCAAGGCTTTCAGGCCTAAGTTCCCGCGTCCAGAATTTGGATTTTTTGTAGGAAGAAGAAAGTTATGTCAGACCAACGGGAATTTGCACAACAGTCAAACGCTTGGCCTTTTGCTGAGGCGCGAAGTCTTCTTAAGCGGATTGGTGATAAGGTCCCGGATAAAGGCTATGTGCTCTTTGAAACTGGGTACGGACCTTCTGGCTTGCCTCACATTGGGACTTTTGGTGAAGTGGCGCGGACCTCAATGGTGCGCAAAGCCTTTTCGTTGCTTTCAGATATTCCTACCAAACTCTTTGCTTTTTCTGATGATTTAGATGGTTTGCGTAAAGTTCCTGACAACCTGCCTAACAAAGAAATTATTGAGCCACACCTTGGAAAGTCTCTGACCTCTATTCCAGATCCTTTTGGAACCCATGAAAGCTTTGGTCACCATAACAATGCGCGCCTTCGTGCTTTTCTCGACCAGTTTGGTTTTGATTATGAATTTAAAAGCGCAACGGAAATGTATCAATCTGGTGCTTTTGATGAGACCTTGCTAAAGATTTTGCAGAACTATGAGGCCGTTAAAAACGTTATTATGCCAACTCTGGGTCAGGAACGCCGGGAAACCTATAGCCCTTTCCTGCCCGTTTGCCAAAAAACCGGACAAGTGCTTCAGGTTCCTGTACTTGAAACCGATGTTGATGCTGGTACTATTGTTTATCAAGACGAAGATGGCTCTAAGGTTGAGACCCCCGTAACGGGCGGCCGGTGTAAGCTGCAATGGAAAGCTGATTGGGCCATGCGCTGGGCAGCTCTGGACGTTGATTATGAAATGTCGGGTAAAGACCTGATTGACTCGGTCAAGCTTTCAAGCAAAATCTGTCGTGTTATTCGGGGTGTACCCCCAGTTAATCTGACTTATGAGTTGTTCTTGGATGAGAACGGCGAGAAAATCTCAAAATCTCGTGGCAATGGCCTGACCATGGAAGAATGGCTTCGTTACGCGCCACCAGAAAGCCTTTCCCTATTCATGTTCCAAAAACCAAAAACAGCCAAACGGCTCCACTTTGATATTATTCCTAAAAGTGTCGATGAGTATCTAACTCACGTTGCTAAGTTCGATGGTTTGGAAGAGAAAAAGCAACTCGATAGTCCGGCATGGCATATCCATGGTGGGGAGCTTCCGCCAGGTGAAGAAACTTTGAGCTATAATATTTTGCTCAACCTTGCCAGCGTTTGTCACTCAGAGGATAAATCGGTTCTTTGGCACTTCATCTCTCGTTACCGTCCTAACTTGTCGCCAGAGAATGCTCCGATCCTTGATAGCTTGGTTGGCTTTGCCATCAACTATTACCGGGATTTTATAAAACCTAATAAAAACTACCGTAATGCTACAGACGCAGAGCAAGCAGCCCTTAAGGATTTACTTGGCAAATTGAATGCCCTCCCTGTGGATGCCCCTGCTGAAGATATCCAAACAGAAGTTTATACGGTCGGGAAAGAGAACAACTTTGAGAATCTCCGTGATTGGTTCAAAGCTCTTTATGAAATTCTCTTAGGTCAATCCGAAGGTCCTCGCATGGGTTCTTTTATTGCCCTTTATGGCATAAACGAAACCAAGGAATTGATCAGCAAGGCTCTTGCTGGAGAAGATTTAGCCTCCTAAAAAGATATAATCGGAAAATATTCCTTGACTTTATAGTTCTGATCCCCTAAGTTGTCTTCGGCGGGCAGTACAGTTGCGCCCATATTTTATCACCGGCTCTTTCGAGCCGGTTTTTTTGTGCCTGAATTTTACTCCTAGAAAGGAAAAACCATGGGAATGTTTGGATCGTCTTCTTCGCCCCCACCACCACCGCCCCTTCCTGTAGAGGATACTGCGGAAGAAGAGGCCCGACAAAAGCGTCTTGATGAACAAATTCGCCGTCGGCGAGGACGCTCGTCAACCATTAAAACCAGTGCCAAGGGGTTTTTGGCGCCTATGGCTGACCAAAAGAAAACCTTGTTGGGAGAATGAAATGAAAGATATCGACCCAAAGAAAATTATTGAGGGTTATCGTAGGGCCGTTGCCAAACGTGAAACCTGGGAGAGTCACTGGAGGGAGTGTTATGATTATGTTCTTCCTCAACGTGGCGGCTTTGATAATCAATCAGCTCCTGGCAGCAAAAAAACAGATAAATTATTTGATGGTACGGCCCCTGATGCCGCAGACCAATTAGCTGCAAGTCTACTTGCACGACTTACCCCGCCTTGGTCTCGCTGGTTTGGCCTAACAGGAGGCCCGGAAATCGAGCCCGAAGAGCGTGATGCTATATCGGGAAAATTAGAAAAAGCCACTCTGACTCTTAAATCTCAATTCGATAGGTCAAACTTTGCTGTTGAAATTCATCAATGTTATTTGGACCTGATTATTGCTGGAACAGCATGTCTTCTCGTTGAAGAAAGTGCTCCAGGGGAGCCATCTGCCTTAAGGTTCACAGCTGTTCCTTTGTCACAGGTCGCTTTTGAAGAAGGACCGTCTGGTAAGCTAGATATTACCTACCGATGTACAGAAATGACTCTGGTTCAATTGAAGGGCCGATTTAGTGACGCAAAAATTCCAGAAGATATAATAAAAAGAGCGGAAGATAACCAACAAACAAAGTTCAATGTAATTGAAGCGGTTCACCCTGGAAAAGGTGGCTACAATTACGTTGCCCTTCTTGAGGATGATGCTGGTTTCAGTGGAGAGCCAATTGTCCTTAAAAAAGGTAAGTTTCGCTCTTCGCCGTTCATAAATTTTAGATGGCTTAAAGCTCCCGGTGAAGTTTATGGCAGATCGCCAATTATGAAAGCATTACCAGATATTAAAACTGCGAATAAGGTTGTTGAGCTCGTCCTTAAAAATGCATCAATTTCTGTGACTGGAATTTGGCAAGCAGATGATGACGGTGTGCTTAATCCAGCAAATATAAAATTATCGCCAGGAGCAATTATTCCAAAAGCTGTTGGCTCATCTGGTCTCACACCTTTAGAAGCGCCAGGTAAATTTGATGTCTCACAATTAGTTCTCAATGAACTGCGAGAGAATATTAGGCGTGCTTTGCTCGCAGATAAATTAGGGCAGATTAATGCACCTAGGATGACAGCAACAGAAGTCATTGAACGCACAGCTGAAATGGCCCGATTACTAGGGGCTACTTATGGACGTTTGCAAGTTGAATTACTAACACCGCTCGTCTTGAGAGCTTTATCAATTTTATCTCGCCGGGGGGAAATTCAGAGTTTGAAAGTTGATGGCCGCCTGATTGATCTCCAATACAACTCCCCTCTCGCTCGTCGTCAGGCTCAGGAAGAAGCAGAAGCAGCTTTGAAGTGGATTGAGATGGTCAATTCCATGGGACCTGAAGCTGTTGGTGTCATTGACAAACCCGCTGCAGCAAGGTGGCTTGGACGAGCTTATGGCGTGCCGGATGAATTAATAAAAACGGTTGATGATGTGGCTGGAAATCAAATGCCGGATCTTTCGAAAATCACAGAAATACCAGGAATGGAAAACCTCTTAGACGTTGGAAAAGGGGTTGTTGGGCAAATGATGGGAGGCGGTGATGAGCAAGTTGATGGCTGAGAAATTTCAATATGAAGCCGGTGGTTGGGAGTGGTTTCAATCCTCAGATTTAAAAGTAAATTCAAGAACAAATAGTGATCAAATGCAGGGGGACGCTAAACGTTTCTTTGCTCGTTGCTTCTCCACTCCAGAAGGGCAAAAGGTATTGGCCCATTTAAAAACACTGACTCTTGAAAGAACTCTTGGTCCAAATGCGACTGATTCAATGCTTAGGCACCTTGAGGGACAGCGCCAACTTGTTTCCTACATTGATAACCTGACTGAACAAGGACGTTCAGCAAATAACTAAATTATGGAGAGAATGAATGTCTAATGAACAAAACTACTTTGAGAATGAGGATGAGAACCTTAACGAACAGAACAAAGTATCCCGACCTGAATTTTTGCCTGAGAAGTTCTGGGACCCTGAGAAAGGGGAGGCGCGCGTTGATGCTTTAGCCCAATCTTACAGTGAACTTGAGAAACGTTTGGGAACCGCAAGTGATGTTCCAGGTGATGCTGATGGGTATGAAATTGCACCTCCCCATGAGCTTTTGCAAAGTTCTCCAGAGGTCAATGCGCGGCTCCATTCCGCTGGATTTAGTAAATCCCAGGCGCAACTTGTTTATAACCTTGCCCATGAAGCTTTAATGCCCATGGTTAAAGAGTTAAGCCAACAGATGAACCAAGGAATTCAGAGCCAAAGATTGATTGAGCACTTTGGGGGCGAGGAAAAATGGGGACACGTTTCTCACCAACTTGAAACTTGGGGAAAGGCAAACCTCCCCCCTCAAGTTCTAGATGCCTTAAGCTCTTCACATGAAGGAATTGTTGCCCTCAAAACCATGATGGAGAACGATGAGCCGAGCCTTAGCAATGGTGGGGATATTCCAAGCGGATATGAGAGCGAAGAAGGGCTTCGCAAAATTATGGCTGATCCCAAATATTGGCGAGATCGTGACCCAGCTTTGGTGAAACGTGTTCAGAAAGGCTTCGAAAGGCTGTATCCGAACAAAGGTTGAGCGCGACCCAGCGACATGCCTGCGGCTTTTTCTCCCCTTGCCGTAGCACTGGCGCCTATTAGCGTGGCTCCCTTTGTCGAGAGGGGGTGTGGTTTTTCTTCTTTTCTACACCCCCTCTCCTGACGAAGTAGAACGCATCATTTTAACCCTTTTTGCCCTGCCATTCGGCAGAACTCTTATGCCAAATTTTGGAGATTTACTATGCCTCGTAACAATAAACAAAATAAAGCACCTGCCGACATTAAAACCTTTATGGAAGAGCTGCGTAAACCTTTGGATAAAGGAAGTGAGCTTTTACTTAAACAGCCACAAGATTGGACTGAAGAAGAAGTTCTTGAAGTTATGAAAAGTCAGGATTATGGAGCTATCGGTTCACCCCAACGGAAACGGGCTTTTAGTAAAGTGCAAAGCTGGTTTGAGCATCACTACGGTAATGAACCTGTTCGCCATGATTCATCTGGAAAAATGATTCAGCCTAAATTTAAAACTCTTCCGAACCAAAGAGCCGTTCCTGTAAAAACATCTGATGGTTATGAACTGCCAAAAGCGATGGATAAAATTGGTAAAATGGTGGCTCAAATGGCAGTGCAAAAAGGCCTGTCTCAAGCGGTTGGGAATTTGCAAACTGGGTTGAATGTGATGCCTCAGTTGACCCAAAGACAACCCCTTGCTCCTCAGCTTAAGGAAGATGGTGTTTTTGGTAGAAAGACAAAAGACGCAATGCTTTCTTCTCTCATTGAAAAAGGGAAAAGTAATACGGAAAACGCCCTCGCTCTCGGAGCCTTCAAACGCTTAATTGACGATGCCAAACGAAGAGGTGATGCCATTGGGCTTGAAAGCCGTATAGACCAAACGGTAGGGCCATTGTTCGGGCATAAACCAAGTAGGCACCCCAGGCCAACTTACAAAGCTTGGCATGAAGCTTTGCAAGGAACCATGAATGATAATGGTGTTGAAATTTGTGGGCAGGGGGGGTGGAGAAACCTTAAGGAAGACGGCATCGTTGGCCCTAAAACTGAAGCGGCTTTCTCTTCCTTGGCGAAAAGAGCAGACCCGGAAGTGTTTGCGGCCCGGATTTGTAGAGAGATGGGGTTGTTTGGTGCGTAAAACTCTAAGAAGAGTTTCTTATTAACATGAAGATAGGCCTTCCCCTAATTTTGGGGGCTTAATGCAAAAGAAACAGAAGTGCATCTCAAAACCGGATTTGTGTCCGGCTTTTTTTATGCTCTAACCAAAGAGGTTTGTAATGAGTAAGTACACTATGACAATCCACACCGTTAATAATATTGTTGGTCATTTTTTCATGGAGATCAAAGATCCCAAAGGAAAAACTTTAGCAGTACGTGGATTTGGTCCTGAGGAAATTGGAGACCATTCGGAATTTTCTGAATCACCTAGTCAGACAAAAGGTGAATCAAAAGATGATAGTAAGCGCTTAGGTGAAATAGGAAAATACCTCTCTTCTAAACCAATTTCTCTCTCTAAAGAAGAAGCTGATAAAGCAAAAAAATTTCTCGAAAAACCTGGGAAGGATTGGGAGTTTTATAGCCTCAATGATCGGAATTGTGTGGATTTTGCCAACGAAGCCATTAAGAAAGCAGGCCTTAAGGGTGATGTGGATGATTATTTGTCCAAAGAGCAACGAAGAAAGGTAA
This sequence comes from Rhodospirillales bacterium, assembly GCA_026196105.1. Lineage (GTDB taxonomy): Bacteria > Pseudomonadota > Alphaproteobacteria > Rhodospirillales > JAPHRK01 > JAPHRK01. The sequence goes on along the minus strand of JAPHRK010000053.1, from coordinate 9,580 downwards.
ACGCGGGTGCCTCATACTCCCGCTTTAAATTTGGTCAAGATCGGATGAAAAGGGAAGAGGAAGATGCAAAGGGCCTTCATGATGACGGTATCGAAGGTTATGACGGGGCTGTAAAAGAGCCATCAAAAGAAAATGATCTTATTGAAGGTGGTGCGGATGATGATGAACTCAAGGGAGGAGAAGATGATGATTACCTCAGAAAATCTACCTTACCGCAAAAAGACAAAGAAGTAGAAGCTTATTCCCAGTGGTTTCAGGAACAAATGAATATACCTGGGGATCAGGCGGATGAACTGTTGGGTAAACAGATGGAAGACCTAACGGAAGATGAAGTTTATGATTTGATGAAAACTCCGGCCTATCAGTCTTCTACGGACCCTCGGAGAGAGAAAGCGGTTTATACGGTGAAGAACTGGTTTGATCGTCACTATGGCACAGAGTCAGCTAAGTATGATTCAATAGGGAAGATGATTGAGCCTGAACTGAAAATTAAACCCCCTAAAGAAAAACAAGAGCCAAAAGCTGGTAATGGGGAACCTATGGAGCAAGCCGTTCAGAAGTTAGGCAAAGCCTTTGGCATGGCGGCGAAGACGGATGGCAAGACGCAAACAGTTCAAGGGTTGCAAGAAGGGCTCAACCTATTAGCCTCAAAACTTAAAGCGCCCCACAATGAAAAAGCTTCAAGCAAGCTCAATACATCTTTTGTACAGCCGTCGAAGCTTAAGTTAGATGGTCTCTTTGGTCCTAAGACACTTCGTGCCCTTAAGGGTTATGTGAGTGATCACGGGGTAGAGAAGATTAAAGACGGATTGGCCATGGGACGGCTTGCTAAATTTACTGAACAAACCAAAGTTAATAGGAAACCTCCCTTCCCCCTCTACCAAGCGGTAGATAAAGCTGTCGAACCTCTTTATGGCAAAGAAGCTAAATCCATGAGCAAGAACCTCTCCAACGGCAGAAGGTCAACCCTTTGGGGTGAAGCTTTACAACATGATCTTAACGAACAAGGAAGCAAGCTATTTAAACAAGATTGGCAACCAATTAAAACCGATGGGGATCTTGGTCCTAAGACAGAAAATGCCTTCAGCAAAATAGCTCAAGACAAAGACCCACATGATATGGTGAGCAGCTTCGGTGATATTCTTGGGTTTTGGAATAAATAAAAGGTTATTAGGAAAATAATCCTTGACTTTGTTGTCCTGATTTCCTAAATTGTTCTTGGCGGGCAATACAGCTGCGTCCAGATTTTACCACCGGCTCTTGAAGCCGGTTTTTTTATGCCTTCGTTTATCTCTTTTACCCATTGGATAACCAAAGTCTTTGGCCTGGTGGGACCCATTCGCATCCAAATCCGGCGGCTTTTAGTTTAGCCACAACCGGATTGGGGGGTGCTTTTTCCACGTCTTTTTACTTGAAAGGAACAGACAAAGATGTCTGAAAGCATCATTCAAAGTTTTACAAAGCACTATCAAGCTGAAGTGCACACCAATTACCAACAGATGGGTTCTAAGCTCCGTAATACCGTGCGTAGCAAAGATAGCATCCAAGGCGCTACCACAACCTTCCAAAAGGTAGGCAAAGGGATCGCTGGAACCAAAGCACGTCACGGCAAAGTGCCCGTGATGACTATTGATCATGAACCTGTTGAGTGTCAGCTTTTTGATTACTACGCAGGTGATTGGGTTGATCGTCTTGATGTACTTAAAAATAACATCGATGAAATGGGCGTGGTCTCTCGTGCAGGTGCTTATGCACTTGGTCGCAAGACTGATGAAATGATCATCGATAAACTGGATACCTGTACTAACTATGCAGGTAGCGGCATCGACGGTCTTACCAAACCCAAAGTGCTAAACGCCTTTGAAATTCTTGGTGAAGCTGATGTGCCTGATGATGGCAATCGCTTTGCTATTGTTGGCTGGAAGCAGTGGAGTGACTTGTTGCAAATTGAAGAGTTTGCCAATGCTGATTATGTCGGTGATGACAACCTTCCGTGGAAGGGTACCCAAGCCAAACGATGGCTCGGTACTTTGTGGATGCCTCACTCGAACCTCACCAAAGATGGCAGCAATATTCGTTACTGTTATTGGTACCATAAAACAGCCGTTGGTCATGCTGTTGGTCAGGACATCAAAACGGATGTTACCTGGCATGGTGATCGGGCTTCTAACTTTGTCAACACTTCTATGAGCATGGGTGCCTGTCTTATCGATCAAACAGGTGTTGTCTCCATGCGCTGCCTGGAAGTTTAATAAAAAGAACTCAATCCTTGAGCTCTAACTTGGGGGCAGTGTCCTATTAAGATACTGCCCCTTTTTTTAATTCCCTAAAAGGACCTTAAATAATGGCATACAAATCTAATGATTTGAGTGTGCTTGCCTATGCAAATGGCTTCACACTCTGGCACTACACGTCGATTGATACGACTGCTGAAATAGATAGTTCCGGCTATTTCAATGAGGCAGCCGACATGGTGCGGGTTGGTGATATGATTCTTGCAAACACGGATACAGATGGCACCCCAAAAGCAGGCATCCATTTGATCTCGTCTGTAGCTGCTGGTGTAGTTGATGTGAACGACTTGACCCAAGTCGGGGTTACGGACACCGATTAATATCACCCAAACTGAAGATATTGCCGGACATGTATCCCCCAACTTTATGGCGGCATAATCTTCATTTGGGGTGGAGCAATGTCTTCAAGAGGCGTTGCCCCACCCCATCGTCACAATCTTGTGAGCCACTTAGATGGCCTAATGTTTTCCTTGAAAATTAGAATTAAAAAGCCAAATGAAATTAATAATACGTGGTTAAGGGGAAAAATTAGAGGTTCTAAATAAGTTGTTAAAACAGCCAATATTGGGGGATATGGTGGGCAGACATACAATCCTCTATGGAGGTTTAAATGAATAAAATTTATAGAACGCTATTTGTATTATTAATTTTCATAACTGTTCCATATCTTGGTTCTGTGAAGGCCTCTCCTTTTGTTTGTGGTGAACGTTCAGAAGTGATTAAGACCCTGGCTAAAGCCTATAAAGAAAACCCGACGGCGATGGGGTTAGCTTCAGGGGGAGGAATGCTTGAAGTCTTCTCTTCTCCAAGTGGAAGTTGGACTATTGTTGTTACCCAACCTACAGGTACGAGCTGCATTGTAGCCACCGGAGATGGATGGGAAGCTATTACACCTCATGTTGCGGATACCAGTACTTAAATAAAACAACCCTATCCTATTTGATTGAAAGCTCTCTCAGTTTCTGAGGGGGCTTTTTTTGTTGGGTTCCTGAATCAGAAAGAAATTAAAATGCACGATACATGGTCAATTGACCTGATCTGGTGGATCACGGTTGTCGAACTGCCGGCCCTTGGCGGGCTTTTTTTATTATTGTGGCGTGTACGCCGGGATTGTGAAGTTTCTTTAAGGAATTTCCATGATCATTTAGAAGCAGAACTCTCTCACTTGAGAGAGAACTTATCAGCCTACAAGCTGGAAGTGGCTAAGACATATGCCTCACTTCATCACCTTAAAGATGTTGAACGACGTTTAACCCGTCACTTAGTGCGCATTGAAAACAAACTTGATTCAACACCCTTCCATATTAATGGAGGTAAGTCATGACCAAAGCTATTACACAAACATTTTCCCAAGAAACAGATATCCTTGCGCGAACGATCTATGGAGAAGCTCGTGGTGAAGCTGTTCGGGGTAAGGAAGCTGTTGCCTGCGTTATTATCAATCGTGTGCAAAAAGCAAAAACAAAAGGCGGGTATTGGTGGGGAGCTTCTATTGAGAAGGTTTGCCATAAGCCGTGGCAATTTTCTTGCTGGAATGTAAACGACCCAAACAGAGAAAAAATTACTGACCCCAACTTAAATAATAGGGTTTTTTCTAGTTGTTTACGTATTGCGCGTCGAGCAATCAATGGTGCTATCACCGACCCGACACGGGGTGCGACACACTATCACCATAAAGATATCAACCCTGCTTGGGCCCGCGGAAAAGCCCCATCAGCTGAAATTGGCAATCACCTTTTTTACAATAATGTGGAGTAGGGTTAATGCTTTCACTTATAGCTCCCCTTGTTGGTGGTTTGTTTGGAGTTATTGACAAGGCAATTGAAGACAAAGACCAAGCCGCCAGGATTAAGGCAACGATTCAGGAACAAGTTCTATCAGGTGAATTAAAAGAACTTGAAACAGCGGCTTCAATTATTATTGCTGAAGCTCAGGGTGAAAGCTGGTTACAGAGAAATTGGCGCCCTATGCTTATGTGTTTGTTTGGGGTCATTATTGCTAACAACTATTTAATCGTCCCCCTCTTAGGAACCCCTTTGGCAGAAATTCCTAGTGATATGTGGGATCTGCTGAAATTAGGTCTTGGCGGTTATGTAATCGGGCGCTCTGCTGAAAAAGGCGTCAAAGCTTGGAAGCAAAAAAACTAAAATAAACGCCTACCCCTTTTCAAAATTATTAAGACAGGAGATCGACGATGGCTTTAAGTAGCATCGCATTGTGTTCGCGCGCCCTGATTAAACTAGGTGCCAGCAGCATTGCTTCATTTAATGAAGGCACAGCAGAAGCTGAGATCGCCGCTAATCTTTATCCTTCGACCCGGGATGCCTTGTTGTCCTCCCACCCATGGAATTTTGCTTCTGGCCAAATTACCTTGGGTAAACTCAATGTTCAGCCTGTGGCTGATTTCACCTTTGCTTATCAGTTGCCTATCGATTTTTTACGCGCTTTGTCAGCAGGTCCATTGGGCCAAGGGCGTGGCTTAGAATATCGAATTGCTGAACGACGTTTGCATTCTAATACAGACGGTGTGGTGTTGTCTTATATTTTCCGCCCCAATGAATCTGAATGGCCGCCCTTTTTCGATCAAGTTTTAATCGCCCGCTTAGCAGCAGAGTTCTGCCTCCCTCTCACTGAAAGTACATCTCGAGCAGAAGCCCTGGACAAATCAGCAGAAAAGCAACTTCGTCGGGCAAAAACTATTGATGCCCAACAAGAGACACCGGGTTGCTTTGAAGATTTCACCCTTACGGAGGTCCGCCAATAATGCCTGTGCCAAAAATACAGAAAAATAGTTTCACCGGTGGAGAGATTATGCCGCAAATGTTGGGGCGTGGGGATTTAACAGCCTATGTGAATGGGGCCGCTAAACTTCGTAATGTCGTCCTTCACCCTACGGGAGGTTTATCTCGCCGACCAGGTTTACGGTATGTAGATACAATCCTTGGTACCGGGCGCTTGGTTTCATTTGAGTTCAATACCGAGCAAGTTTACCTCCTGGTTTTTACTAATTTAAGGATGGATGTTTATAAGGATGGTGTGAATGTTGCCAATATTGTCACCCCTTGGACTGAAGCTCAACTTTCGCAAATTAATTGGACACAAAGCGCTGACACATTGTTGGTTGTTCATCCCGATGTGCAGCCTCGTAAGATCACACGAACATCTCATGTCGATTGGTCAATTACTGAATGGGTTTTTTTGAATGAAGAGATTGTCTCAGGGAGCCCTGAAGTTATCCGGCAACCATATTACAAATATGCCAAGGATGACATCAAGTTAAATTACAGCTTGACCACAGGGACAACGACCCTAACCGCAACAGCAGATGTTTTTGTTAATGAACACATTGGCACCCGTTTTCGTATCTCAAAAAAAGAAGTGGAAATTACGGCCGTTGCCTCTCCAACATCTGCTACTGCAACGGTGATTGAAACCTTAGCAGATGGTGAAACCATCGACTGGGAAGAACAGTCCTTTTCTGAGCTGCGAGGGTGGCCTGTCGCTGTTTGTTTCCATCAGGATCGATTGGTTATAGGTGGGTCACGTGATCTACCAAATCGCCTCTGGATGTCTAAGTCGGCAGACCTCTTTAACTTTGACCTTGGTGAAGGTTTAGATGATGAATCTATCGAATTTTCGATCCTTTCAGATCAGGTGAATGCAATCCGAGCCGTATTCTCTGGACGACATTTACAGGTATTTACTTCTGGTGCTGAGTGGATGGTTTCAGGAGACCCTCTTACACCTGAGAACGTCCAGCTTCACCGGCAAACCAGAATTGGATCGCCTGTTGATCGCACAAACCCACCACAAGATGTAGATGGGGCGACCCTCTTTGCAGGGCGAGCAGGGAACGAGCTTCGAGAATTCCTCTTTACTGATATGGAGCAAGCCTATCAATCTAAAGATCTTGCTTTGCTTTCAAAGCATCTGATTACAGGGCCCGTCGATCAAGATTATAACAATAAAATCAGATTGTTTTATATGGTAACTGCCGATGGGCATCTGGCAACCCTTACTATCTACCGTTCAGAACAAGTAACGGCTTGGACCCGCTCTGAGACAGATGGAACCTTTCTTTCTGTCGCGATTGCAGGTGGGGAAACTTATTTTCTTATAGAGCGAGCTGGCGTGATCCACCTTGAAACCTTTGATGACAATGCAGGGGTGGACGCTGCTTTAATTGGTGAAGAAGAAATAGCGACAGATGTATGGTCTGGGCTTGGCCACTTGGAAGGTAGGACGGTTAAGGTCGTTGCTGATGGAGCGCTGCATGCAGATGTAACTGTTAGCTCTGGTGCTATTACCCTTGATCGTCCAGCAAAAAATGTGGTGGTGGGTCTTGCTTATACCCATATTGTGGAGCCTTTACCTCCGGCCAATACCGGACAAGGGCAAGGCAGTAAAGTGCGGTTGGTCTCCGCAACATTTCGAATGTTGGATACGTCTTCGCTTCGGCTCAATACCGGTCTTGGTTATCGCCAAATCACTTTCCGCCGGTTTGGAGTGGATGCTTTTGGTGATGCGCCCCAAACATTTTCTGGTGACAAGAAAGTTCGTGGTTTGGGTTGGCAACAAGAGGGTGTTGATCCTCTTTGGCGTATCGAACAAGACACCCCTCTTCCTTTCAATCTTCTTTCCGTCACAGAAGAAATAAAATCATCATTATAGGAGATTAATTATGGAAACCGCAGCATATCAAGCGGCATCACTTTTTATCGCAGCTGTTTCAGCTTCTGAAAGTGCAAATCAGGCTAAAAGACAAGGTAATGCACAGAAACAGAAAGAAGCTATACAAAATAAGCGTCTCGCGGAAACATATAAAATTGAAGAGCGTAAACGCAAAGAAGTTCTCAAAAAAAACCTTGCTAGTAAAAGAGCGCGTATGTCCGCAACTGGATATGGGGCTGGGCAGGGTGGATCAGGAAGCGCTGTCTTAGCTGGGCTTGTGAGTAAGAGCGAACAGGAGCGCCAAGATTCAGCTAAAAAATTTGGTTTAGGGCTTGAGGAAATTCAAGCAAATAATCTTCTTAAACCTCAAGGGACAAGCCTGTCTGATGGCCTTAGGTTAGGTCTGCAAGGGGCCTCTTTATTACACAAGGTATCACAACAAACGGAAAGTAAACCTCAAAGCAATTAAATAGGAAGCAAAATGGTCGATCATATTCAAATCGGGGATGTTTCCCCACGAGTCCAATATATCACTGATGGTAGCCAAAATATTTTCCAATACCCATTCCCAATCTTCAAAAATGAGGATTTGGAAGTGTACTTTGGTGAAGCTCTTCAAACGTCAGGTTTCACCCTTTCTGGGGCTGGTAATAGTGCGGGAGGTACAGTTACTTTTGACACTCCGCCTGCTGATGGCCTCACTGTTACACTTCGTCGTTATATCGCCATTCAAAGAACCGCGGATTTTCAGGAAGGGGGGGATATTCTTGCCAATACCCTGAATGACGAACTCGATTATCAAACGGCTTCGTTGCAGCAAGTCAGTGACGACTTAGATCGCACCCTCCGCTTGTCGTCAACAGCACCAGCTGATGTTGATACCACATTGCCCGCCGCTGAACCGGGGAGGGTTCTGATCTGGGACAACGATGGCAAAGCTTTAATCAATGTCGATAGCACTGGTTTCAGTGGCATTGCAGGTCCTGCAGGTAGCGATGGTGTTTTCAACGGCACCGAAACTACCGTCGCAATAGCTCCCACGGACAAGATCGCTGTTCTTGATGCTTCGGATAGCAATAACCCAAAATTTGTCACTTATGAGAGCACACGGATTGAAGCTTCTAAAAGCCTTGGTACTTTAAGTGCAAATACAATATTGCAATGTGTTGATGGGCTTCAGCAACATGGAACCCTTGGGGCCTCAATTACCTTAACAGCCCCTGATGATATTGGAGAAGGCTATATTGACCTTCTTCTCACCAACGACGCTACGGGGGGATATACGCTTACTCTCTCAGGCTTTACTGAAATTTCCGGCACGGCAGACATGGCGGCGAATAAAGTCAACGAATTCATCATCCGCAAACACGTGGGCTATACCACGCTGGAGGTGGTCAATGTTGCGTAAACCTTTGATCAGGTCGGGTGGTAAGAAAAACTATGAAATCCTCAACAGTGCTTTGTTTGATGGATCAACGGGCTACTTAACTTGGACCCCAAGCACGACACAAACTGATGCCAAAAAAGTCACTGTTAGTTTTTGGTTTAAGAAAAATGACCCAGTAGTAAGTGGAACGCAACGAATATTCACATCCACAACTCCCGACAGTGTGGGATGGGAATCAGGAGATGCTATTTTTGCTGAACACCAAACTGGGACATATTCGCTTAAAGTTTCTAATTCCAAGCAACGTGACACTAACGATTGGACCCATTGTGTATGGGTTTTTGATAGCACTTTATCGGCTGTTGATAGGGTGAAGCTTTACTTAAATAATGAACAGCAAACTTGGGCTAGTGGTGCCAATGTTGATTCAAACTCAACCTCGACTTGGTGTGCTAATGGTAATGCCTGTTATATCGCTTGCTATTATTCAGGTCTCCAACATTGGGATGGTTACTTAGCAGACTTTTACTCAATTGACGGTCAAACCTTAACCCCTGATGCCTTTGCAGAGTATTCTAGTAATGGCGATTGGGTAGCTAAGAAATATGTAAGCACTTACGGAAGCAACGGATTTTATTTAGATTTCTCTAACCCAAATACAACAAATTTTTCCGCCTATTTCTTTACTGATACAGGTGACACAACATGGAATAACTACACCCTACGGCAAAAAGTTACTTCTGCAAATATCTCGACAAAAACAGGTGGTAAGGTAAGAATAAAATATCATACCAGATCAAATGCAGCTTGTACTGTATCCGCCCTCTATATAGGCAGTAAAGCCAGTTCTGGGAATGATTGGGACTTTGATGGAAATCAAGTACAACTTACTTGGGATGGTGGCAACGCATCTTCTGGAAACATCCCCGCTAATTCAGAAAAGTATACTGACTGGATTTATTTTGATGTTGACGGTGTAGATTTAATTGTTGGTTTTGACACCACGGGCGGCGGAGGCGGTCGAAACAATTCTAGTGCAACTGGTTGCAATCTTTATTCAAAAGCAGGGTCTCCTGGGGAAGCTGGAGCAACGGCCCCTACGGGTTATTCAACCAACTTAAATCAGATGACGGGTGTACTCGAACTAGAAGTCCAGCAAGACCATTTAGGTACTGATAACTCAGGCAATGATAATCATTGGGATGTTAATGGAGCAATCACGCAAGTC
>JAPHRK010000068.1 GCA_026196105.1 Rhodospirillales bacterium | reverse complement strand
TGGGTGGAATTTCAACAAACATATGCACATGGTTACTGGACAAGACGCCTTTGATGATTTTAACACCCAATTGTTCACAGATCTGATGTGTGATCTGCCCAATACGTAAGCACATTTCTGTCGTCAGAACTTTATATCTATATTTCGTGATCCAAACTATGTGGTAACGAGTATGGAAAATCGTGTGGCTCGCTGTTGTATAAGTCGGGGGTTTTAACCTCAAAATTGGATAATAAAGAAAGCGTCCGTAATCGGGTCAAGTCCGGTCACGATGTGGATATTAGAATGTTTGTTTAAAAGCACCCTGTGAAACTCGGGGATAAAACCTTCTTTCCCTTGCCGTATCTAACTCCCACTCCCATATAATTCTGGATAACCCTGTGGAGCACATAGCAAGAACATTTAATTGACTTTTGGGCTCTATAGAGGTTAGATTAAGGGACTCGAGAGTGTGGTCTATTTCCATGTTTCTTTGAAACAAAAGAGGAGAAGGTAGTCGCTGTCGGCTTTCTTTTTTTAGTCAATATTAGCGGAGGCTATTTTGGGGCAGGTTGCATCTATTTCCCAGCAAATTTGGGACATGAAGTACCGTCTTAAGGACGCGAATGGGGAAGCAGTGGATAAGACCATTGCGGATTCCTGGCGTCGTATTGCCAGCTATTTGGCATCGCCTGAAAAAGAACCGGAAGTTTGGGCTGAGCGCTTTAACGATATTCTGAGTGATTTTAAGTTTTTACCTGCCGGACGCATTCTTTCAGGTGCCGGAACAAACCGCAAAGTGACCCTGTTTAACTGCTTTGTCATGGGCGATGTACCCGATGATATGGCGGGGATTTTTGAGAGCCTTAAAGAAGCCGCTCTGACCATGCAGCAAGGGGGCGGGATTGGCTATGACTTCTCGACTCTGCGTCCTAAAGGGGCGCGTGTCCATGGGGTTGGGGCTGATGCTTCTGGGCCGCTGACCTTCATGGATGTATGGGATTCCATGTGCAAAACCATCATGTCTGCTGGCTCTCGGCGTGGAGCAATGATGGCGACCATGCGCTGTGACCACCCTGATATTGAAGCTTTCATTGAAGCCAAGCGCGACCCTGGGCGTCTGCGGATGTTCAATCTCTCTGTCCTGGTTACTGACCCGTTCATGCAAGCGGTGAAGGAAGATGACGATTGGGAGCTGAGTTTTGATGGCACCGTGTTCCGCAGCGTTAAAGCACGGGATTTGTGGGATAAGATCATGCATTCCACCTATGGATTTGCTGAGCCCGGGGTAATCTTTATTGACCGTATCAATAAGCAAAACAATCTGTGGTATTGTGAAGATATTCACGCCACCAACCCCTGCGGCGAGCAACCCCTCCCCCCTTATGGCACCTGTCTATTAGGCTCGGTCAACCTCGCCCGTATGGTCAAAAACGCTTTCAGCGAAGATGCCCACATCAACTTAGACGCTCTAACGCAACTCGTGATGACGGCGGTGCGGATGATGGATAATGTCATTGATGTTTCCAACTACCCCCTCCCCCAGCAAGAGCAGGAAGCTAAATCCAAACGTCGTATTGGCCTTGGGATTACTGGCCTTGCTGATGCTTTGATTATGTGCGGGGCGCGCTACGGGGCAAAAAAGGCAGTTGAACTGACCGATGAATGGATGCGCACCATGCGCCGAGCTGCCTATATGGGATCGGTCGAAGTGGCAAAAGAAAAAGGCCATTTTCCCCTATTTGATGCGGAAAAATATCTGTCCGGGGAATTCATCAAATCTCTTGATGATGATCTCCGTTTGGCAATAGCCGATCATGGAATTCGTAACAGCCACCTGACCTCAATTGCCCCAACAGGCACCATCTCACTTTTTGCTGACAATGTGTCCTCCGGCTTAGAGCCTGTGTTTAGCTTTAACTATACCCGCAATGTTTTAATGCCTGATGGTACCCGCCGGGAAGAGGAAGTCTCCGACTTTGCTTACCGGGTTCACAAAAGGGAAATGGGGGAATATGCCCCCCGCAATGAAGCCTTCGTCGACTCGCAATCCCTGACGCCAAAAGACCATTTGGTCATGCAGGCCAAGGTTCAGGAATATGTCGATAGCTCCATTTCTAAAACCATCAACTGTCCGGAAGATATTTCCTTTGAGGATTTTAAAAGCATCTATATGGATGCCTACGAGCTTGGCTGCAAAGGCTGCACGACCTATCGACCCAACGACGTAACTGGTTCAGTTTTACAGCTTAAAGGCAAAAACAAATCCAAAGATGTTGATGATAAGCAGGAAGAGCTTCCCCTTGAAGCCCCTGGCACCTCTGCTGCCAAAGACCCTGCCGATATTGGTGCTGTAGTCCATCAGATGTTCCAACCTCTCGACCGCCCAGAAGCCTTACCCGGCGCTACCTATAAAGTGCGTTGGCCAGAGAGCGATCATGCGATTTACATTACCCTCAACGACATCATCCAAGATGGACGTCGCCGCCCTTTCGAGGTGTTTATTAACTCCAAAGACATGGAGCATTACGCCTGGACTGTAGCCCTAACACGAATGATTTCTGCGGTTTTCCGTCGGGGGGGTGATGTCAGCTTTGTTGTTGAAGAGTTGAAAGCCGTGTTTGACCCCCGTGGCGGTCATTGGATGGGCGGTAAATATGTGCCGTCTCTCTTGGCAGCCATCGGCGGTGTTATTGAAAATCATATGGTTAATATCGGCTTCCTCCCCGGCACGGGAGAAGCATCAACCGAAGACCCCATGGCTGAAAAAGCAGTGGTTAATCTCGCTCCTCAAATCACCCCTCCCCAAGAAGAAGAGGCAACCGAGACCAAATTCAACAACACGGCTAACTTCCGCCGTTGTCATAAATGCGGACAACCCTCCCTCATTCGTCAGGAAGGATGCGACACCTGCACAAGTTGCGGTTATTCAAAATGCGGCTAAGCATCTAGTTTGCACTCCAAACAATTGAACTTCAAACGTTACAGACTTGACCAACCCTCTCTTGGTACTTAGGAAGTCACCTATAAGTTAAAGATGACCAAGGGAGATGACCGTGATTGCAACTGAAGAGCAAACTTTAATCCGGGATATGGCAAGGGAATTTGCTAAAGAAAAGCTCAAGCCTTTCTCTGCTGAATGGGACCGGGACAGTTTCTTTCCAAGAGACACGCTTAAAGAAATGGGCGAGCTTGGTTTTTTAGGAATGCTTATCCCTGAGGAATGGGGTGGTCCGGGGACATCCTATGTTTCTTACTCCATGGCTTTAGAGGAATTGGCCGTTGGTGACGCTTCAGTTACAACTGTGATCAGCGTACAAATGCTGGTCAACAACATCATCCATCAACAAGGTACGACCGAGCAAAAAGAACAATGGTTGAAACCTCTGGCTCAAGGCCAAGCCATCAGTGCCTTTGGCCTAACGGAACCACATGCAGGATCCGACGCTTCAAACCTAAAAACTCGGGCTGTTCGAGACGGAGATGACTGGATAATTAACGGCTCTAAGCAGTTTATCACCAATGGTTCCTACGCTGATGTAATTCTACTCTTTGCTGTCACCACCCCTGAGCAAGGCTCAAAAGGAATCTCCGCTTTTCTCATCCCTGCAGATACCCCTGGTTTTCAATGTGCACGCAAAGAAGAAAAAATGGGTCAAAAAGCCTCGGATTCGACCTTCCTAACTTTCGATGATGTGCGGGTCCCCACTTCTGCTTTGGTCGGCAAAGAAAACGAAGGGTATAAATATGCTCTTCAAAACCTAGAGGCTGGACGTATTGGCATCGCATCCCAATCCCTTGGTATGGCCCGTGCCGCTTATGAAGCTGCTTTGGAATATTCCAAAGAACGAGAAACTTTTGGCAAACCCATTTCTGAACATCAAGCGGTTGCCTTCCGCCTTGCCGATATGGCCACCCAAATTGAGGCGGCCCGACAACTCACATGGCACGCGGCGGGCCTTCGAGATCAAGGGCTTCCTTGCTTAAAAGAAGCAGCTATGGCCAAGCTCTTTGCCACCGAAATGGTCGAAAAAGTTTGCTATGATGCGATCCAAACCCATGGGGGGTATGGTTACATCAAAGATTATGGTGTGGAGCAAATCTATCGAGATGCCCGCATCACCACGATCTATGAAGGCACTAGCGATATTCAACGCATGCTGATTAGTCGCCAAATACTGAAGGACTAAAGCGTTTTAAATAAGCGTATAAAAGTTAATCTCCTAGCGCTAACATTTCTTCAAGGTTTAGAGGATAGGATAGCTGAAAGCCTGGAGAACCTTTACTTTTTGGGCTATCGATACTATATTTAAAAGATACGTACTGTTTGTAGTAGAAAACTATAAGGACGGTGAAGAAATCATGAGCGTACTAAGCCCACCCCCCGCAGGGAACGATTACAGTTTCTCAATACTTACCTTGCAAATGGAAACAGCGAACAAGCTCCTTTCTCAGAAGAAAGGAGAAGCCGTTGGCAGTTCCTTTGACTCTCAAATAAATTCTATTGAACGTGAAAAAGAGCAATGGGCTAAAATTGAGAAAGACGTTGGAGAAGCGACCACAAAGCTCTCCACAACGATTGGGCGTTTGAGGGTAGTATCTTCCACAATTGATGCCATGATGACAAATGTCAATAAGGCAGGCTTAGACGAGACCGATGCTGACTACGGTTACAATTCTGACATCTATGCCAGCGCATTTGATGCCCAAATGAAAAGCTTAACTCAAGCACTTGAAGGTTCGTCTTCAGCACCGAACCTTTTAGGCTCTGCAGAACCAACTATGAAATACAAGATTTCTCCTAATCAAGAAACTATCAGTGTGACAGGTTCCTCTATTAACAATGACTATAGTATTGTTGATAGCGACGGCAAAACCTGGATCCTTGATCGTTCTGCAGGAACCCTAAAACGCTACGACACCTATCCTGATGAACCAACAAGCACTGTTGGTGGCCTAATTGGTGGCCTACGATTGGACAGCCTCACAGGGGACCAAATCACCTTTACAGTTGCACCTGATACGGCCAGCCCAGAATCATTTACCGGAACCCTTAAATCCGATGGACTACCTGTTTTTGATACTTGGTTCTATGATAATCTAAGTACTGATTCAGCAAGAACTGAAGCTATGGAAGACCTCGTAGCTTCTAAGGCAATCATTGATTATCAGATTTCACGCTATGAATCAGAAATGGCTGTTGCAAAATTTTATGAACAACGGGCCATAAATTCTTCTTCAACACTGAACAGTGAAAAGAACGATGTCACCATTGAAAAAGCAATAGCAGTAGGGGCAGCCCAAGAAGAAATGAACCGCCAGTATGAAGCAGCGATCAATGCTGTTGCGACAGCTGCAAAAATGAAGAACAACTATACGAACATGTTTAGTTCTCTAAATAAAAGCCCAATGTATAAGCTATTTAGCCTTTTAAGTTAACTTTTCTTACGCTGAATTTTCTCGAGCTATTTTGACATATAAGCTCGAGTTCTTTCCACCTAATGAAGTGAAACGACTGACAGCGTGACAAAGAATTTCTCCCAACAAAACTTAAAGCTCTTTGAAAAATTTGGTTGTGCTGAAGTTGCAGCTTTGATTCGCAGCCTTCCTGAACCACCCATAACACTGGTTGGCTCACTCGAAGGTCATGACCTAAACATAAACCTCGGACAAGGTCATTTCTATCAAGGCGGGGCTACTACTTTTAGCCAGGCCCAAGTAAAATCCTACCTGGAGAAACCAAATAGATTTTGCATAAATCTCCCTGCTCTAGATAGTGTCTTTGTTTCAAGAGAAGCCAATGTTTATACGGACCTGATTAAAGAATTTGGGCCAATCGCTGAAGATAGAGTGAGCACCCCTTTATTTAATGACGCGGGTTACCTTGTCTCTTTTGGGCTAGGGCTCGGCCTGCATTTACCTGAACTAATTGAAAAACTTGATGTGCGCGAACTTGTTGTCGCCGAACAATTCAAAGAAATGCTGCAGCTCAGTTTGTCTGTTCTTGATTGGCAACCAATTTTTGAGACCCTGCACAAACGCGGTGGACGGGTGCATGTTGAGATAGATACGGACCCGGCCATGCTTGCCAATAAGATATTCAAGGCATTACGGGGAAAGAACTTTGGCCTTATCGACGGGTCATACGGCATTCAGCACTATGCCAGCCCCATGCTCAACCAAACCCACGACCTATTCAGAGAGATGCTGCCCTCCCTAGGTATGTCAGATGGTTTCTTTGATGACGAGTGCCTGATGTTTAAAAACAGCATCAATAATCTCACAAATATTCAACACACCATATTTCAGGATAATCCTGAAAGCTTCAAAGATAAGAGTGCTTTTATCATCGGGAGCGGACCCTCTCTTGATGGAACAATTGAGGCCATTCGCAGTAATAAAGACAATGCCCTTATCATAAGTTCAGGAACGGGGCTTGGGGTGTTATTGAGAGCTGGAATTAAACCTCATGTCCACTGCGAAACCGAGAATCAGCCGATTGTTTATGACGCTGTCAAAAATCATCGAAGCATTTCAGATTTTTCCGGTATTACTTTAATCGCTTCCCCAACAGTAGACCCAAGAATACCAGCAGAATTTGATAATGTAATTTTCGCTCATCGCGATACATTAACCTCTTCCACATTATTCGCAGATCAAGAAGATATCCTTACGTTTTCCGGACCAACAGTTGCTAATTTTTCCAGCCGAATTGCTTTGGGTCTTGGTGTATCTGAAATTTACTTTTTTGGCGTCGATTTAGGGGCTGTTACCCCTTCCAAACATCATTCAAGCCAATCTGTTTACAAAACCGCAGATGATGCGTTTTGGAATAGCGGCCTGGGTATGCTGGATTTAAACATAGAAGTAGAAGGAAATTTCCGTCCTTCCGTATGGAGTAATGCCCTTTTTATATATGTCCGTAGTTTCTTCCATTCCATGATTATCAACAACCCACAATGCCAGTTTTTTAACTGCAGTGACGGAGCTAAAATCTCTGGAACAACAGCCCTTCCAAGTCACAAAGCTAATCCCCTTGGTTCCGAAAAACCCATTGTCGATGTTTTCAACACCTTTTGTTCTCAGCTAAATAAGGCAAACAACCCGTCAATAGAGACCAATGAGATTTGCACCAATTATTTGAACGAACAAAACAGGTGGTTTCAGAATGTCATTGATATTCTACAAAACACTGATGACTTAGATAACTTTGGGACATTGTATGATCAACTCTCACCCTGGCTGGATACATCTGAAGAAAACCTTTCCCCTAAAGAAAAATTGGCAACCCACCGCTGTAATAGCGGCACTTTGCTCTTAATCATCCAGTTTGCCTACTTCTATCACCGGCGTATTAATGCTTCCCAAACCACACAATTCATCAAGTCATTTAAGCTGGCTGTTTTGCAAGAAATTCAAAAAATGCATAGAGAGATACAGGGCTTAATCGAAAACCAGTTAGCCAAATAACCTATTTAAAATAACCTCCTAATAAAAATAGGGGATTATCGTTTGAAACAATCCCATACTCGGCCTATTATTAACTTTATATTAGGGGGTCTATTCCCAATATAGCGGCACCGAAGGTGCCTTCGGCAAACACTTGAGTCTTAAGTTGAATTAAGGGATAAGAAGCATGGCTAACGCATCTCAATCAGAAGAACTATCACCCATTGAAGAAAGCGCCTACAGTCTGTCCGAAGCTGCCGTAATGATGGACAAGGGGCGAGAAGATCAAGGCATGCTTGCAGCAGCCTTAGAAAAGGACATTGAAACCTGGATTGCTATTCGCTTATTAGCGGGTCAAGATGACACCGGCATCAATGCGGAAACACAGCAAAATCTTATCCAGCTCAGCAAATTTGTTGCCGACACAATTATGTCGAATGGCCTCGATTTGTCCTCTGAGTCTCTTGATACCCTGATCAATATTAACCTCCAAATTTCTGAAGGTTTGCTTGAAGGGCAATAAGGTTTACGCCTTACACCAATTTCTCAAGGCGCAATGGGTGCCTTAAAAAGAATATGGTAAAGCGACATTATGGGGAGCTTTTTAGCTGCCCTTTTGTCGCTATTTACTCTGGCTAGATTCTTTAATAAAAGTTAGAACACGCTCTAAATTCTCATTATCTAAATCAACGGATGAGGGTACACAGAGGACTTTCTTAAATAGGTCTTCAGCAACACTCCCCCCCAGCATCATTGATCCTTTATAAGCCGGGCTTAAATGCAACGGTTGCCACAGAGGGCGCATTTCAATCCCTTGCTCTCCTGCTTTTTTAAGTAACGAACGACTACCCATTCCGAAACCGTGGGGATCAATAGCGATAGCCGACAACCAAAAAACACTCTCGCTCCATTCTGGGTCTGGCATAAAATTCAACCCATCAATTTCATTACAAAGAGATTTATAGGCTGAGGCTATTTCTTTTTTGCGTAGAACATAACGTTCAAACTTATCTAACTGTGCGCAGCCAAGAGCTGCTTGTAGGTTGGTTAAACGGTAATTAAACCCAATTTCATCGTGAATATATTCTGCTGGATCACTTTTAGCCTGGGTAGATAAATGTCGTGCGCGTTTAGCCCATCTACTATGGTCAGAGACAATCATCCCGCCACCGCCACAGGTAATCAGCTTATTCCCATTAAAGCTGTAGCAGCCAACTTCCCCAATAGTACCAACAGGTTTCCCTTGGTAGATAGCTCCGAGTCCTTCAGTAGCATCCTCAATGATTGGAAGATTAAATTCTTTGGCTAAGGCTAAAAGGGGAGCCATTTCTACAACACCCCCTAAAATATGAACGGGAAGGATTGCCGAGATTTTTCGGCCAGATTTTTTATTGAAAACATCTCCATTGCGGATTTTGCAATCTTCTCGTAGGAATTTCTCAACTAAAACAGGGCACATTTGCCAAGTTTTAGGATCGGCATCCACAAAAACAGGAACCGCACCTGTATAAGCTACTGCATTTGCCGGGGCAATAAATGACAAAGTGGAAACCAACACCTCTTCATCTCGTTTCACCCCTGCTACAATTAACGATAAATGCAAGGCAGACGTCCCACTTGCTGTAGCAACGGCATTTTTGGTTCCAGCGAGTTCAGCCAAGCGATTTTCAAACTCACGTACATATGGTCCTGCAGATGAAACCCAGCTTGTTTCTATACAAGAGCGCAAGTTCTCAAGCTCTCCCTCACCAACAGAGGGGACACTTAAAGGAATTCGTGAAGGAGGATGCTCTTTAGATGACATAACCATCTTTCTTAAAGCGGTCTTGATTTTGCTCGATCCACTTAATCGTTCTCTCTAATCCTTCTTTCAATGAGTAAGTTGGAGACCAGCCTAGTTTTTCTTTGGCATAAGCATTATTGGATAAAAGCCGTTCCACTTCACTTTTCTCAGGTCTTTTACGTAAACCTTCTGTTTCGATTGTTAACTCGTGCCCTAGAATTTCACCAACCATATTAGCCATTTGCCCAATACTCACTTCATGACCCGTCCCAAGATTTATGGTCAAACCCTCTACTCCTTCTACGACGCCTGCTTTTAAAAAACCGTTTACGGTATCATCAACCAAGGTCATATCCCGAGTTGGAAGCAGGCTTCCTAACTTAACCACACCATCCCGTAACGCTTGCGTAATTATTGTTGGAATAACGGCTCTCGCTGACTGACGTGGGCCAAAAGTGTTAAAAGGTCGAACAGTGACTACGGGGAGATCAAAGGAGCGATAATAGGACTCCGCCATTTTATCAGCGGCTATTTTACTAGCCGAATAGGGAGATTGACCCTTTAAAGGATGTTTTTCATCAATGGGTACATATTCAGCAGTGCCATATACCTCACTTGTTGAGGTATGGACTACTCTTGAAGTTCCTAATTCACGAGCAGCTTGCAAGACATTAAGCGTCCCTTCTGCGTTGGTCCTCAAATAAGACGCAGGAGCAACGTATGAATAAGGGATCGCAATAAGGGCGGCTAAATGGAAAATAACATCAACCCCTTTGGCATATTCCTTTACCGCAAAGGGATCAGTTATATCACCGAGAACAATATCCATTTGTGGTGCCTGCGCAGACTCATCTAACCACCCCAAGCGACCAGCCCCATTATAATGAGTGAGGGCTCTGACTTCAGCACCTTCTGAAACCAGTTGTTCAGCAAGGTGGCTCCCAATGAAACCGCCAGCACCTGTCACTAAAACCTTTTTACCATTCCAAGTCACCGGTTTAACTTTCCTTTCCCTACATCTGTTTGCGCCTGAGTGTAATTGTCTAATTGTCCAATATCGATCCAATACTCATGTATAGGGAAACTTGCGACAGGTCGTTTTTGGGCAATCAAGTTATCAATTAAGTCAGTCATATCCAGATGTTCGTTGGATTTTATTTGTGACAGAACTTCAGGCTGAATGAGATAAACCCCCGCGTTAATGAAAAAAGAGACATCCGGCTTCTCTTGAAGGTTTGTCACCATAGCTTTTTCAACATCAACCACACCAAAGGGTACAGAGAATTCATATTTTCGTACAGCGACAGTCAAATCAGCTTTATGTTCCTTATGGAAATGGAACATAGCTCTAAAATCCATTGCTGTTAAAATATCACCATTAATGACCAAGACAGGGTCTCGTACTTCTTCGATTAAAGAAAGCGCCCCAGCAGTCCCAAGCGGTTGATCTTCTTCAGTATAATGGAGATTAACACCAAAGCCGCTCCCATCACCAAAGTGGTCTTGAATTTTTTCTGCCTGGTAAAGGGTTGAAATACTAATATCTTTCACCCCAGAATCTCGTAATTGATCAATAATACGCTCAATAACAGGCTTACCACCGATAGGTAGAAGTGGTTTCGGTGTTTTATTGGTTAAAGGTCTTAACCTCATCCCTTTACCACCCGCCATCACTAAAGCTTGCATTTTCCCTTCAACTAATCCCCCCATCTCACTTCTCAGAGCAAGACCAGAAACCAAGCCATCTTTATCAAGCAACGGAATATGACGTACCCTTGTGTGTTCCATAAGTGTAACAATTTGAGATTCATTGGAATCATCTGATGCTGTTAATGGTTCAACAGGACCAGGGCCATCTTTTTGAGCTAAAAAATCCTTAACTCTAAGAGTGAATTTAACATTAGCCATAATGGCGCGGCGAATATCACCATCGGTTACAATCCCATGGAATGCCCTATCTTCACCCACAACAAGCGCAACCCCAAGACCATTTTTATCAATAAGGGCTAAAACCTCTTGCATGGTCGCCTCAGGCCCTATTCCACAACGCAAAAGAATAGTTTCTGTATCTTGTTGGTTCTTAAGGGGCATTTCACTCATTTTGATTAGGTTTCATATTCTTATAAGATGACGGCAATTGGTTTCTAATTGATAAATTCTCATAGCTAATAAGGTAAATATTAACTGTCTGCTGAAATTATTTAAGCCAAACTTTTTCTGTGCCAATATTATCTTAAAAAATAATACCTGTAAGATCGTTAGGGATACAAATGGACCTCAATGAACTGTACCAAAAAGCAGCCTCAATGCAACAAAACGGCCATTTTGTTGAGGCCATCCAAGTCTATGATCAGATGCTTGAGCATGTTCCTGATGATGCTGACGTTCTTCACCTGAAAGGCTTATGCTTTTATCAACTTGGTGATCTTGCTGCCGCTGAACGGCATATTTCCAAAGGGTTTGACTATGACACGACTAACCCCTCCCACTATAGCAACTACGGGGCAGTCCTTATTTCCCAAGGGAAAGCCAAAGAAGCAAAAGCAGCTCTTGAAAAGGCTGTAGCATTAGACCCAAGTGACCCGGATGCATATTGTAATTTAAGTTCACTTTATCAACAGCTTGGCCAGATAAGCGATGCCGAAAAACTTATTCGTGACGCTCTTGAAAAAGTACCGAACA
The DNA here is from genome assembly GCA_026196105.1 of Rhodospirillales bacterium. Lineage (GTDB taxonomy): Bacteria > Pseudomonadota > Alphaproteobacteria > Rhodospirillales > JAPHRK01 > JAPHRK01. The sequence goes on along the minus strand of JAPHRK010000068.1, from coordinate 16,070 downwards.
ATCCTTCATTATTGAATAATCTTGGCTGTGTTCTTAAAGAAAATGGCAAGCTTGAAGAAGCTGAAACCACATTATTTCTCGCCTATGAAACAGATCGGAATATTCTTGAGGTGAACATCAACCTTGGGGATACCTTACGTCAGAATGGTAAGTTAGATGAAGCCTATTCTATCTTAGAACATGCGCAAAAACTCTCCCCGCTCAATCCAGAAACCCTCAACAATATGGGTTTAGTTCTTTTTGAGATGAAACGCCTGGAAGAAGCTGGACAAAAATTCTTACAAGTGATCCAAAAACAGCCCGACCATGTTTTTGCCCTAAGAAACTTGGGCAATGTCTACATGGAATTAGGCTTAGCAGAGCAAGCTGTCATGGCTTTTAATGAAGCAGTTAAACAAGGCAACGGTTCATGTGAAGCTTACACAAGCTTAGGCGGCGCTTTATTAGCAGCTAAAAAAATTCCTGAAGCAGAAGCCATTCTCAAACAAGCTGTCATCCTTGGACCTCAGTCCTCTGAACCTTGGCAGTTTTTAGGTGAGGCAGCCCGCGCTAATGGAAAATTTGATGAGGCGATTAGCTGTTGGAATAAATCTATAGAACTTGATCCCCAAAGCGCTGAAACCTTGTATAGCTTTGCCTCCCTTTACGCCTATACAGGGGACTCGGTACAAGCCGTAGATTATTTCCGCAAAGCTTTGGCTAAGGCGCCAAAAAACGACAGAATCCACAGCAATCTGCTCATGGCTTTGCATTATGCACCAGACATCAGCCGGCAAGAAATTTTTGAGGACCATTTAGATTGGGTAAAACGCCATGTAGACAATGACCGCCCTAGACCAGAAATAGCTGATAAATCTCCAGACCGTCCCCTTCGCATAGGTTTTGTTTCTGCAGATTTCCGTTTTCACGCTACCGCCTTCTTTTTTCTCGAGGCCTTAAAACAATGGCCTAAAAACGGTTTTGAAACATTCCTTTATTCCAACCTCAAAATCCCTGATCGATATACAGAACAGTTCAAAGAGGCGTGTGACAACTGGCGAGAAATCTACAGTGATAGCGACTATACAGCTTCAGAACGAATTCGTAACGATAAGATTGACATCCTTATCGATATGAATGGGCACACAAAAACCACTCGTCTTGCCCTCTTTGCTTCTCGCCCCGCTCCGGTACAAATTAGCTGGTTTGATTATGTGGACACCACCGGCTTAAAGGCTATGGATTATTACATCGGTGATTCTCACCAAATTCCTGTAGAGGACGAAAAGTACTGGGTTGAGAAAATTTATCGTCTTCCGCACGATTATATTTGTTACACCCCCCCTAAATATGCCCCTGAGGTCTCCCCAGCTCCATTTGAAAAGAATGGGTTTGTCGCTTTAGGGTGCTTTAACACGGTGTTTAAGCTGTCAAAAGAAACAGTCTCAGTTTGGTCCGCAATTTTAAAACGGCTTCCTGATGTCAAACTTTTCTTAAACAGCCCCGAATTTGCCAAAGATTATACAGTTAATCGTTATGCCAACCTGTTTGAAAAAGAAGGCATAGATACCAGCCGAATTATTATTGACGAGGGGGGGCAACATGAAGAATTTATCGGCGCTTATAGCAAAATTGATATTGCATTAGACCCCTTCCCCTATGCAGGTGGTCTGAATACCTGTGAAGCCCTATGGATGGGCGTTCCTGTTATTGCTCTAAATGGTGAACGCTTCTGTAGCCGCCACGCTGTTGCTCACTTAAGAACAGTTGGTTGCCCCGAGTTGGTTGCTGATGATACGGGGCTGTACATAGAAAAGGTCGTGGAACTAGTAGAGGATCACCAACGGATTAGGGATTATCGTGCCAACCTTCGTGATAAGATGAAAAAATCCCCTTTAGTTGACTCAAAAGGTTTTGCGGGACATCTCTCAACGGCCTTCAGGGATATTTGGAAAGAGATCATCAAAGATCAATAAATCTCTTTTTAACTAGAGTTTGATTAATCTCAATTGTGGCAAGGGTTTGGTGGATCATTGCCGCGGCCCCATTTTCATTTTGGTAAGGGTTTTTGAGACCTTTAAGAGAGTCTTTGAATTCAGGCGATAGGGCTTTTGTGATCCCTTCTTTGATTGATTTAGCATCTTCGTTCACATCAATGATATTGGCTGGTCGCAGACGCCCTTCTTGTCTAGTGCCTATATTCACCACAGGTAGGGCAAAACTCGCAGCCTCTGTCACACCGCTGGAAGAATTTCCTACCATTGCAGCTCCAAAGCTCATAAGACTGAAATAGCGCAAGGTTCCTAGGTTTTCCACCAACTTTGCATTATCCCGACCTGTAACAAATTGCTCAATGAGTCGGCGGATTACTTCACCACCTTCATCAGCATTTGGAGCCGTGAAAAGAATAGGAGTCTCAATATCATTAAGAACTCGCAACAATCCATTTATTTGTACTTCTACGGATAAATCGTGTCTCGTTGTTGGGTGATAGGTCACCAATAGTGGCGCGGGCTCGAGAGGGATATCAATTGAAGCACTTAAGGACTTGGCATCCATAAGATCCATGGTAAGGAGATTATCCAATGCTAATCCGCCAGAGGTAATAACTCGCCAAGATTCTTCACCTAATTGTTTGATTCTATTTGCGTAAACTTCCGTAGCAGCAAAATGCAGGTGACTCATTTTTGTTATGGAATGGCGGAAATTATCATCTAAGGCTCCTAAAGTAAGCTCCCCGCCATGGAGATGAGCTATGGGGATTGCAAAGGGTTGAGCGGCGACAACCGCCGAATACATCTCGTATCGATCCCCCAAAACCACCAAGATATCGGGTTTTAAGTCATTAAAAGCTTTAGCAAACTCTTGAGTCCCGATACCCATCGCCAAAGCCATTCCAAGGGCGCTGTCATCATCAGACAACATATCAACTTTTGCGGCAGAGTTAATACCATCGGTGAGGATTTCATCCAGTGTATTGCCAAACTTAGCTTTTAAGTGCATTCCCCCTACGACTAACTGGAGCTCAATATTCGGGTTCGCTTGCAAACGAAGCAATAAGGGACGGTAAATACCATAATCGGCTCTGCTGGTTGTTACGACCGCAATCCGCCTCATCTTAGTCCTCTATCATTTCAAGGGTTAGCAGGGTATTTACAGGGATATCTCTTGTAACTTTCCTGCCAATAACCTCATCAATCCGTGAGGGGGATATTCCCGTGCCAGGACGTCGTGATTTTAGATCTTCTTGAGTTATAATCACCCCTTTTGTGAGATTCTGAGCAGCGGCTAAACTCTTACGAGCCACTGCAGCAATACGAAGTTCTTCTGCAACTGGCGCTTTCTCGCCACTCCCCAGAGCAGACTCAATTTTTCGAACCCCCATAACCAAAGCCGACAGTTCATTAGGTTCCATTGATGCTTTATGATCTGGACCTGGAGCATATTTATCTAATGTAAAGTGCTTTTCAATAACGCAAGCACCTAAAGCAACTGCAGCGAGGGCGACCTCAATTCCAGGCGTATGATCTGACCAACCAGCAGGACAATTAAAGCGCCGTTCGAGAGTTTCTATCGCTTTCAAGTTACAGTCCTTGGGGTCGGCCGGGTAAGCACTAACACAATGAAGCAGACTAAAGGGAACTTCGCGAATTAGCCCCACTGCTTGAGAAACTTCCTCAACTGTCGCCATCCCGGTTGAAACAATCATAGGGAGTTTTTTAGAGACCAAATGTTTCAAGAAAGCCAAGTTTGTAATTTCGCCCGAAGGGACTTTGAATGCTGGAATTCCGAGGTCAACAAGGAAGTCGGCGCTTTCTTCTTCAAAGGGCGAAGAAAGAAAGAGGATGTCTTTCTCTTGGCAATAGTTGAGAAGGGAAAAATGATCTTCTTTACTAAGCTCAAGCCTTTTCAGCATCTCAAATTGGCTTTCCCCAGCACCATCATTGAGTTTTTGATACTCAGCCTTGGGTGCGCTCGGGTCGACGAGCTTTTCCGTAATATAAGTTTGAAACTTTACCGCGTCAGCCCCCGCTTTTGCCGCCTTATCTATCAAAGCAAAAGCTTTAGATAAGTCTCCATCGTGATTTACCCCAGCTTCGGCGATAATAAAACAAGGTGCCCCAGCCCCTATTTGTCGTTGGCCTATGTGAAAAGGCTCTACCATGCGGTCCAACCACCATCGACAACAATATTTTGCCCGGTTACATAAGCTGAAAGATCACCGGCAAGATAAGCAATCGCCCCTTTCATATCTTCTTCAGTGCCCATACGCTTTAAGGGAGTATGTTGATTATACCTTTCAACAAACATTTCGTTCTGATTGCGAAATATTCCACCAGGCGTCATCGCATTAACTCTAATTTCTGGAGCAAGAGTCGTTGAGAGCCAGCGAGTAAATTGCAAAAGTCCCCCTTTGCTAGCTCCATAAGCCGCAGGGTTTCCCATATCCAGACCTTCGTATAGCCGCATATCAGGACCTGTCATCCCATAAATAGATGAGATATTAATTATTGAGCCATGGCCTGAAGCTTTCAAGTGGGGAGTCGCAGCTTGGCAAAGAACGAATATTGAAGTCAGGTTGATATCCATGGCCTGACGCCAAGTATCTGCCGATTGGTCCTCGAAAGGAACCCCCCATCCTTCAAGCTTCGTTGTTCCGACAAAAGCTGCAGAGTTCACCAGAATATCCAACCGTCCGAAGGCCTCAACAATTTCTGCTACGCTAGCCCTCACTTTTTGATCGTCCCCTAAATCAAGAGCGAGAGGAAAAGTATTTACACCATATTCTTTGGATATTTGATCGGTTAGCCCCTTGCACTTGTCATAGTCCATATCGGCAAGCACGACATCAGCTCCTAATTCAGCAAGGGCACGAGCGGCTTCGATACCGATGTGCCCTGCCCCACCCGTAACCAGCGCCACACGACCTTTTAGGTTCATCAGTTGGTTTATTGTTTTAGTCATGGGCTAACAAAGCCTCCGCCACACGAAAATCATATTCAGTATCAATATCCAAAGATCGCTCTTGCGGTACTTGTACGGTTCCGACTTTTCCTGCAAACAAAGCATCCTGTTCTTTAATCAAAATTGGGTTAACAGCATAACATACGGTGGTAATATCATACATATCAGGAGCTTCCTGCCTGTTTGAAACGATAGAATCAGCTTTTATAGCGATATTAGCTAACCCATTTTCACTCAGAGTGACCATATTAAAGTAAGGATTCCGTTGTGCCGGGGTTATAGAAATGACGACATCCACATCCCCTTGTAGATAGCGCTCAATACAAGCGTTGATATCTTCAACCTGCCTCAGAGGTGAGGTAGTAGGGACACTGACAAAGAGGTCTATTTGTTCCCCTGATTGCTTTTCCATAAATTCCAAAGCATGTCGCCAAGCCAACCATTCAGAGCTTTTATCTCCCGCTAGTTCCCCTGGGCGCATGAAAGGAACCTCTCCCCCATAAAGTTGAGCAACCTCAGCTATTTCTTCATCATCAGTAGAGATAATAACTCTCTCAATATAGGGAGATTTTTTCGCTGTTTCGATCGTATGGGCAATAAGAGGTTTGCCAGCGAGGGGCTTGATATTTTTCCCCGGCACCCCTTTAGACCCCCCGCGGGCAAAGATGAAAGCAACGACATTTAGCTTTGTCATAACGTAACTGATTGCCCTTCTTTATGTGACTGCCTTACTGCCTCAACGATCTCTAAAACCTTTATACCGTCTTCGACTCCCACCAAAGGAGCGTCACCTGTTTCCAGGCAATTTAAGAAATGTTGGAACTGGTTCATATACATATCTGAACTGGTTTTTTGGTTCTCCTCATAGAGAGTATCCCACTGGTCCGTTTCAGAACTGTAAAGCTTAACCGTTTTTTCTATCCCATCCCAAATTAGGGTTCCCTCTGAACCAATAACTTCACATTTCCGGGTTGCTTGTCGTTGAACCATGTCGAGATTGATTAATCCTGCCATCCCGTTTTCAAAGGTTATGTCTAAAGAAGCAAAATCTTCAACATCCATTTCAAGGTCACTAATATTTTCAAGCTTCCCCGTTACCGTAGCAACATCCCCAAAAAGCCAGCGTACATAATCAATTTCATGACTAAGCTCTAAAAGAGCACCGCCTCCCATATCTTTGCGAGCACTCACGCTTTTACGGTAGTCAACATCTGGACGCCAGTCAGGAAGATACTGACCGACTTCAGCTTTGATTTGATGCACGTCGCCACAACGTTTTTCAGCTAAGGCCGCCTTAAAAGCCATAAGAGAAGGTGCAAAACGGAGGCAATATCCAACTTGAACGATTACTTGATGCTCTTTGCAAAGAGCAAAAAAATCATCTGTCCCCTGCAAACGATTTGAGAGGGGCTTTTCCAGAAGGAGGGGAATTCCAGCTTCAACTAATTGAGTAGCAACATCTAACCTGAAGGGGGATGGCCCGGCAAGAATAGCGAACCGTGGTTTTGTTGCCAAAGCTTCATCCAAATGCTGAACAACTTTAACTCCCTCAACCTCTCCTGTGGAACCTGGGCGACGCAAAACAATCACTGAAGCTTCTGATAACATTTCAGAGACAATTCTTGCGTGGCGTTTGCCAATACTGCCAAAACCTACAATTAATATCGCGTCGTTCACCGGCTCATTCGCTTTCCTGGTACACTTCCTTTGATAGAGAGACTCCCGCAATTCCCCCCTATTTGTCAAACTTCCTGTGCGGTAAGGCACAAATTGCCCGAATAGGGTGAAGATTTTGCCGCCTTGACTATTTTTTCCCAGTCAAAACAGGCACAATCCATATTTTTATATTATTTTTCAATGAATTATAAAATTGGCCCGGTGCTTGCAGAACCTTTGACGATATTTTGCAACAATAGGATCACCGTCATGGACATTAACGGTACAGACACCAGAAATAATTTAATCAACTCAGCCGGATTCGGTGGCAAAGCCAAAAATGCCGACGAAGCTGCTGCAGCTGCATTTGCTAACCTCCTCAAAAGTGGAGGGACACAAGCAACAGCCTCTTTGCAAATGAATGGTGACAAGCAAATCACAAATGCTGATTCTGATTCTATCGAAAATAATGGAAGCCACGACAACTATGATCGACGTGACGATTTAGCTGCCCGTGATGATCGCCATGATACGGACGACCACGATAATCAACCTCAGCACAGAGATGATCATGATGATCATCTTGATGCTAGGAATGACCATCACCACGATGATCGCGGTCAAGACGATTACGACACAAAAGAAGAACCGCTAAAAGCCCGAGATGACCAGAGTAATGATGATGACTCTGGTAAGCATGCTAAATCTGATGAAGGCAGAGACGATGATTCTCAAACAGCCTCTAACACAGATGATGACTCCGAAAACCAGGCTGAAGCCTCAGACAACACAACAAATACTGATGACAACACCACTAGCCAGCAAGACGTAGGGCAAGGGGCTGGTAATGTTGTTGCTGATGCTACTGCGGGTCTCGACCAAGCTGCAGCTGCAATGGCTTCTGGCGTAGTTAATACCCAAAACACGAACAACACTGGCGCAACCACTAAAAACACAACTCAGGCTGCGACTCAGACTGTTGAAAGCGTAGCAAAAGGGCCAGAACAAAATAATGAGCAATCTGGGCAAACTGCTAATCAAAACCAAAACAAAGGCCAAGCTCAAACCCAAAATAATTCTGCTCTAGAATCTGCAGCTAAACAAACCACAAATAAATCAGGTGAAGGCAAAGAAACGGCCTCCCTGCAAGCTGAAGATTTATCTAGCCGGGTTAAAAACGACAAACCTATGACCGTTAAGGTCGATGTCAAAACAGAAGGGCCCGTAAATAACGCTCAGGCGAACCTTGCCCAATCCACTGTTGCTGATTTAGGCAATGAGAATGTAACCAAGAAGGGTCCGACGCAACAACAGGTGGCAGAAGCCAATGCAAAAGCTGCTGCTGCTCAAGCGCGACAGGCTGCTGCTCAAAATGATCAACAGCAAATGAACAATCAAGCAGGGTCACAAAACGCTGCTCAAAATTCTCAAACTCAAAATAATGCTTCGGCAACGAATCAAGCTAAAGGCGCAGCTCAAACAGCGGCGACCCAGACAGCAACCCCTGTCCAAACAACGGCAGCAGGAGCTGAATCCTCTGCTCAAGCCGGACCAGCCAACGCGGCAACACAAGCTGAACAGGCCCAACAGGCTAAAGCAGCTCAAGCTTCAAAGCCTGCGCAAACCTTTAAACCAACTACAGTTATTGATCAGGTTTCAGTGCAAATTACCAAGGCCCTTAATGCTGGCGTAGATAAAATCTCTATCCAACTTCGGCCAGAAGCTCTTGGTCGCATTGAAGTTCAAATTGCGACAAAAAAAGATGCGCCAACCCAAATTACGGTTATTGCTGATCGAGCCGATACTTTAGAAATTTTGAGAAACGATTCACGGGAACTTGTAAAAGCTCTCAAAGAAGCAGGCCTAGAAACTGATGCCGGTTCTATGGAATTCAACTTGCGTGAACAACAAAGCCAAGAAGCTGAAAAAGGTGATAAGAACTCCAAAGGTTCTACAGAGGAAGAAGAAGAACTCAGCCTAGAGGAGCAACTCGGCCTCATCCAACCTGATTCAGGAAGTATTCTTAACTACCGCCCCGTAGGGATGGGTGGTCGTGGCGTAGATGTAAGAGCCTAAAAAGCTCAGTTTAAGGAGAGATAAAATGTTTACTGGAGTCGCCGCCGCAGACCAAGCCGCCGCAGCAGGTAGTAAATCTGCTATAGCACAAGAAAAATTGGAAGATGAACTCAGTAATTTCATGACACTGCTGACCACTCAACTTCAGCATCAGGATCCTCTATCTCCTATGGATTCAACTGAGTTTACCTCTCAATTGGTTCAGTTTGCCTCTGTTGAACAACAAATTCACCAGAATTCAAACTTGGAAAAACTAATTACCATGCAAGAGACCAGTTTGCTCTCCGGTATTGTTCAGTATGTTGACAAAAAAATTGAAGTTCCCGGTCAACAATTACCGCTCGAAGAAGGAAAGGCTGACTTCAGTTATACTCTTAATGAAAAAGCAGAATCTGTTACCATCAATATTTTAGATCTTGCAGGAAAAAGCGTTTACACCGCGCAAGGCAACATTTCATCGGGTGTACACCGTGTTGACTGGGATGGAACTGATATGGATGGCATTCAACTGCCTAATGGCGAATATCATGTCATTGTATCTGCTCTTGATTATCATGGTGACCCCATTGAAACACCTCAGACAGTTATCGGCACAGTAACAGCGGTAACACTAGAAGACGGAGAAGGTGCGGTCTTTATGGGATCAATCCAGAAAAAACTTGAAGACATTATTGCCGTTAAAACAGCAGAAGAAATGATCGGAACGGGTGATGGAACGGATACAGGTGACACAACGTCAGGCGATACGACATCAGGCGATACGACGACATAAAAATTAAATGAAATTTTTAGCGAGAACCTCAGAAAGATATGTTCTCAAGCTATTGAGGCGGAAGGCGGAAGAAGTGCCCAACGTCAATGTGAAGGAGTAAGAAAATGAGTTTATATGGTGCATTATTTTCAGGCGTTTCGGGCCTCCAAGCCCAATCAAGCGCCATGGGTGCCATCGCGGATAACGTAACCAACGTTAATACTATTGGCTATAAGGGTACGAAAGTTAACTTCCAGACCCTGATCACCAAACAAGTATCGTTGACCCAGTATTCTGCGGGTGGTGTTCAAGCTAAACCTCGCCAAGGCGTGGATATCCAAGGCCTGTTGCAATCAACCTCTTCAGCAACTGACATAGGCATTTCAGGTAACGGCTTCTTTATCGTTAACGAAGCTGCTGAACCTGGAAATGGCGACAGGTACGGTTACACCCGTGCAGGGTCATTCAAGGTCGATAAAGACGGCTTCCTGCAAAATGTTGGCGGATCTTACATGCAAGGCTGGCCCTTGATGAACTCAACGGGGGCTGCTGGCGCTGTTGAAGTGACTATTGGCGGTGAAGCCTACATGAAAGCCTACACAAAGACTGACGGTTTGGTCAAATTAATCAATGATGGTGTAACAGATAGCGACAACCTTCGCCCCCTCAACCTCAACACTATTGGTGGTACGGCTAATAACACAACCTCCATGTCATTGGGTGCCAATTTGCCGAAAGACAAAACTATTGGAGGTAGCGAAACAGCTAATATGCTGATTTATGACACCTTAGGCGGCAGTCATAACTTGAATATGATCTATACCAAGCGAGCCACAAATACATGGGATTTAGATATCACGCCACCACTAGGTTCTTATGCTCTTGACGTTGAAGATCAATCCGGAACTTCTGCCACTTATTCTAGTGCTGGGCGACTTGATTTTACCGCTCTGCCTCAGGTAGGTGAAAGCATGACAGTATCAATGTATGATACTGTTGCTGGCGCAAGCCAAACCATCACAATAAATTTCCAAGCGGGTGCGACTGATACCTCAACAACCCTTCTTGCAGGTGCTGATCTTGCCGCAGAGGTTCAGATCACAGCAGGTTCTACCCTTAGCCAAGTGGTTGATGATATTGCGACGGCTTTAGAAGGGGCGATGGCACAGGCAGCACAAACAACGGCCAATTCAGCTCCAACAACGACAGGGAAATGGGCTGAACGGGTATCGGGAGAAACCTCGATCGTCATGCGTCAATTTGCGAGTTCGGGCACAATGACTGTAGATGCTAGTTCTCTAACAGATGGTTCTGCTGATCCTGTCGTCATGCAAACGCAAGCTAATTTTGTAATTCCCGCGTTAAGTGCCACTGTTGGGTGGGTTGCCGAAGGTACTTCCACAACGACCACGACTGCACGTCGTTTCGTTAACTTTAATGGTAACGGCACGCCGAATACCTTCTTTGGTAAAGACGCGTCGTCCACAGGTGGTGCAAACCCCCGGCCTAAAATTGAAATTACCTGGGCGAATGGCTCTAGTGATATGAGTGATGCTGGCACGCCAACAATTGCCAAAATTACCTTATTCCAAGGCAACTATGACGTGTCTGATGGATTGACCCAATTTGAAGGCGACTACCAGACTAACTACATCTCACAAAATGGTGCTAAGTTTGGTAACTACGCTGGGGTAAGTATTGGTGCAGATGGGGTTGTCACTGCCTTGTTTGATAATGGTGTGACTATTCCGGTCTTTATGATCCCGGTCGCGACTTTTGTGAACCCGAATGCCATGGAATCAATCTCAGGTAACATGTGGATTGAAACCGACTTCTCTGGTCAGCCTACAGTTCGCGAACCTGGAGACGGTGGTGCAGGATCAACCAACTCTGCGGCTCTTGAAGCTTCAACTGTTGATTTGGGTGCTGAATTTACCGATATGATTACCACCCAGCGGGCTTATTCAGCTTCTGCAAAGATCATTTCGACATCTGATGAAATGCTCGAAGAACTGATCCGTATCAAGCGATAACGCTTTAAAACTTCTTTCACATCACTTTAAGAGTCTCGGCAGAACGCCGGGGCTTTTTTTTATTTTACTTGCCCACCGACAGTTACACCTTCTTCATCTTGTTGATTATCTAAGACAAAACGGTGACCAAAAACCTTAATCGACAGAGCATGGTCAGGGCCTTCCCCAATTGCTCTATATCTGAGCTTGAATTCATCTTCGTTAATATCGGCAGGGAGCTTACATAAATCTCCAAAATCTCGCATAGAGGTCTTTTTACCTGACCAAACTTCATCAATAGTCGGCAAAGCCCCTTCAGATACAAATTTCGGTGCCAGTTTACTAATTAATTGCATAGCTGATTGGAAACTCAGTGTATCCAAAACCTGCCGATCCACCTCCATAGGCATCTTAAAATAATCAACAGCAACAATGGGACCTTCATCCACTTTTTCAGTCATCTCGTGGACTGTAGTGCCAAATGTTTGGATATCATTATTAATAGCAAAAACCGAAGGAAACCTACCAGGGCAGCAGGGGGGGCCTGGGTGAATATTGTAGGAAGGATAAGGTAAAGATTTCAAAATTTGCTGCGAAACAATGATGTCTGTTCCAAAGGAAATCAATCTAGCCTTTCCAATTTCCTCTTCAAACCGTCTTTCTAGAGTAACGATATCTCCAATAGATTTAACACTCACACGAGGGTCTACCGCTTGCAGCAAGGGGACGACTGCCCCAGCTAAAGCTTCATCTGTCAGTAAGATAATTTCGTCCAACATTAATCAAGTTCACCCCATGTATTTTCAAAATATCCAGATTATGCTAATCTATTCTCTTTCAAAGAGATAGAGCATGATTTAATGATTGAAGGCATTAGTGCATACCAAGTTTGGGTGGACGCTAATTCGCTGAGGGTGTCACCGAACCAACCCAGCGGAAGCCTTGCCACGTCTCAATCATCAAACAATCCAAGGGTTATTGAAGATGTGATTACTTTGAGTAAAGATGCTCAACAGTACCTGGAAGTACAATCTCGCTCCAACGACATTGCTACAGGTAGTGAGCAGGCAGCCTTACTTTCAGCCCGCGGAAACTTAATTGGCAGCGGCCTTTCGGGGCAGAATCTATCTGGCACCAACCTGACCGATATCTACCTCTTTAAAGCCGACCTCAGCAACGCCGTTTTTGATCAGGCTATTCTTAATGGAGCCTGGCTCGCAGAGGCTAATCTTACTGGGGCATCCTTTATCGGAGCAGATCTCCGAGGGGCCAACTTAAGCGGAGCAACAGGGCTCTCTGCGGAACAACTCGCCTATGCCAGAGTTGACGGCAACACGGTCCTTCCCATTGGGGTTGCACTAGAATAATTTTCTGCCTTTAACAAATTTGGCTTCACAGCATAATTATGTTAAAATTCAGTTAATTATAAGACTTTTCCATTTGCATGGTTGGAGAACCGTTCGCAGAATATGACTATTTTGTCGCCAATTAACCCGTCAGTTTATGGAGCATTTATTCTTCAACAACAGTTGGAGCGCTATAATGTTGCACAGCTTAAACGTGAGCAAGAGGGTATTCAGGCAGATTATGGTCAACAAATCGGCTCCCAAAACCGTGAAATTGAAGCTTGGAATACCTTTAAAACCGACATCACAGGGAGCCAGGATTTCCTCAGCCAAACCGTTGCTCGTACCGGGGAAATTCGCACCACCATTAACGCCTTGATTAGTCATGTTTATGAAGCCCAATTAAATGGCATTACTTCGGCGGATACGTGGAACACCTTAGCCCAAGAATACGATGCCCTAATTAGGACCTGGAATAACACGGCCAATTCAAACGGCAGGGCTTTGAATCTGATTGGCGAAGCCACTGTCAGTGACTATATTTTTGAAACAAATATTTATGGCGCTAAGGCCAATGTGAGCCACTCTGATCTCACAACGGGTTATTACATCATCGATTCAGGAGGCAATACTTGGAAAAAAGAAACTGACTACGGCACTCTCCTAAAGCAATTTGATTCTAGCGAGAATTTGACCGGAGAATATGCTGCGATTTATGGCGGTGTTCGTCTTGATAACCGGACAGGCTCTGCCGTTACTTTTACTGTCAGCCCAGATACGACAGCTTCAACCCAATATACCGGAACCCTTTATACCAGAGGCCTCAGCGTCCTAGATGCTTGGGTTTATGAAGATTTAGAAACAACGACGGGGCGCTCATATGCGATCGCAGATCTTGAAACGGCTCTCGCTACGTTAGACCACAACTTAAGACGCTTTGAAGCGGCCCTCACGCAAGCTCAATATAGCTTAGGCCAAGCAGGAATTTCAACGAATGCCCTGCAAAACACCATCAGTAATCTTTCAGGACAGCAGCTTTTAGCCCTGCAAGAAGTCGACAACCAAGCCTCTATTCGCAACTCAAGCTCCTTAGCCTATATCAATCAATCTCAAGTGATACGAAACGAGTATGTAAATATGCTTGGTGCAGGAACAAACAGCGACTTTGTCGGCGCCCTAATCAACATCTTAGGCTAACCTTCTAAATACCATCCAATATATAGGCAAAAATTGCCGGGTGATTAACCTCTTGTTTAGTTTAGAGGGCTACTCTGACTGACAATGTGGAAGTCTGTCTGTAGATGACGGGCATAGTTGGCTATAGAAGCTGGCTAGGTGAAAATTAGATTTTAAAGGAATGCTGTTGTGGGTGCCTTATTAGAGACACTTAAAAACTTAGGACCGCTAAGGTTAGTTACTATTGGCGTTACCACTCTTCTTCTTGTCGTGTTTTTCATATTTATTATGACGCGCTTATCATCTCCCCAAATGCAATTACTCTATTCGGATTTGGATACAGCAGATGCGGCCCAAATCACTCAGCAATTGGATGCCAAAAAAATCCCTTATATAGTGGGGAAAGATGGCACAGAAATCAGGGTTCCTGCCGATAAGGTTAACCAAAGCCGTCTTGAAATGGCTGCACAAGGCTTGCCTGGTGGCGGGTCAATTGGTTATGAAATCTTTGATGAATCCGATGCACTTGGCAGTACAAACTTCGTTCAAAACGTTAACCTCGTTCGCGCCCTTGAAGGAGAGCTTGCACGAACCATCCGCTCAATCCGCAATGTAAAAGCCGCTCGGGTCCACCTAGTTCTCCCCCGTCGGGAGTTATTTAGTCGGGAAAAACAGAAACCCAGTGCCTCCATAGTCCTTAGAATGAAAGGCCAGAACCGCCTTCCTAAAGAACAAATTATGGCTGTTCAGCATTTGGTGGCTGCTGCTGTTCCTGGTCTTACCCCTACACAAATCTCTATCGTCGACGACAAAGGAAACCTCCTGGCACGAGGTTTTGAAGACGAAGGCAAAGATATGTTTGAGATGGATGCCGAGGCTCGCCGTATGGCTTATGAGACAAGGCTTTCAAGAACAGTAGAAGAGCTTCTTGAAAAATCTGTTGGTTTTGGCAAGGTTAGGGCCGAAGTCAGGGCAGATATGGACTTTAACCGCGTCACCACCGCCGAAGAATCCTATGACCCTGATGGCCAAGTTGTCCGCTCTACTCAATCAGTTGAAGAAAATGCCTCCTCTAAAGAAACAGAAGGCGAACTTCCTGTCAGCGTAGGAAACAATCTGCCCGATGGACAAGATAACGCCAATAGTGCTGGCAGTTCACAAAACGAAAGCCGCACAGAGGAAACTGTTAACTTTGAGATTTCAAAGAAAGTAACCAACGCGGTTCTAGAATCTGGAGTCGTCCACAAATTATCAGTCGCCATTCTTGTTGATGGCAATTACACACCCGATGCCGAAGGTGAAAAACAATATTCTGCTCGCTCGCAAGAAGAAATGGAGCAACTTGGTATTCTCGCCAGGACAGCAATTGGCTTTAATGCTGATCGCGGAGATAGTCTTGAAGTTATTAACATGAAATTTGCTGAGCCCCCTTTACCAGAAGAAGAACCCCTCGAACTATTCTTCGGTATGGGTAAAAACGACCTCCTTCGCATGGCAGAGTTCTTGGTTCTTGGCATTGTCGCGATCCTTATTATCCTACTAGTCGTCCGCCCGCTTATTTCTCGGGCCTTCGAAGCCGTCCCATCTGCTGCTGAAGCTGCTGAAGCTGCCCTCTTTTCTGAACAGACACTCACTCCTGCTTTGGCAGGACCTGAACCAGGCCCACCAGGTGACGATGATGACGGTATGGAAGAACTTATCGATATTGACCGGGTTGAAGGTCGCGTTAAGGCATCCTCAGTGAAAAAAGTCGGAGAAATCGTCGAAAAACATCCGGAAGAAGCTTTGGCTATTATTCGCACATGGATGTATCAAGAGGGTTAATCAAATATGGGTGGTGTTGATGATATCAGAGGCTTGAGCGGTCAAGAGAAGGCCGCTGTGTTCCTCTTAGCCTTAGGAGAGGAACACTCCTCCCCTTTGTTTGAACGCATGGACAACGAAGAAATTCGTGAACTGTCATCAATCATGGCCTCGCTGGGTAGCGTCAGCTCAAAAGTGATGGAAAAGCTCTTTGTTGAGTTTGCTGATCAACTTTCCTCAACAGGCTCTCTCGTTGGTACATATTCCAGCACAGAACGGCTATTGGTCAACTCCCTGCCGAAAGAC
>JAPHRK010000046.1 GCA_026196105.1 Rhodospirillales bacterium | reverse complement strand
TATCAATGGCACCTTTATCAATAGAGTCAGGTGGATCGTCTTCATTGATATCAATTAAGATTTCATCCCCCTCATAAGGCTGGTCGCCGTCTTTGTAAAGCCTTCTAAGCTCTCCATCGATAGTTTGCGTAAGAGAATTCAAAGAAATTACTGATTTTTGTGTAATTTTTGCCTTAAACTCCCCCATAACCACATAATCAGCGACGCCACTGACGGGTTTAATATAAACCTCAGCTGTTAAAGAATTTAATTTTTCAAGGTTATAGAGTTTAGCTAAAGACGCCCTCTCTTCAGCGTTGGCTTCAATTTCAAAAAGTGACTTTCCTTTAGGAAGGGTCTTAACTTTGATGCGTCGGGAAAGCGGGGATTGATCACTCACTTGACGCTCCCAAATGAAACCTTACCCGAAACCAATGTTTCTATTGCCTGGTCATTCAGTACTGTTACTTGTGAACGCAGATATTCGGCCATCGCTTCAAGGTTTTCTGGCTTAACAGCGACTTCTTTATAGAGGTTTCTCTCTAAGGCCTTGATGAGTTTTTCATTATCTGTTTCAGCTAAACCTTCATCGTAAGCTGTTACGCGCCCAAAAAAAGCGCTCGCCATCTTTTTAATACGCTTACCGATTCCAATATCCCCTACGCCTAATTCACGTAGGTTTTCATCAAAATTATCGAACATCACATCAAAGGTAGCTTGAGAAAGTTCAGCAGTGCGTTCCTGGTCGTCCTTAAGCCGCCTAAATAGAAGGTAGGCATGTAAAGTAACCATATCAAAGCGACCATCAACAGTATCTGCGACTTGCAAATCTGTATAAAACACAGGTTGGCGCGCTTGTTCTACTATTGTTGAGTACAAACTATGGGCTGATTCGATTGTATCGCTCTTCCCAAACAACTTAGAAAAGACCACGCGGATGTTTCTCCATAGTAAAAGTGTATTGACTTCCATTAAACCTAGATGTGTTCTATACCCTGTATTCAAAGGAAACACAGCCTTATTTTGGGCTTATTTTAGGCTCAGAACGTGAACTGATACAGAGATTTGCTATAACTCAAGGATGAGTAAATTGACCCGCACCGTTTTTAGTATTGCCAAATATGCAGGCATTGGCGCTCTGGCCCTCACTGTAGTGGCTTGTGCTCCTCGAGTTGATATGCGTGGAAACCTTCCCGATGAGGAAGTTTTAGCTGAGATCATCCCTGGTGAAATGGAAAAAGAAGAAGTCGCTGATCTCCTTGGAGCGCCCTCAACTTCTGCCATGTTCGATGGTGAAAGTTGGTACTACATTAGCGAAGTAACTGAAACTTTAGCCTTTTTTGAACCAGAAGTTACTGATCGTAAGGTCATTATCATTAAGTTTGATGAGGAAGGCGTGGTGGCTAAAGTTGAAAAACTAGATATGACACACGGTGAAAAAGTCGTTCCTGTAGAGAGAAAAACACCAACAGCTGGAAACGAAATTACTTTCTTCGAACAAATGTTTGGCAATATCGGTAAATTTAATAAGTAAGAAATATCCAATAGCCTCTCAAACGACAGGCACGAATACCATTTCTTTGTATGTCTACGTGACATTTGGATGCAGCAAGCCTTTAGCTTACATCTAAAACACAAAAAAAGCCCCGGAAGGTTTTTCCCTCCGGGGCTTCTTTTTGATCTTTTAAGACCCTTTAGCCAGCAAGAAGAGCTAACAGAAGGATTGCAACGATGTTGGTGATCTTGATCAGAGGGTTAACAGCTGGACCAGCTGTATCCTTGTAAGGATCGCCAACGGTGTCACCGGTTACAGCAGCTTTATGAGCTTCTGAACCTTTACCACCGTGGTTGCCGTCTTCGATGTATTTCTTAGCATTATCCCAAGCACCGCCACCAGCGGTCATTGAAATAGCGACGAAGATACCTGTTACGATGGTACCAAGAAGCATAGCGCCCACGGCACCAAATGCAGCTGCTTGACCAGCGAAAGCGTTAACAGCGAAGTAAAGAACGATTGGTGCAAAGATCGGCAGCATTGAAGGAAGAATCATTTCCTTAATGGCAGATTTGGTCAACAGATCAACACAAGCAGCATAATCTGGCTTAGCTTTGCCTTCCATGATGCCTGGGATTTCTTTGAACTGACGACGAACTTCAACCACAACCGCACCACCGGCGCGACCAACAGCCATCATACTCATTCCACCGAAGAGGAAAGGAAGAAGACCACCGATAAAGAGACCAACAACTACATATGGGTCCTGAAGGCTAAAGTTTACGCTTTTAGCAACTTCTGGGAAGTAGTGGCTGAGATCTTCGGTGTAAGCTGCGAAGAGCACCAAAGAGGCAAGAGCAGCTGAGCCGATTGCATAACCTTTGGTAACAGCTTTGGTGGTGTTACCAACAGCATCCAAAGTATCTGTAAGGTTACGAACTTCTTCAGGAAGTTGGGACATCTCAGCAATACCACCGGCGTTATCGGTAACTGGACCGAAAGCGTCGAGAGCAACAACTGTACCAGCAAGAGCCAGCATAGCTGTAGCAGCGGTAGCAACACCGAACAAACCACCTGTCATGTATGTAAAGATAATAGCTACACAAATGACGAGGATTGGCATGGCACATGCTTCCATCGAAACAGCCAAGCCCTGAATTACGTTGGTGCCGTGACCAGTGGTCGAAGCGGCAGCAACACTACGTACAGGACGGTAGTTGGTGCTGGTGTAATATTCAGTGATGATGATCATAAAACCAGTAACAACTAAGCCAGCGATAGCACATAAGAACAAGTCCATGCCTGTTATGCTCGTGCCGTTGTTCATTTCATAAGCGGTATCAAAACCGATGAATTGAGAAATAGAAACACCGATAAGGATAGCAGAAACAATAACAGTTACCCAGAAGCCTTTGTACAAAGCACCCATAACGTTGTTATTAGAACCGAGTTTGGTGAAGAATGTTCCGATAACTGAACCGGCAATGGAAACAGCACAAATAAGAAGTGGGAAAGCCATCATGGTTTCTTGAGCAGCACCAGTGAAGAAGATACCAGCGAGAAGCATGGTAGCCACAATGGTAACAGCATATGTTTCGAACAAATCAGCAGCCATACCAGCACAGTCACCAACGTTGTCACCAACGTTATCAGCGATTGTAGCAGGGTTGCGTGGATCATCTTCAGGAATGCCAGCTTCAACTTTACCAACCAAGTCACCACCAACGTCAGCACCTTTAGTGAAGATACCGCCGCCGAGACGAGCAAAGATTGAGATCAAGGAAGCACCAAAGCTCAAAGCAACAAGTGCTTCAAGAATGTGACGAGTGCCTTCAGCAGTAGCTGTATCAACAACGCCACGCATGTAGATGTAATAACCAGCAACGCCGATAAGGCCGAGGCCCACAACGAGAAGACCAGTGATAGCACCTGACTTGAAAGCTACGTCCATTGCTGGGCCGAGGCCTAAGGAACGAGCAGCTTCCGCTGTGCGAACGTTAGCACGTACAGAAACGTGCATGCCAATGAACCCGGTAATACCGGATAAGATAGCACCGATAGCAAAACCAACAGCAACTGAACCGCCGAGGCGAATACCGAGAAGAACACAAACAACAACACCAACAATGGCGATTGCAGTATATTGACGCTTAAGATAAGCGCTGGCGCCTTCTTGAATTGCACTAGCGATTTCTTGCATACGATCTGTTCCGGCTGGTGCACTTAGCACTGACCGGATAGCGTATGCGCCGTATAGCAGCGAAAGCACGCCGCAAAGAATAATAATTCCGTAGACGGACATAGGAACAAACCCTTTTTTAAAATAAATAACCCCCGGTACATGCCGACCGTACGTCGAACATCTCCCTCCCGGTGGAAAAACGCAGGGAAAATGCCAGAATAGGCAGGATAAAGCAACTAATCTTACGTTTGTTGGGTGAGTTTTTTACAGAAATAAGCAAAAGAAGGCTAAAAGCTTCAATAGTCCCTTTTAAATCAAGGGGTCAAATAACTACAAATAAATTCTAGCTGCTGAGAAAAGCAATAGAAATAGCCCGTATAAAAGGGCTATTGGTATCACCAATTACTCAAAATAATGCATTTTATCCAAATCAGAAGAATCTAATACAATAAAACTAACCTTTTGGATTATCGACAATGGATTGAATCAATACATTGGTAATCTTATCATCATTCTTCATTCTCTTAACGACTTGCATCAGGTGAATTTTCAGAAGAACTAAGTTTAGGCGATCCCCTTTTTTAAGGGCACGTGGAATGAAAGCATAGAGGTCTTTTAAGAAAGTATCGTGAATTCTGGGGAGTATGCGGTTCACCTCAGCTTGTTGCTCCTTAACAACCTCAAGCTTTAGCATGATTTGTATTGTTGTAATTACTTTATCACCTTGGAATACGGGTATAGACAAAGCTTCCATATCGATAAAAACTGGAGGCTCATCATCTACAACTTCTTCTTCGGCAGTTCCTTCAGGGTCAGCAAAAGGGCCAATTTTAAGTTGTTGAAGAACACCAACCGTTCCTGCACCCAGCATAACCAGCACAATGAGGATTATCATTAGTTTTTTCATGAACGGTAGCCTTCTTTCATCATCTAATCACTGTCAGACCTAAGTGTTAAAGTGGTTATAGCCGCGCTTTGCAATAGTTTCTTGCACTATACCATCCTTAACAATAATAATGTCATTCCCTTTAGTAACTTGCCCGATTATTGAACAATTAACATTAGATTTAAGTCCTATCTCACTGATATTATTCGCTAACTCAGCGGATACGGTAAACAAAAGTTCATAGTCATCCCCACCTGAAATTGCTAATTCAATTAAATCCTTTTTTTCTCTTACAACAGAAGAAACTGGGATATCTGAGAGTTCAATTGTAGCCCCAACATTTGAGACTTTGCAAATATGACTCAAATCCTGAAGAAGCCCGTCAGAGATGTCTATTGCTGAAGTCGCAATTCCTCTGAGCTCTTTTCCAAGTCTTAATCTTGGGATTGGTGACTGATATTTGTCAATAAACCGTTGCCGTTCATTTTTATCACTGACCGTAAGGTTATTTTGCAATACTTGGAGCCCTAAAGCTCCATCGCCTATACGACCAGAAACAAAAATAACATCTCCAACTTCTGCCCCAATCCGTGAAAGTGATTGTTCAGTTGGCACAGTCCCTAGAGCATTTATGGTCAATGCTAGAGGACCGGGTGTCACAACGGTATCTCCGCCAACCAAAGTAAAATTATATTTTTTTTGTATTTTACTCAGGGTTTCTGCAAATCGTTTGAGCCACGCGGCCTCAATACCTGCTGGTAAAGCGGCTGATAGAGTATAAACGTATGGGTCTGCTCCCATAGAGGCTAAATCAGATAGATTTACCCCCATCACTTTCGCAGCGATTGATTCTGGTGGGTCTGAAGGGAGGAAATGGACACCAGAAATGACAGTGTCCATTGTTGTGACTATCTGATGTCCTGGCTTGATATCGAGAACAGCAGCATCGTCTTTAAGATTACGGGCTCCCGGTTCTTGCGCTGATAAGGGCGCAAAGTATTGAGCAATAAGGTCAAACTCGTTACTTGGCATCTCTGGCGCCCCATCTACTCGCGATCAACCTTCGTTAAGCTCACCGTCTCTAAGCACATGAGCTAATTTGTCCAAAACACCATTAACCTTTTTGGGCTCATTTCCCTCAAAGAAGGCCTTTGCAACATCCATGTATTCACTAATGATCACTTTGGGCGGAATATCTCTTAATTCTAAAAGCTCAAAAGATCCGGCAAACAGAATATTCTTTAAAACGAGTTCTAAGCGGCTAGAAACCCAGCCATCAACCAAGGCGTTATCTACCATTTCAGTGATAGCTTCGCGTTTTTCATCAACGCCACGGACAATTTTCAAGAAAAGCCCTTTGTCAGGTGGCGTAATTGGATCGTCAGATTCACCCGCTTGAGTTTCCCAGCGTTTCTGCAGAAACTCCAACAAGATATCATCCATTGGTGCTTTAGAAACCTCTAGCTCATAGAGAGCCTGAACAGCTAATAATCTTGAGGCGCTTCTTCTGCGTGGTGTCGATTGGTTTTCTTGTTCGCTCATCGAGGGACCAACCGGAAATGTTTTTTAAGTTCCATCATGCGAATACAAGCTTCAGCGGCACGGCCACCAAAATTTTTCTCATCAACTTTAGCTCGGGCCCAAGCTTGATCCATGTTTTCAACGGTCAGTACTCCGAAACCATGGGCTAGGCTGTAATCAACGGAAAGGTCCATCAATGAACGTGATGCCTCCCTGCAAACATGTTCGTAGTGATCTGTTTCACCACGAATTACGCAGCCTAAAGTAATAAAACCAGAATAACGCTTAGAAGCGGAACGGACTTCCATAGCTCTTATGGCATAACGCATGGCAGAAGGGATTTCAAAAACACCTGGAACAGCAATACGTTCATATCCATAACCTTGTGCTTCTAGAGCTGCTGTTGCTCCAGAAATCAATTCATCGGCTATATCGTTATAAAAACGTGCTTCGATGATGAGGACACGTTGCTTAGCACTTGGCATTAACTGTTACTCCCGGCAGGAATGGGGCGGCGCTCAACAACTTTTAAGCCGTACCCTTCCAATCCAACAATTGTTCGTTCCGTATTAGATAAAAGGATCATTTCTTGTACCCCTAAGTCTAGGAGTATTTGGGCCCCAACGCCATAATCACGCAGAGGCTCTTTACCTACAGATTCTTCACCGTTACGGAGCCTCACTCTGTTTGAAACCGCTTTAGGATCACTCTCGCGGATAATAACGGTGACACCCGTCCCATAATCACCAATCATTTCCATTGCTTTATGAAGTTCATGGGATTTCCCAGCGCTGTGATCTCCAAGGAGATCGTCTAAGATATTTATTGCATGAACCCGCACCATAGCGGGAGCACTTGTCGATAAATCCCCCTTAACCATGGCCATATGTTCAGCATAATTAATGGTGTTTTTATAGACAAACATTTTCTGAACGCCACCATAACGGCTTTCGATTTCTTTTTCGACCAGCCGTTCTACTTGTTTCTCAGTACGGCGCCTATAGCTGATGAGGTCAGCAATGGTTGCAATTTTAAGCCCATGACGTTTCGAGAACTTAATCAAATCTGGCAAGCGTGCCATGGTGCCATCATCGTTCATAATTTCACAGATAACAGCAGATGGGTTCATACCAGCTAGTCTGGAAATATCAACGGAGGCTTCCGTGTGCCCTGCTCTAACTAAAACACCACCATCTTTAGCTCTTAAGGGGAAAATATGGCCAGGCGTGGCGATTGCCTCTTTGCCTTTGGAGGGATCAATAGCAGCAGCAATGGTCCGAGCCCGATCACCTGCTGAAATACCTGTGCTCACACCTTCTTTCGCTTCAATAGAAATTGTAAAGGCTGTTTCGTGACGAGATGTATTCTTTGCTTCCATCAAAGGAAGCCCCAACTCGTCTATTCGCTTGGATTCCAAGGTTAAGCAGATAAGGCCACGGCCATACTTTGCCATGAAATTAACCGCATCTGGGGTCGCCATTTGAGCTGGGATGATCAAATCCCCTTCATTTTCACGATCTTCGTCATCGACGAGGATATACATCCGCCCGTTTTGCGCTTCTTCTATGATCTCTTCGATCGTTGACAGAAAGTTTTTGTCAGTCACAGCTATTCAGTCTCCAGCATACGGGCCATGTAGCGAGCTAGGGTATCAATTTCAAAATTAATCTTATCGCCAGCTTTGAGTTGACCAAAATTAGTTGCTTCAAGGGTATGTGGGATAATATTAACCCCAAAACAATCGTCTTCTACCTCATTCACGGTCAAAGATACACCATTCAAAGCAACGGAACCTTTGGGCGCAACGAATTTTTTAAGGTCTTGCGGGACTCGAAAGACGAAACGATGGGAATCACCTTCTTTTGTAATACTTACCACATCAGCGAGACCATCCACATGGCCACCTACCAAATGTCCGCCAAGTTCATCACCGAGACAAAGAGCTCTTTCAAAATTTATTGGAGAGCCGACTTCCCAGGTTCCCATGGTGGTTTTTGAGAGAGATTCACCTGAAGCAGAGATAGCAAACCAGCCAGGGCCTTTATCAATCACGGTCATACAGCCACCGTTACAAGCGATTGAAGCCCCTATTTCAATGGTATCCGTGTCGTAAGACGTATTAAATTCAAAACGGGTATCCCCTGTTTTGATGACAGCACGAACGCTTCCCAAGTCAGTGATTATACCAGTAAACATCTTACTCTTTATCTTTCCTTTTATAAAACTCAACTTGGTCGATCCCCGCTTCGCCAAGAGACGTTCGTTTGAATTCTGCAGCTTGTAACAACTTATCAACCCCAAAGCCAGTCAAGGCAGGTATTCCATCCCCCCCAATTATCTTTGGTGCCCTCATCCAAGCGACCCGATCAATCAGATCATATTCTAATAAAGTCGCCGCTAAATGACTTCCCCCTTCAACCAAAACCCTTGTCAGGCCCCTTTCTGCGAAGGCTTTTGCTGCCAATGGCAGGTTGGGATAGCCGTCTTTATCTGCTTCTACTTCAATGATCACAACACCACAATTATGAAAAGCTTCTTTCCTGGTTTGATCTCCGCCAGGAAGGGTTACCATCCAAGTTGGTGTTTTCAGAGCTGTAGATACTAATTTATGTGTCAAAGGAAGCCGCATACGACTATCAAAAAAGATGCGTACTGGTGAGTGCTCTTCCATACCTGGCAAACGACAGGTCAGTTCAGGATTATCTGTAATCGCTGTCCCTGATCCAACCATGATCGCGTCATGATTTGCCCTGAGCCAATGACCAACCTTACGGGCAGAAGCCCCTGTAATCCACTGGCTTTCTCCGCTATGGGTAGCAATACGCCCATCAAGTGTCGTTGCTGTCTTTAAGGTAAATAGGGGACGGTTATCTTTTATCCGTCTAAAAAAACCTTCATTAAGCGCATCTGCTTCTGCTTTACAGACATCAACAACGACTTCAATTCCAGCTTTTTTAAGGCGGTCGATCCCTTTCCCTGATACTCGCGGGTCGGGATCAGTGGTCGCCACGACAATTTTAGTGATGCCCGCGTCGATCAGGGCCTGGGAACAAGGAGAGGTTTTTCCTGTATGATCACAAGGCTCAAGGGTGACAAAGGCTGTCGCTCCTTTTGCTTTCTCCCCTGCCCTTTTTAAGGCCTCGGTTTCAGCATGGGGCCGTCCGCCGGGCTGTGTCCAGCCCCGCCCAACGATTTCACCCTCACGGACAATCACACAGCCGACAGCTGGATTAGGCCATACATTGCCAAGTCCCCGGCGGGCTAAACCAAGGGCGACACCCATTGTATCTTGATAGCTCTCTCCTGCGGGCTCCACGGATAAAGCCTTTACTCTATAGGATCCAAAGAACCAACAAAGTCCTCGAAATCCTTAGCTTCACGGAAATTTTTATAAACTGAAGCAAAGCGCACATAGGCGACCTTGTCGATTTCCATGAGGGCTTCCATGATCATTTCACCAATGACTTTAGAAGGCACCTCAGTTTCTCCAAGGCTTTCTAAACGACGTTGAAGACCATTTACAACTCGCTCAATCTTGTCTTGTTCAACGGGTCGTTTTCTAAGAGCAACTTGAAGAGCTTTAGCGACTTTATCTCGGTCAAAGACAGTTTTACGACCGTCTTTTTTAACCACTGTAAGTTCACGAAGCTGAACCCGTTCGAAAGTCGTAAACCTTGAACCACATCCAGGACAAAAACGACGACGACGTATCGCCGCGTTTTCTTCTGTCGGACGTGAATCCTTTACTTGAGTATCGCTCTGGCCGCAAAACGGACAACGCATTGCCGCTCCCCCTTCATATTACAAATTTTGATAGACCGGGAAACGAGCACAAAGTTCGTGAACTTTGGCATATGCTTCCTTTTCTGCTGCAGAATTATCATCAGGATTAGCAGCAAGCCCATCAAGGACATCGCTAATCATTTCCCCGATTTGTTTAAACTCATCGACCCCAAATCCACGAGTTGTTCCCACAGGAGAACCAAGTCGAACACCTGATGTTACCATGGGTTTCTCAGGATCAAAAGGAATGCCGTTTTTATTACAGGTCATTCCGGCTCTCTCCAAGCTTTGTTCGGTAATATTCCCCGTCAAACCTTTGGGGCGTAAATCAACCAAAAGAACATGAGTGTCAGTACCACCAGAAACAATATCACAGCCACGAGCTGAGAGGGTTTCTGCAAGTACTTTAGCATTTTCAACAACGGCTTTACCGTAAGCTTTGAACTCAGGTTGCAAGGCTTCACCAAAGGCAACAGCCTTAGCAGCAATCACATGCATCAAAGGCCCACCTTGTAAGCCTGGGAAAACAGCTGAGTTAATTTTTTTACCCAGATCAGTATCATTGCTCAAGATCATACCGCCACGTGGACCACGTAATGTTTTATGGGTCGTGGTGGTGACGACATGCGCGTGCTCTAAGGGGCTTGGGTGCACACCAGCAGCGACAAGGCCAGCAAAGTGAGCCATATCAACCATTAACAGAGCCCCAACCTTATCGGCAATCTCTCTGAACTTGGCGAAATCAAGTTGCCGTGGATAAGCAGAACCACCAGCAATGATAATTTTTGGATTGTTTTCAACGGCCAATTTCTCGACTTCTTCAAAATCAACTCGAGCATCTTGACGACGAACACCATATTGCACTGCATTAAACCACTTACCTGACTGCGCAGGAGGTGCACCATGTGTCAAATGACCACCAGCAGCCAAAGACATACCCATGATGGTATCACCGGGTTTAATCAGCGCTTGAAAGACGGCTCCATTTGCTTGAGCGCCTGAATGGGGCTGTACATTGACGAATTCACAATTAAAAATCTTCTTGGCCCGTTCAATTGCTAAATTTTCAGCTATATCCACATGCTTACAGCCGCCATAGTAACGGCGTCCTGAATAACCTTCTGCATATTTGTTGGTCAGGACAGAGCCTTGAGCCTCTAAAACAGCTTTTGAAACGATGTTTTCTGATGCAATTAACTCAATTTCATCTTTTTGACGTGAAAGCTCGTTGGTAAGGGCTTTGGTCAGTTCAGGATCGCTCTCGGCTACCGAGGTGCCGAAATATCTCTCCAATGAAGCAGGAGGTGCATAAGACATATATTAAATCCTCTCTATAAAGGAAAAGGGCAATAGACCCTGATTAAGACATTTTGGTGACACGACGCTGATGACGGCCACCTTCAAATTCTGTATTTAGAAAAATTTTTAAACATTCCTGAGCTTGAGTTGGACCAATCATCCGTCCACCAAAGACAACCACGTTGGCATCATTGTGTAGTCGGCTCATTTGTGCCGCCAAAACATCACCCACTAAAGCGGCACGAACAGCCTTATGCCTGTTGGCTGCAATACTAATCCCAATCCCCGAACCACAAACAAGAACACCTCTTTGGACATCCTTCTCTGTTATAGCTTTTGCAATGGCATCTGCAAAATCAGGGTAGTCTACTGAATCGGTTCCATTCTTGGTTCCTAAGTCAAGAATTTCATATCCCCAACCCTCTAAATCCTCGACCAATTGAGCCTTTAATTCATAGCCTGCATGATCACAAGCAATAGCAATTTTCTCAGAGGGCATACCCACATCTCCGCTTAAAGAAAAATTCGTGTGATTAGATACCATATCTCGATTTCAGTTGCCAAGGCAGCACTAGACCTAGAGCAAAAAACATTTCACCCAAGGGATGCCTTCATATCATGTTTACTATCATCCTCTTTATGTCTAAATACATTTACGGTAATATAATTACAATTGAAGTTTTCATCTGTACTTATATAAGTAATAATATTTCTTATAATTTTCTCGTAACTTATATTTCTAATAAATATAAATAATAATATACTATAGATGTGCAATAATTGCCGTTGACAAATTTAATATTGCGTGGCCTATATTAAATATGGGGAACGTTCACTTTAAAAAGTAATATTGGGTTTATTATTTCATGACAGATGAAACTGATACAGGTGTATCAAGTGATGAAATGCTGCGTATGGCAGTTGATATCGCTTCGGCTTACTTAAGCCGTAATGAAGTTTCTACTTCTCAAGTATCGGAAACAATTAAAACAGCTTATTCTGCTATAGTCGAAATTGAACAGGGCCGTAGTATTGGCTCTGAAACTAAACAAAAACCAGCTGTTTCAATTCGACGCTCTATTACTCCTGACTATATTGTTTGTCTGGAAGATGGAAAACTTCTTAAAATGCTTAAACGTCACCTAAGGACGACATATGGGCTGTCACCTGACGAATACAGAGCAAAATGGGGTTTGCCTTCAGATTACCCGATGGTTGCGCCAAATTATGCTAAGCAGCGTTCGGAGTTTGCCAAAAAGATTGGTCTAGGCAAAAAATAGTTTTTCCATTTAGTTAAAATAAAAAAGCCCGACGATTTATTCGCCGGGCTTTTTTATTTTAACTTACAAAGAAAGAATTATCTTTCAGCGTAGTTTCCGTCTTTCCACTCGTACCAAACATATGCACGGCCATCAGTGTCACCTTTCTCATTGAAAGAGAATTGGCCAATTACGGTATTGAAGCGTGTATTATGGAGTTGTTTCGCAACAGCGTCCATGTCATTTGTTTTCGCCTCAGTTGCAGCTTGTGCCCAAGCCTGAAGAGTTGCGTATGTGTAAAGCGTGTAACCTTCAGGATCGTAACCGCCATCTTTGAAAGATTTCACAACAGCTTGTGCTTCTGGGAAGTTACGTGGCTCTGGGCCAAATGTGAAGATTGTTCCATCACCAGCAGGACCAGCAATTGAACCAAACTCAAGGCTGTTCAATGCATCACCAGAGATCAGTTGGATTTTTAAACCTTGTTCTTTAGCTTGGCGAACGATCAGGCCGCCTTCAGGGTGGTAGCCGCCCAAGTAAACAACAGAGATTTTAGCTTTTTTAAGTTTAGAAATCAAAGCAGAGTAATCTTTCTCACCTGCAGTGATTGGCTCGTAAATCATTTCTTTTTTGCCTGCAGCGTTAAGCGCTTTTTTCATCTCATCTGCAAGGCCTTTACCATAGGCAGTCTTATCGTGGATGATCGCTACATTGTCAGAAGCATGAGCTTTAGCAACATAAGCACCAGCTACAGAGCCTTGTTGGTCATCACGGCCACAAACACGGTATACGCGGTCATATCCTTTTTCTGTTAGTGTAGGATTTGTTGAAGCAGGCGTTATCATTGGAATGCCTTCTTCATTATACACATCTGAAGCTGGAATAGAGCTTGATGAACAGAAGTGACCAGCAACGAACACAACGCCTTGGTTTACAAGGTTGTTTGCAACAGATACTGCTTGTTTAGGATCACATTGGTCATCGCCGTATACCAATTGAATTTTTTTACCATTGACGCCACCTTTGGCGTTCAGGTCTCTAACAGCCATCTCTGCGCCACGTTTTAGTTGCTCACCAAATGAAGCCAATTGGCCAGTAAATGGACCTGCAATAGCGATTTTTACGTCAGCTTGTGCGACACCAGTTGATAGAATGAGGCCCGCAGCCGCTGCGAACAAAGATGTTTTAAAAGTTTTAGCCATATTTAAGATTCTCCCTAGTATTAGGCGGGTTTAAGCGAACCTGCCATCATAAACTTATTATGTATTTTATGATACAACAGACGAAACTATGATCTCTCTCTTATTTAACTGCAAGAAAGAATTCATCTTTTTATTAGCTTATTTCTCTCCAGCCAATAAGACCAGCACGTTCATACTGCCATGGATATTGCGATACCATTTTATAGGCACGTGTTGCCATATAAGATAACGTGCCAATAACCAATAAAACTGCAGTATCAATGAAATAGGCAGGTAGAGAAAGCAAGTGCCCTTCAAAAAGGGCAAAACTTAAAAAACGATCGGCAAAGCCCAACAGCAACATATATGGGACAAGTTGCCACATAGGACGCCATGTTGAAGCAAGTGCATGCCCTGTCATATAGGCACAAAAGCCCGCAATCATGACAGTCAGGGCGATGAAGACACCAATTGAAGTTCCTAAAATAGATTCCATTTTATTATTCTTCCTCTTAATGCCCGCCTTCAAGGTACGCAGCGCGTACTTCTGAACTTGCTAATAATTCTTCACCAGTCCCGGACATGGTGACTTCGCCATTTACCAGAACATAGCCGCGATGGGCCAGTTTTAAAGCGTGAAATGCATTTTGCTCAACAAGGAATACAGTCATGCCCTGTTCGTTGATTTCTTTGATAATTTCAAAAATTTGGCGCACAACAAGCGGTGCCAGACCAAGTGAAGGTTCATCCATAAGAAGCAAACGAGGACGAGCCATCAGAGCACGTCCAATTGCGAGCATTTGCTGTTCCCCGCCTGATAAAGTTCCGCCGCGCTGGTCAATACGTTCTTCTAGACGAGGGAATAGACCAAGTACTTTTTTCAGGTCTGCATCAAAATATTCGGGCTTCGTCGTAATCGCAC
Source organism: Rhodospirillales bacterium (assembly GCA_026196105.1). Taxonomy (GTDB): domain Bacteria; phylum Pseudomonadota; class Alphaproteobacteria; order Rhodospirillales; family JAPHRK01; genus JAPHRK01. The sequence continues at coordinate 78,026 of JAPHRK010000046.1, read as the reverse complement.
CCATCTGAAGGTTTTCATAAACCGTCATTCTAGGGAAAATACGGCGTCCTTCAGGCGAAACCGCAATACCGTTGGAAACAATTTTATCGGTTGCCTTATGAGTAATATCTTCTCCTTCAAAAGTCACAGTCCCTTTTGAAGCTTGGGGAATTCCCATAAGAGTCATCAAGGTTGTTGTCTTGCCAGCACCGTTAGCACCGATAAGCGTTACGATTTCCCCTTGATTGATTTTGATATCAATGCCCTTAAGGGCTTCGATATTGCCATAGTGGGTATGAACGCCATCAAATTTAAGCATACTCAAGCGCCCTTCCCTTTTTGTACCGACTCAGGGAAATCTTGTGCCACTTCAGGCGGAAGTTCTTCATCTTCTTCTTCACCAAGATATGCACGAATAACAACTGGGTCGTTTCTGACATGTTCTGGTGTTCCATCGGAAATTTTACGGCCGTAATCCAACACCACAATATGATCAGAGATTCCCATAACCACGCTCATGTCGTGCTCAATTAAAAGAATCCCGATATTATGTTTATCTCTAATATTAAGAAGTAGTTCGTTAAGTTGAGCGGACTCTCGCGGGTTCAAACCCGCCGCAGGTTCGTCAAGACACAACAAAATAGGTTCGATACACATGGCGCGGGCAATTTCCAAACGGCGTTGCGCACCGTAAGGCAGATTCCCCGCATCCCAGTCGGCCCGGTCCGTTAAGTTGACCTTATCAAGCCAGTACTTAGCCAACTCAACCGCTTCTTTTTCCGCATTGCGGTAACTTGGTAAGCCCAGTAAACCGCCAATACTCATGCCAGAGGCCTTCATCAAGACATTATGTTGAGCAACGATCAGATTTTCCAGCACGGTCATTTGCGAAAAAAGACGAATATTTTGGAAAGTCCTAGCAACACCGCCTTTTTGCGGAATGCGAAACCCTTCCATTCGCTCCAAGTACATAGGTCCAGTGGGATGATTAAGCGTAACTCGTCCCACAGTTGGCTTATAAAAGCCGGTTAAGCAGTTGAAAACTGTAGTTTTACCGGCACCGTTAGGTCCTATAATTGCAGTCACTTCTTTTTCAGCAGCAGCAAAAGAGAGGTCATCGATAGCAACGAGACCACCAAAGCGCATGGTGAGGTGTTCAACGTCAAGGAGGGTCATGTGCCGTCTCCCTTTTTATCTTGTCCGTCGAGCTTTAATGTCGGCTCCCTAAAGGCGAGCAACCCTCTAGGACGCCAAACCATGATCAGAACCATCGCTCCACCAAATGCTAGCATCCTAAACTCTTGGAGTTCGCGAATAAGCTCGGGACCAAGAACCAGGACAATCGCGGCAATGACGACACCAACCTGACTTCCCATGCCGCCAAGAACCACAATCGCTAAAATAATGGCCGACTCGATAAAGGTGAAACTTTCCGGGCTAATAAAGCCTTGCCGTGTCGCAAAAAATGATCCAGCAAACCCAGCAAACATAGCGCCGATGGCAAATGCCGTCAGTTTTGTATTCGTGGGATTAATCCCCAGGGAGCGGCAAGCTATCTCATCCTCACGCAATGCTTCCCACGCACGACCAACAGGCAGTTTGCGGATACGTAATGTGAAAAAGTTTGTCACAAGGGCCAAAATCAGGATTAGGAAGTAATAGAAAATGAATTTGTTCAGTGTTGAATATTCGATATTCATCAATTCATGGAAAGGCGGCAAACCATCTTGTGCATTACGCGAGAAAACAGCCATGCCGAAAAATGTTGGCTTTGGAATAGATGAAATACCGTCAGGACCACCTGTCAAGCTGTACCAGTTCAAGAGAACAACGCGGATAATCTCACCAAAACCAAGAGTCACGATTGCAAGATAATCCCCTCGAAGTCGTAAAACCGGGAAGCCAAGAATGACACCAAAGCTTGCAGCAAATATCCCTGCCATGGGCAGGCAGATCCAGAAAGAAAGATCAAAATTTGTTGCAAGCAATGCATATGAATAAGCACCAACCGCGTAGAAGGCCACATATCCTAGGTCAAGCAGACCGGCAAGGCCAACCACGATATTCAAACCCCACCCAAGCATTACGTAGATGAGGACATAGACGGCTAAATCTAGTGAATGACGGTTTGCCATAGGAGAAAACGGAAAGATGATAGCTGCTGTAAGAAGAAGAATGGCCAATGTTGTTTGGTTCTTCTTAATAAAGGCACCTATAGACCCTGCACTACTTCCGGCAGCTTTACTAAAGCTGCTGAAGAAAGTGCGCTGACCAATGGAAATGGTAAAACGTCCAACAAATGTCACAATCGCTGCAACCAAAACCCAATGGAAACGAGGTTCAGCCGTCAGTGTTCCATTGACATCGAAAGTTTTAAAACCAGCAAGAGGCAAAGCAAGGGCTGCGGCAATTAAACCTGCAATCCCAGCATCTTTAAGTAATGCTAGCATATCATTCTTTTGATTATTTACAGACATGTCAGCTTATACTTTCTCGATTTCTGGTTTACCAAGAAGGCCTGTTGGACGGAAAACCAACACAAGAACAAGAATTGAGAATACTGCAACATCCTTATATTCAATTGTGAAGTAACCTGACCAGAAGGCTTCAATAAGGCCGATGAGCAACCCACCAAGCATCGCACCCGGCAACGAGCCAATGCCGCCAAGAACAGCAGCTGTAAAGGCTTTCATCCCGGCAAGGAAGCCGATGTAGAAGTCAATCACACCATAATATAGGGTCACCATCAAACCAGCTACGGCAGCCAGAGCAGCACCCATTACAAATGTTGTGGAAATTGTGCGATCTACGTTTACCCCTATGAGTGCAGCCATCGTGCGATCTTGTTCAGTTGCACGTTGGGCACGCCCCAAGGAGGTTTTGTTGATGATTAGTGTAAAGACAGTCATCAAAACAATGGTCAGGATAATGATGAAAATTTGCAAATAGCTAAGCGTTACGGTGAAACCGTCGTGTTCCATCAACTCAAAACCACCCGAAATCAATGGCTGCATCGGCTTAACGCGCGCACCTTGAAGAACTTGTACAAGGTTTTGAAGGAAGATAGACATCCCAATCGCAGAAATCAGCGGTGCGAGACGGAACGAGCCACGAAGGGGGCGATAAGCCAGTCTTTCCACTGTCCAGCCCCATATGCATGTAAAGACCATGGCCATGATCAAAGCGATCAAGAGTGCGGCAGGGAGCCAAATCCCACCAAGCATGGTGAGCACGAGGAATGTGATCATCGAAACAAAGGCACCGATCATATAAACCTCACCATGAGCAAAGTTGATCATGCCGATGATGCCATAAACCATCGTGTAACCGATGGCGATAAGTCCATAAATAGCCCCTAAGCTCAGGCCGTTAATAAGTTGCTGAAGAAAATATTCCATATAAAACTTTATCTAAAATTGAGTTCTTGCCGCTTTATGTTAGCGTCTTGGAGACTTTAGAATATTAAAATAGTAGAATTATCTAATATAAATAAAGCCTTAGAGCCGGATGAGACTACATTTGCTGCTCTTTGAGTCAAGCTTAAAGCACTCAAACTATGAAGCCTGTTCCCTTCTTCTTTTCGTTCGCTCGTAGTTTTTTAGTTATAACGTATTCAAGTTTGCGTTTGGCAAGACGCTCCCAGTTTTTTTGACCTACAGTAAACGGAACAATCGTAGAAACTTCTATGGCTGTAATAGGGTCGACAGCAATAACCCGCACCATTCGGCCGACGTGCCTAATTTCAAATATCACTTCGGAAAGTCTAATCCGCTCACTACGTGTAATTTTTTCACCAGGCATCGATTGTAAAAGGTTTCATGACTGTTTCAGATAGCTCGAATCTAAGGGACAGAGGAAAACAGATCAATACACTTTGGCGTTAACCCATAAAAAAAACCCCGCTTCAAATGAGCGGGGTTTTTAGTAACATTAATTGCTTTACATATTACGACGGTATTGCCCGCCAACTTCAAACAATGCCTCACTAATTTGCCCAAGAGAGCAATAGCGAACAGCTTCAACAAGAACTGCAAAGACATTTTCGTCATTTGTTGCAGCTTCTTGCAGACGTTTTAGCATCATCTCTCCTTGTTTCTTATTGGTCTTTTTGAACTTATTAAGACGATTGATCTGGCTCATTTTTTCTTCTTCAGTGGACCGTGCCAATTCAGGGGTAGGAACATCATCAGCGCCTTCTGGATTGAGGAATGTATTAACCCCAACGATTGGATAAGTCCCATCGTGCTTCATCATCTCATAATAATGAGATTCATCTTGAATGCGGCCACGTTGATAACCTGTTTCCATGGCTCCAAGTACCCCGCCGCGTTCAGAAATACTTTCGAACTCTTTCAAGACCGCTTCTTCGACCAAATCCGTTAGTTCATCAATGATAAACGCCCCTTGGTTTGGGTTCTCATTTTTAGCGAGGCCCCATTCTTTGTTGATAATTTGTTGGATCGCTAAAGCCCGACGAACAGATTCTGTCGTTGGGGTGGTTACCGCTTCATCATAAGCGTTGGTATGCAGGCTGTTGGTATTGTCATAAGTGGCGATCAAGGCCTGCAAAGTAGTGCGAATATCATTGAAATTCATCTCCTGAGCATGGAGAGAACGCCCAGAGGTTTGGGTATGATATTTCAACTTTTGTGAACGCTCATTAGCATTATATTTAAAGCGCATGGTGGTCGCCCAAATACGACGAGCAACTCGACCCATCACGGAATACTCTGGGTCCATACCATTTGAGAAGAAGAACGATAAGTTCGGGGCGAAGTCATCAATGTGCATACCCCGCGCCAAATAGGTTTCCACGTAAGTAAATCCGTTTGAAAGGGTCAAAGCCAATTGAGAAATGGGGTTCGCCCCTGCTTCAGCAATGTGGTAACCCGAGATTGAGACAGAATAGAAGTTCTGTACTTGATGCTGAACAAAGTATTCCTGAATGTCAGCCATCATTTTCAAAGCGAATTCAGTAGAGAAAATACAGGTGTTTTGCCCTTGGTCTTCTTTTAGAATATCAGCCTGAACAGTCCCGCGAACATTTGCTAGCACCCACGCCTTAATTTTTTCCATTTCTTCATCGGTAGGCACCCGCTTGTTCTCTTTTTTGAACTTCGCGAACTGTTGTTCCATGGCTGTATTTAGGAACATGGCAAGAATAGAAGGTGCAGGACCGTTGATGGTCATGGAAACTGATGTGGTTGGATCACAAAGGTCAAAACCACCATAAAGAACTTTCATATCTTCCAGGGTAGCTATTGAAACGCCTGAGTTACCAATTTTACCATAGATATCAGGGCGCTCGTCAGGATCGAAACCGTATAGAGTTACGGAGTCAAAGGCCGTTGAGAGCCGCTTGGCATCAGAATCTTTTGAAACCATTTTAAAACGCTTGTTGGTTCTAAAAGCATCACCTTCACCTGCAAACATACGGGTTGGGTCTTCCCCTTCCCGCTTGAATGCAAACACGCCAGCGGTATATGGAAAGCTTCCGGGGACGTTTTCTTTGAGCAACCATTTTAGAATTTCGCCTTCATCCTCAAATTGAGGTAGGCAAACTTTTGGAATTTTGGTTCCGCATAGTGAAGTATGGGTCAATTTTGTGCGAATTTCCCGATCACGGATTTTGACCACATACTCGTCACCAGAGTAACTTTCTTTGACGGTAGGCCAGATTTCAATGAGTTTCTTAGCCCGAGAGTCGAGTTGCTCTTCTTTCTTTTTGATAAGTTTTTTGAGGCCTTTATTCGGTTTGTCCTCAATTTTAGCTAACATACGCTGTGATTCACGTAGCTGTTGGCGTTCGCGTGCAAGCTTACTCTGTTTTCTAATGGTTTTATGATAATCACGAACCGTTTCAGCAATCTCAGAGAGATAGCGCACTCTTTTTGAAGGAACGATGCCTTTTCCAGGTTCAGAATTTCGTTCAGCAATGGGGGGTAAGCTTGTTTTCCATTTACCTTTGCCCATTACATTGAATTGGTTGACTAGGTTTTGGTAGAGAGATGAAACACCAAGATCGTTAAAACGTGCCGCAATGGTGCCAAAAACAGGCATTTCATCAACAGGCGTGCTGAAAGCTTCTTTATTACGTTGCATTTGCTTGGACACATCGCGCAAGGCGTCCAATGCCCCTTTACGGTCAAACTTGTTAATCGCTACTGCATCCGCAAAATCGAGCATATCGATTTTTTCGAGCTGGCTAGCAGCACCAAACTCAGGTGTCATGACGTAAAGAGACACATCTGAAAGAGGAACAATACCGGCATCGCCCTGCCCGATCCCTGGGGTTTCAATAATAACCAAGTCAAAACCAGCCGCTTTACAGGCTGAAACCATATGAGGAATGGATGAAGGGACTTCTGAGCCAGCATCGCGGGTTGCGATAGACCGCATATAAATATTGTCAGAGGTGTTTGCATTCATGCGAATACGATCACCTAGCAAAGCGCCACCACTTTTTCTCTTAGACGGATCAATCGCCAAAATCGCAATTTTTGGTTCATTGCTATAGATACGGAACCTGCGAACCACTTCATCGGTTAGGGAAGATTTACCTGCGCCCCCCGTACCTGTGATACCCAAAACGGGTGTTTTATCATTGGCCTTAGCCAACTTCTCAATTTCGCCTAAAGCCTTTTTGGGGAGTTTATCATTTTCAATGGCGGTCAAAATTCGTGATAACGCTCTGAAGTCACCTTCGCCAACAGCTTTTGTATCCGGCTTGAAACCTTTGTTGAGATCATAATCGGCTTGTTGGACCATGTGGTGAATCATTCCCTGGAGGCCCATTTTTTGGCCATCAACAGGCGAATAGATACGTTGAACCCCATATTTGTGAAGATCGTCGATCTCTTCTTTGACGATAACACCCCCGCCGCCGCCAAATACCTTAATGTTCTCCCCGCCACGTTCTTTGAGCAGATCAATCATATATTTGAAATATTCAACGTGTCCGCCTTGGTATGAACTAACAGCTATACCTTGAACATCTTCTTGCAAAGCCGCGGTGACAATATCGTCGACAGAACGATTATGACCGAGGTGAATGACTTCAACACCTGATGACTGAATGATACGACGCATTATATTGATTGAGGCATCGTGCCCATCAAATAAGCTAGCCGCTGTTACAAACCGTACGTTATTTTTCAGTTTGAACTCTTTTTCGGCTTTATTAACCTTGTTCGCTCCGTCATCAGGCATGCTTAACTCCCTTTCACATGTCCCTTAAGTGTGTGTTCGACACCTTAAGATCAATCAATTTAGTCCTACTCTACATCTTAGTTCTGGCATATTTGGCACAGCAAGAACCACACAAAAAACCAATCGGCCTTCCGTTTACGTAAACGTAAAGTAAAAAGTAGCGTAGGTAAAGTCCTGATTGGGGTCTTTCTAAAGTTGTTTCTACGGATATTTATTGTGGTTATCATTTAGTTCCCAAGGTTTAACTGTTTAACCTTGACGAGAAAATGGCGGCATGTTTTTAAAGCTTACCGCCTTTTATTTGGCTCTTCAAATGAGAGCCCTGAGTTCATTCAAGATAGGAAATATTTGATATGGCTATAGATTCTAAAAATCCAGAAACCCTTGTTCTTCACTCTGCTTACCGTAGTGATGATGTTACCAATTCAGTAGCTGTTCCTATCTACCAAACGACCTCGTATCTGTTCGATCATTCTGAACATGCTGAAAACCTCTTTGCTCTCAAAGAATTAGGCAATATTTACACCCGCATCATGAATCCAACTAACGACACTTTAGAGCAACGCCTTGCGGCTCTTGAAGGCGGCGTTGCTGGTTTGGCTGTAGCTTCTGGTCAATCTGCCTCTACCTTCTCTATTTTAAACCTGTGTGAAGCTGGCGATAACTTCATTAGTTCTACCGATATATATGGCGGTACCTGGAATCTTTTTGCCAACACCTTGAAACAAATGGGTATTGAATGTCGTTTTGTTGATCCTTCTGACCCTGAAAATTTTCGCGCTGCCATTGATGATAAAACACGCTGCATTTATGCAGAAACCCTTCCGAACCCAAAACTCAACGTCTTTCCTATAAAAGAAGTAGCAGACATTGGTCGTGAAGTTGGTGTGCCGCTTATCATGGATAATACCGCTGCCCCAGTAATCTGCCGTCCCTTAGATCACGGCGCCGCTATCGTTGTTTACTCAACGACTAAATACATTGGCGGGCATGGTACTTCTGTTGGTGGCATGATCATTGACGGGGGTAATTTTGATTGGGAAGCTCAAGGCGATCGCTTCCCTTCCCTTAACAAACCAGACCCCTCATACCATGGTGCTGTTTGGACAGAAGCCGTTAAGCCTCTTGGACCTATTGCTTATATCCTGAGAGCCCGCGTTGTTTTGCTCAGGGATATTGGTGCCGCGATGAGCCCCTTTAATGGTTTCCAATTCATCCAAGGTTTAGAAACCCTTCCCCTTCGGATGCGGGAGCATTGTGCCAATGCTGCTAAAGTATCTGAATTTCTGAGTAGTCACGATAAAGTTGATACGGTTATTTATCCTGGTGTCCAAGATGGCGAAGTACGTCGTCGGGCTGATACCTACCTTAAAGGCGGTTTTGGCGGTCTTGTCGGCTTTGAAATTAAAGGCGGTAAAGAAGCCGGTAAGAAATTTATCGATTCTCTTGAAATGCTTTACCATGTTGCAAACATTGGTGATGCCCGCAGTCTTGCCATTCACCCTGCGTCCACGACACACTCCCAATTAAGCGTTGAAGAACAACTCGCTTCTGGTGTTTCCGCTGGATATGTAAGATTATCCATTGGCATTGAGCATATTGACGATATCATTGCCGACTTGAAACAAGCTTTAGATAAAGCTTAGGGGTACTTATTTAAGCGTAGGGAATTACTCGTGGAAAGAAACAACGCACTGGCACTTGGCGGATTTCCCGCCACTCGTATGCGTCGCAACCGTCGTGACCAATGGACACGACGGCTCGTAGCTGAAAACTCTTTGAGCGTAGATGATCTGATTTGGCCAATTTTTGTCAATGAAGGCACCAATTCTCGAGAAGAAGTTTCTTCCATGCCAGGAGTTGCTCGCCTCACCATTGATTTATTAGTCGATGCTGTCGGTGAAGCTAAGGAGTTGGGTATTCCAGCTATCGCGTTGTTTCCCAACACCCCTACCGAGATTAAAACCCCAGACGGTAAAGAAGCTTATAACCCTGAAAACCTTATCTGTCGGACTGTAAGAGCCCTTAAAGAGGCTCACCCTGAAATGGGGATTGTCTGTGATGTTGCCCTCGACCCCTACAATAGTGACGGTCATGACGGTCTCGTTAGGGGTGGTTATGTGGTCAATGACGATACCAATGATGCTCTCGTCAAACAATCAATTGTTCAGGCTGAAGCAGGTTGCGACATCATTGCGCCCTCAGATATGATGGATGGGCGTATTGGAGCTATCCGTAAAGGCCTTGATAATGCTGGCTTCGACCATGTTCGTATCATGAGTTACGCCGCAAAGTATGCTTCAGCTTATTATGGGCCGTTTAGAGATGCAGTTGGCTCTGGTGGAGCCCTTAAGGGGGACAAAAAGACCTACCAAATGGACCCGGCAAATACTGATGAAGCCATCCGTGAAGTGGCTCTTGATATAGATGAAGGGGCGGATATGGTTATGGTCAAACCTGGTATGCCGTATCTAGACATCATTTCTAGGGTCAAAGAAACTTTTGGTGTGCCAACCTTTGCTTATCAAGTGAGTGGTGAATACGCCATGCTCAAGGCTGCCGTTCAAAATGGTTGGCTTGATAATGACAAAGTAGTCTTAGAAAGTTTGATGTCCTTTAAAAGAGCCGGATGCAACGGCGTATTGACCTATCTGGCGATTGAAGCAGCTAGGCTCCTCAAAAAAGGCTAAAAAAACCGCCGTAGGGTTAAGGCCCTCGGCGGTTTCTTTAAATTTTGACGTTTCGGCTACATTCTGTTTTCGAAGTCGAGAAGCTTCTCGACATCCAGAACCATCATCAATTGGGCTTCTAGGCGATAAACACCTAAAGAATAATCACGCCAAATTTGATCCAAGGTTGAAGGAGCTTTTTCGAGCTCTTGAGATTTCACATTGATCACTTCACCGATTTTATCGACAAGGAATGTATAAAGATCATTGTGATGTTCAACTGTCACACCCATGCCATGTTTGCCATCTTGAACTTCTTTATTCGGCAAACCTAAACGAGTACGGACATCAATTACGGTTACAATTCTACCACGCAGGTTAATTGAGCCCGCAATTTCTGGCGGTGCAAGAGGGATAGAAGCAATGCTATCCGGAGTCAGAATATCTTGTACTTTGAGAACAGGAATTCCAAAGAGTTGATCTTCAACGAAAAAGGTAACGAACTCTTCTGTTTCAACTGTTGACAACTCAGAGCTAGATTTTCCAGTAGCGACTATTTCATTCATATTGGACTCCGAAAGGTACTTTCGCGATTTGTATGACCATTAGGGTCAATTTTGTTAATTATATATTGGATTGTACAAAATTATCAATCCACCGTCATTAGCTAAGTTAGAAAAAGGGGATTCTAATTGCTATCTTCAAGCCAATTCCGAATAAATTTTATCTGATCCTCATCCATTAACGCTGGAGCATGGCCCGTATCTGCAATTTCTAACAGTTCAGCATCGGGTCCATCTGTTAGCATTCTAGATGCCGTATCCGCTGAAAGAAGGTCAGAGTCTTGACCTCTAATGACCAAAACAGGGCACTTTATTTGATTCCATACAGGCCAAAGATCCACATCATCAAGGTCACCTTGCTTGAAAGCATCAGCAATAGCCGGGTCATAATGAAGGTCTAAACCACCCTTCTCTCCTCTCCTGACGGATGTTTCCGCCAAGTGTCGCCATTGGTCGTCAGTTAAAGGCCCAAAAGGTGCGTGCACGTTCCTCAAATAGGCTTCAGCTTCATCAATGGTTTCAAAGTGAGGGTTACTGCCCACATAGTCACCGATTCTCTCTAAAGCTGCTTTAGGAATGAAAGGGCCAACATCATTTATGACGAGTTTACGGATAGGAGAATTAGGCTGAGCCGCAAGCATCATACCTATAAGTCCACCCATCGAAGTGCCTACCCAGTCGACCTCAGAAACCCCCATACGAGCAATCATGGTTGCCATGTCGTTTAAATAGAGAGGGTATCCATATTCTGATGCTTGGAGAAGCCAGTCACTTTGTCCCCGCCCTGCCACATCAGGGCAAGCGACACGATAAATATCGGAAAGGTTTTCAGCCAAAGCATCAAAGTCACGGCCTGTGCGCGTCAGCCCATGGACGCATACAAGAACTCTCTTGTTATGGCTCTTACCCCATTGAGTATAGGCAATTTTATGGAACCCATAGAGGCCAAGATTTAAAAAATCGCGTTCAGTCATTGAAGTTTTATTTTCAGACATTGTGTCCCTAAGTCATTTGATTCGAACTAATTTGATTAAACCTCAGATGTAACCCAATGCCAACCGACAATTTTCACCCGAAGAAAACAGTTTTGGCCGCCTTCACTACGGAGAACATTTACGCTGGGGAAAAAAATGTTATGGTTACAACCAATTGGACAATTTTGTTGTTATGGGGTGGGAAACAATGGATACAATTCAAGTGAACTTGGACCAAGAAAAGCCAGAACAACATCTCATAATTAAAGACCATACGGTTGTTAAAGAGATGTTTCGTATCCACCTCAAAAATTATTTTCTCAGCCTCATCACTTTAGGTATCTACCGATTTTGGGCAAAGACAAATATGAGACGTTATCTGTGGAGCCATGTTGAATTCCAAGGTTCTCGTTTTGAATATACAGGGACAGCAAAAGAGCTCTTCCTGGGTTTTGTGATCATCTTTTTCCTTGTCCTTCTTCCTATTACTTTTTTCCCAGACGTCTATCTTTATTTCTTCCCTGAAACCACAATGGGAGAAATTGGTATCATTGGTGGTCTGCAAGGCTTAATTATTATTTTACTCATTCCTGCAGCTCTTTTTAGGGCTAGACGTTATCGACTCACTCGAACCCGGTGGCGCGCTATTTATGGAGGTCAATCAGGATCGGCCTTCAAGTTTTCTATTTTAACTTGGCTCTATTCATACTTGCTAACACCTCTTAGCTTATTTTTGTTTAGTCCTTGGGCATCAAGAAATCTTATGCAGTATAAACTTGACCACACATGGTTGGGTAGCTTGCAACCTGAGTTCAAAGCTCCAGTAGGCCAAATCTTTAAGAAATTTATTTGGGCAATGTTTCTTTCGATAATAACTGTTGCGTTGACAGCTATATTTATTATCTGGTTAACCGCCATGATTACGAAAAGTTCTGGAGTGTCTACTGCACAAGAAATGTTTGCAGCTTTATCATTTTATTGGATGATCTTATTTTACATTCCGTTTCTTTTTCTGCTCGCGATTAATAACTGGTACAGAGCTGTTGAAACCATGTATTTTCTAGAATGCACTTCTATAAGTAATATTAGGTTCATAACGAGTAAAAAAGCTCTTTTATTTGCCTGGGTGTCAGTGAAAAGTATGATGATAGTTCTTCTAACATTAGGCCTTGGAACTCCCTGGACTTACAAAATGTATTTGCAATTTTTTGAGCAAAATTTTGCATATGTCGGCGAGTTAGATGTTGAAGCCATGGCACAGCATACACTAGAAAAACCAACGGTTGGCGAAGGTTTAGCCGATGCCATTGATGTCGGCGCAATATAAGTCATGACCCAAAACAATGCTTTTTTCTATGATGGAAAATCTGCGATTAAGCATGAAGTTGTTTTAAATATCTCCATTAGTCACTTTGAGATAATGAAACTTGATGGGGTGTCTCTTACGACCTGGGATTATCAATCGCTAGTCTTAGTCGATCAAATGCCTGAAACGGGGCAAGCTCGCTTATCTCACCCAGCATCGCCAGAAGCTCTCTTGCTTATTGAAAGCAAAGATACATTAGCTTCAATTAGGATGGCAACGCCTGCCCTTTTTAAGAAAAAGAAACGATCTATAAAGAGCATATCTTTTTGGGTTTTTCTGATTTGTGCCGCAGTTATTGGCGGCTTTTACGGTTTGTCTGCTGGGGCTGATGGTTTAGCAAAAATAATCCCCTTAAGTTGGGAAGAGCCATTGGCTATAAGTACAGAAAAACAAGTCCTCGCTGTCTTTAGTGAAGCCGAAGGGGATCGTCGCTTTTGTGAACATTCTCCAGGCAATATTGTTTTTAAAGATATGGTTGAAAGATTATCACTAGATGACACCCCAGAAATGCTTAAATCTGTACGGGTTGTTCGATCTGATATCGTTAATGCCTTTGCTATTCCAGGGGGACGGGTTTTTATCTTTAAAGGTCTAATAGATAAAGCCAAAACCGAAGCAGAAGTTGCTGGTGTTCTTGCTCATGAAATTGGGCATGTTCAAAAACGCCACCCCTTAGCCGGAGCTATCAAACAGTTTGGTCTCTCAACTGTGATTAAAGCTATTTCAGGGGGGAGTGATTTAGCTGGAGCAGCTAGCTTACTAGTTACATTTTCCTATACTCGAAAAGCAGAAAACGAAGCAGATAATATAGCGGCACATTTGTTGAAACAATCTGGCTATGGAACCAAAGGATTGGAACAGTTTTTTCAACGCCTTATGAAAAAGGATAAACATCAATTACCTGCTTTTCTTTCAACGCACCCTAGCCATAAAAAGCGGGTGAAAAACCTTCAAAATAAGCACCAATCAATTCCTCTCATTGACAGTCCAAATCGTATCGATACTCTTAGAACCATCTGCGATTAATAAAGAAAGCTTTCCATGGAAATCAAAGGGCCCCTAAGTGGCATTACAGTTGTTGATTTAACTCGGGTTTTAGCTGGTCCGTATTGTACCTTATTACTCGCTGACCTTGGGGCTCGCATCATTAAAGTTGAGCAACCTGAAATTGGGGATGACTCACGAAACTTTGGCCCATTTGAAAATGGTAAATCAATATATTTTGCTTCAATCAATCGCCACAAAGAAAGCATTGCCATTGATTTAAAATCTACCGAGGGGAAAGCCCAACTTCATGCTCTTCTTGAAAAGGCAGATGTTCTGACCGAGAACTTCAGGGCTGGAACAATGGAAAAGCTAGGGTTTGGCTGGGAAACTCTTCATGCTCAATACCCTAGACTTATCTTTGCCTCCACTTCAGGTTTTGGACAGACAGGCCCCTACTCCCATCGCCCTTCCTACGACATGGTTGCCCAAGCAATGGGGGGGATAATGAGCCTCACAGGGCATCCTGGAGGCCCTCCAACCCGGGTTGGTTCCTCAATTGGGGATATCACAGCTGGGATTTTCACCGCTATGGGGGTGAATACAGCTTTATTTCATCGTGAAAGAACAGGCGAAGGAACGATGGTTGATGTTTCAATGCTTGATAGCCAAGTCGCCATTTTAGAAAATATGATTCCTCGGTATCATATCTCAGGAGAAATTCCTGGTCCGATCGGGGCAAGACACCCAACGATCACGCCTTTTGCTGCTCTTGAAGTTAAAGATGGATACATCGTTATTGCTGCAGGAAACGACGCCATTTTCGCGCGTCTGTGTATGGCAATGGGCCGAGAAGAGCTTATTAGTAATCCGTTTTTCCTGACCAATCCTAAGCGGACTGAACATGAGCCTGCTTTAAAAGACGAGCTTGAAGTAACCTTAAAAACAAAAACAGCCCAAGAGTGGTTGGACATCTTCGAGAAAGCTGATGTTCCATGTTCTCCAATCAATAATGTGGCTCAAGTTATGGACGACCCACAAGTAAACGCTCGCAATATGATTGTTGAAGCAGATGATCCCACCATTGGTCCACTTAAAATGTCGGGTAATCCGGTAAAATTTTCAGCCTTTGAAGACCCCACAAAAAGAAACCCCGCCCCCAATTTAGATGAAGACGGGAAAAAGTTAAGAAGTGAGTTTAAAATTAAATCATAACCTTTTGATTTAATTAAGTCCCAAGGCTTGTCTGTAACCTATTTTAACATCATCTAGAATACGCAAAACCTCTTTTGAAGCGTCACCTGCTAACTTGACTTCATTCAACGCGCCTTCAAGATCACCATCATGAAGTTTTACAAGAGCAGAACGACCTTTTGCATGAACTTCTAAGTGAGGAGCTTTCAATTCGCTGAACGCTGGAATATTGCTTGAAATGGGGTCGTTAGCGAAATCGTCATACCATTTCCCTAAACGACAACCATGATGATCAGGCAATTCATTTGGTTGAATTGAAACTCGACCAATCATGGCATACATTAGGTTCTTCATGAAACGAACATGATCAGCTTTTGCAATTTCAACAACCTTTGCCCCAATATCAAGCTTAACCAGGTCTTCAAGACGCTCAACGATAATTTTGTCAGAAATTTCAAGGGTATCAACGATCTCAGAAATTGAAACCACATTCTCATCAGCCATTTTTGCAATTGTGGTAATACCCTCTGCCACTTCCTGAGAAGCGGCACTTTGTTGGGCTAAAATGCCCGAAATATCTTCCATTTTGCCTGTAACAACGTTGATCTGATCACCAATGGCATGCATGCCCTGACCGGTTTTATGAATCACATCTCGACCATCTTGGACAGCTTTTGCCCCTTGTTCCATCGAGGAGACAATGACGGTCATTTCATGGCGAAGTTTATCAATACGGTTACGAATATCTTCTGTTGCTTGAGCTGTTTGTGTTGCCAGTCCTTTAACCTCGCCAGCAACAACAGCAAAACCTTTACCTGCCTCACCAGCCCTAGCAGCCTCAATTGTCGCGTTCAGAGCTAATAGATTTGTTTGCTTAGCAATCGCCTCAATCGTGTTAACAATTGCGCCAATTTCTGTTGAAGCTTCCGCAAGAGAGTCTACCTGGGTTGCGGCACCTTCAACAGCTGTTGCAATATTTTGCATAGTTTCTTCGGCTCGATCCGCAGAATCCATACCTTCTTTAGCAATGACAGACATTTGATGAGCTTCTTCAGAAGCAGATTCACTTGTAGAAGCAATCTCGCTTACAGAAGCGACCATTTCTTCAGCGGCTGCAGAAATAGCCTGACTGTGGTTATTCACCTCATTTACTTCACGAACCATTTCAGCAATCGTGAACATCGCCTGCCCACAATTGGTAGATACATCTACTGTGCCTGACAAGTTCGCAAGAGAGCGTTCTTCGAGAGTTAAGGCTATCGGAGCGACTCCATCTGGAAGCTCATCTGCTCTCTCAATTAATGATAAGTAAGCGCCATTTTCGATATCTTTAAGAGCATTTTTAATAGCGTTTTCAGATTCTTGTGCAGAATCATTGCCACCCTGATTATTGTTTTGTTCTAACATAGTTTTTTTCCCAACAGTTTATTTGTAGGGGAGTAAAGCAAGCATAGATTAATATTTCAATACTAACTCTAATTATGACTAAACAAAAAAACCTAAGCAAAACCTGGAACTATTCTAGATTTAAAACCTTTACTCTCAAGATGAGAGATAACTTCTTCTAATTGTTGATCGTCTTTTGTTTCTACAACAACATCTAATTCAGCCATTTTTACTGGTAAGTTCTGGAACAGCCTTTGATGAGATATTTCTATTATGTTGGCACCACACTCACCAAAAAGTGTCGCAACCTTAGCAAGGTTCCCGGGAGCATCACTTAGAGAAATACGAAGCCTGGCTATACGCCCACTACGAACCAAGCCACGCATCAATATTGTTGCCAAAAGGCGAGAATCTATATTCCCGCCAGAAACGATAAGCCCGACCTTCTTTCCTTCAAACTTTTCAGGGCTATGGATAATTCCTGCAAGAGCCGCAGCTCCAGCACCTTCTGCAACGGTTTTTTCAATTTCCAAAAGCATCTGAACGGCTTTTTCAATGGAAGATTCATTAACGACAATGAAATCATCAACATATTCTTCTACAAGTTGACGGGTAACGTCTCCTGGTGCCTTAACTGCAATTCCTTCGGCAATTGTCTCTCCACCATCAACAACTTCAGCGCCAGCTATGGCATTTTTCATTGAGGCAAAGCCTTCAACTTCAACGCCAATAATTTTTATGGCTGGATTTAAGGCTTTTGCAGCAACAGCAACGCCAGATATAAGCCCTCCGCCACCAATTGGAACAACAATGACATCTAAATCTGGGACATCTTCGAGTAATTCCAGGGCAACAGTTCCCTGACCTGCAATAATGAGTTCATCGTCAAAAGGATGAACAAATAACAACCCTTCTCTGTCCGCTAATTGGTGGGCGTGAGCCGCAGAGTCATTCAAGGTTTCTCCATGGAGGATCACCCGCGCGCCATATTCTTCTGTATGGGCGACTTTAATAAAAGGTGTCGTTTGGGGCATAACGATTGTTGCCGGGATATTAAGTCTTTGGGCGTGATAAGCTATCCCTTGGGCATGGTTACCTGCTGACATGGCAATGACACCAGTTTTTCTTTGCTCAGCGGTTAAACTGTTGAGCTTGTTTAAAGCCCCTCTTTCTTTAAAGGAGGCGGTGTACTGCAAATTTTCAAGCTTTAAATGAACGCGAGCCCCACAAATTTCAGACAAAAGCCTCGAACAAACACTCGGCGTATGAACAATCCCTGTTGATACCGTTGCAGCAGCTTTGCGAATGTCCTCGATAGTTAAAGCCATTAAGCCTTATCGCCTAAAGTTCGATATCCACCCTTAAAGAAAAGCAATGGATCACTATCATTTGGTGTTGAAATGGAAACGACTTCACCTACTACGATGTAATGATCGCCGTTGTCGTGAACTTCATGCTTCTTACATTCAAGTTGGGCAAGGGCGCCATCAATAAGCGCACAACCGACTTCTCCAAAATCATGTTTGACCTGGTTAAACGAATCGTCTTGGCTTTTGGCAAAAATATTTGAGATGTCCATTTGGTCTTCAGCCAAAACATTGACGACAAAATTTTCACCTTCAATAAAAGCTTTCAATTTTTCTGTCGTCTTACCGAGGCAAAATAAAATCAGAGGTGGGTCAAGAGAGAGAGAAGAGAAGGAGTTCACTGTAATTCCAATTGGGCTTCCATCTGGCATCTCCCCTGTCACTACAACAATTCCTGTTGCAAAACGCCCTAAGGCATCTCGAAAAGAGGATTGAATAGTCGTCATTTGCTCTCCATTTTCACTATATAAGTATATTGAGTCGTATTTTGTTAAGCAGTTGGTCCCTATGATCAAGAATTAAAAGAGGCACAATTACAAGCTGGAAAAAAATACTTTTAACTTTTCAGCTACTTAGTGCTATTAGTCATATGAATATCAATCATAATTTCCGAATGGAAAATACGTATTGTTTTTGGTGTAATTAGATTCTGTTATAAGGTGCTTGGTTTTTTAATGGATATTTTATTTCAAGTTAATTACACGACATTGGTAGAGGTTTAGAGGACGACAGATGTTATTTATCATCGGTCTGATTATTGTAATTGGATGCGTTGCCGGCGGTTACGCAGGCGTTGGCGGACATTTTGGCGTTTTATGGCAACCATTTGAGTTTGTGATCATCCTCGGAGCGGGTATCGGTGCGTTTATTATTGCAAACCCAAAGAATATACTTGCAGGTAGTGGCAAAGCTTTCGGTAAAATTTTTCGCGGCGCAAAGTATAATTCTGCAAGTTATCTTGAACTTATTGGAGTTCTTTATTCTGTTTTCAAACTTGCCAAAACCAAAGGCGACCTCGCCTTAGAAAGCCATGTTGAACAGCCCGCAGATAGCGCGCTTTTTCAAAAGTTCCCTGAGTTTGCAAGTGACCATCATGCCTTAGAGTTCCTCTGTGACTACCTTCGTCTTTTGACACTTGGCGTGAGCGTTCCCCATGAGGTTGAAGCCGTGATGGACCAAGAACTTGAAGTTCATCACGAAGAAACCCACACAATTGCCCATGCACTTCAAACTATGGCAGATGCCTTCCCTGCCCTAGGTATTGTGGCTGCTGTGCTTGGCGTTATTCATACCATGGGTTCGATTACCGAGCCCCCAGAAGTTCTTGGATACCTCATTGGTGGCGCTCTTGTCGGCACCTTTTTTGGTATTCTGATTTCCTATGGTGTCGCTGCACCGGTTGCAGCTCTTGTGAGCCGTATATTTGAATCAGAAGCAAAATATATGCTATGCATAAAAGTTGGCGTAATAGCGCATATGCAAGGTTACGCTCCACAAGTCTCTATTGAGATGGCACGTAAGATGATTGAAGCCCATAACCGACCTACTTTTGCGGAAGTTGAAGAAATGGTTCAAACCATTCCTTCTGATTGATGATTAGATATGGCTGATAACGTCACAATCATTAAAAAGATCAAGAAAGGTGGCTCTGCTGCCCATGGCGGAGCCTGGAAAGTCGCTTACGCTGATTTTGTGACAGCGATGATGGCCTTCTTTTTATTGTTGTGGCTTCTAAATTCAGTAACTCAAGAACAGCTAGAAGGTGTTTCAAACTACTTCGCTCCTGTGAGTATTTCTGAATCGACAAGTGGCGCAGGTGGTATGTTTGGCGGTCAAACCATTGGCGAAGATGGGGCCATGCAGCAGACATTGACGAAACCTTCTATCAGTATGGCATTACCACCACCAAAGTTAGGATCAGGAGGAGAAGATTCAGCGAATACAGAAGAAGAAGTTCCTGAAAAAACAGAAGAAGAGGTAACAGAAGAACTGGCTCGCATGAAATTAGCAGAAGCTGAGGAAAAGCAATTTGAGGAAGCTGAAAAAGAACTCAAAGAAGCTATGGAAAGCGTCCCTGCCCTGCAAAAGCTTGGTAAAAGTTTACTAGTTGACCGCACAGTAGAAGGCCTTCGTATTCAAATCGTTGACCAAGAAGGTTTAGCAATGTTCCCTCGAGGCGGGTCAGATATGTTTGGACATACTTGGCAAGTGCTTGAAGCTGTCGCAAACGTGGTTAATAAATTACCCCAGAGAATTTCCATCGCGGGGCATACAGATGCAACCAAATTTGTAACTGATAATGGCTATAGCAACTGGGAACTGTCCGCAGAACGCGCCAATGCAAGCAGGCGTGCCCTGTTAGAATTAGGGGTTGATGGTGATAGAGTGAGCCGGGTGGTTGGCAAGGCTGCCCAAGAACCGCTTCTGAAAGAAGACCCTAACCATCATAGAAATAGGCGTCTTGAAATCATCTTGCTGAAAAATTCAGGCCAAGGTGAAAGTATAAATGCTGAAAAATTGTTGGAAAATGCTAAATAGGTGATAACTATTAAGTATGGCAATACATAGTTTCCCCGGTTGAGCTGATGAAATTCGAACCTTTCAAACGTCCGACACATTTTTATACGACGCCCCTTCAGCCATGCCCTTATCTTGATGATCAAGTTGAGAGGAAAATTTTTACAGAACTCTCAGGCAATCAATCCCGTGAACATTACAATCACCTCTCCCGTGGTGGTTTTCGGCGTAGTCATCACATTGCCTATGCACCTGCCTGCCCAAAGTGCCAAGCCTGTTTAGCTGCCCGCATTGATCTCGTTAATTTTAAACCGAGTAAGTCACAAAAAAGAACTCTTAAACTCAATCAAAGCTTACAAATGGCCGAAGCCCCTTCAGTGGCGACAGATGAACAGTTTAAACTCTTTTCAAGATATGTGGTTTCCCGCCATGGCGATGGTGAAATGGCCACAATGGGGAGAATCGACTACCGGTTCCTTGTGGAAGAAACTTCATTAGACTCACATATTTTAGAATTCAGGGATTCAACGGGCCAACTTATAGCCGCGTGTTTAATTGATGTTCTTGATGATGGCATATCGGCCGTTTACAGCTTTTTTAACCCTGACAACCCAAAGCTCAGCTTGGGGAATTTTATGGTTCTATCACTAGTTAGTTACGCAAAGTCTCTTGATTTACCTTACGTTTACTTAGGGTTTTGGATTAAAGGAAGCCCTAAAATGTCCTATAAAGAACGCTTTAGACCTTTAGAGGTTTTCATAAATGGCAATTGGGAAAAACTTCCCTCAGAGGACCTTTGAGTTAAAGCTCCTTCAAAGAATCTTTAATTCCGAATAAAGGTTTGTTGCGCTTCTTCTTAATGACAATATAATCCTGCCTAAGACTTAGGCCTTTTGGTTTTTTTAGAAGTGTTCTAGGCTTAAAATGGGCGGAATAATTTGAATTATTCCGAAAGTATCAATCAGGGAGGTTTTTTAAAGATGAAACGCCGCGACTTTTTGAAGGGTGCCGCTGTAGTCGGTGCCGCTACAGCAGGAGCATCGGCACTAGCAGCTCCTGCTATTGCACAAGGCAAACGTGAACTTAAAATGGTTACCACTTGGCCTAAGAATTTTCCAGGCCTGGGCACTGGCGCTGAGCGTCTTGCCAAAAGAATTACCGACGGTACAGATGGTCAATTGACTGTTAAAGTATTTGCCGCAGGTGAATTGGTTCCTCCATTTGAATCTTTTGATGCTGTATCTAACGGTACCGCAGACCTTTACCACGCCGCAGAATACTACTGGCAAGGTAAATCAAAAGGCTTCAACTTCTTTGCTGCCGTTCCATTTGGTCTAACTGCTTCTGAACATGCAGCCTGGATTTACCATGGTGGTGGGCAAGAACTCTGGGATGAACTTTCTAGCAAATTTAACATCAAACCCTTTATGGCTGGTAACACTGGCGTACAAATGGGTGGTTGGTTTAACAAAGAAGTTAACTCGCTTGAAGATTATAAAGGCTTGAAAATTCGTATGCCTGGTCTTGGAGGTGAAGTTCTTCGTCGTATTGGCGCTGCCGCTGTATCTCTTCCAGGTGGTGAAATTTTCCCATCTCTACAATCTGGGGCTATTGATGCGACCGAGTGGGTTGGCCCTTGGAACGATCTGGCATTTGGTTTTTATAAAGTAACCAAATACTACTACTACCCAGGTTTCCATGAGCCAGGTACAGCTCTTAGCTCTGGTATGAACATGAAAGTTTGGGAAAGCTTGAGCAAATCCCAACAAGGCGCCGTCAAAAATGCGATGGCTGCTGAAAATGATTATACTTGGGCAGAGTTTAATGCACGAAACAATAATGCATTAGATACCCTGCTTAAGAAGCACAATGTTAAGCTGAAGAAATTCTCAAATGATGTTCTTCAAGCCATTGGCGCTGCTTCTGGAGATGTTGTTAAAGAAGCTGGCGCAACCGATGATTTAACCAAGAAAATTTACGCGAGCTTTATTCAGCACCGTAAACAATCTATCGCTTGGTCAAAGCTATCGGATCAAGCATTTGCAAACGCTCGCTTGCTTCCATTCAAATACTAGAACGACAAAACAAAGGGCGGTGCTCCGGCATCGCCCTTTTTTTATATAAAAATCAAGCTATTAGGGATTACCGTCTTGCCCTTCCTTCTTGCCGTTTCTTCTTTCATCGATCAGCTCAATGATAAAATAGGGAGGTTTGTCTCCTGGTTTGCGCTGCTGATGGTTAGCATTCAGTTTATCGTGGTGGTTATGCGCTACGTTTTCGGAATTGGCTCCATCATGATGCAAGAATCTATCATCTATATGCATGCCATCATCTTTCTCGTTGGCGCAGGCTATACCTTGCTCAATGACGGACACGTCCGAGTCGATATTTTCTATCGAGAGGCCCGTCCACAAAGGAAAGCAATGGTAGACTTATTTGGTGTGACCTTCTTTATGATCCCAGTATGTGTTCTCATTCTTTGGTTTACGTGGCCCTATGTCTCAGCGTCTTGGGCTGTACAAGAAGGCTCTAAGGAAACAAGCGGCATACAAGCTGTATTTCTCCTGAAATCCCTCATTATTGTTTTCAGCGGATTAATGATCCTTCAGGCTCTCTCAATTGCCGCAAAATGCATTATGACTTTGATCTTGCCTTCCTCAACAGAAAAAGAAGGGGAGGGATAAGCTCATGGAAATCAAAGAAATGCTTGATGTCGGTATGTTTGCCACGGCCTGTGGTTTTCTGCTTCTTGGTTTTCCCGTCGCTTTCACCTTAGCTGGAACGGGCTTTATTTTCGCGGTAATCGGGCACTTATTCGGTGTCTTTGACCTAACGTTTTTTGGTGCCTTGCCTTCTCGTATCTTTGGTAACGCCATGTGGAACGAAGTTTTAATTGCCGTTCCATTATTTGTCTTTATGGGTGTCATGCTGGAACGCTCCAAGGTTGCTGAAGAGCTTCTAGAAAGCATGGGAGCACTCTTTGGCTCTATCAGAGGCGGTTTAGGCATATCGGTGACCATTGTGGGTGCTCTGTTGGCTGCATCAACAGGTATTGTCGGCGCAACAGTTGTAACCATGGGCTTGCTCTCCCTGCCAACCATGCTGAAAAGGGGATACCACCCTTCCCTCGCCGCTGGTTCTATTTGTGCAGCAGGTACCTTGGGGCAAATCATTCCTCCTTCAATTGTACTGGTTCTTCTTGGTGAGCAGATTTCAAATGCTTATGTAGATGCACAAAGAGCTATTGGTAACTGGTCTCCAGAACCCGTTTCAGTTGGTGATCTCTTTGCGGGTTCCCTAATCCCGGGGCTGATGTTGGTCGGTATGTATATGACCTATCAGCTCCTGGTCGCTATTATTAAGCCTGAAAGCTCTCCTCCTATTCCTAAAGAGGAGCTTGAAGTAGACGGCTTAGGATGGAAAATTTTCCACGCACTCGTTCCCCCTGTCGTTCTAATTATTGCTGTTTTGGGGTCAATCCTAGCAGGTGTTGCGACACCAACGGAGGCCGCAGCCGTAGGAGCTGTGGGCGCTATTCTATTAGCTGGTCTTCGTATGGATGAAAAAAAGGCTACGCCATTTTATGTGGCGGGAATCAGCTTAGTAATAATGTTAATCCTCGCAAACACTATGGATCTACGCGTTGCTAGAAATGAAATCCCTACTTCAGATATGTTGGCTATTGGTGCAGCTGTAATCTGTAGCTTTGGCTTGGCATGGGGTTTTCTTACTGGAGTACAAAGGACTTTTAAAGCTGGTGTGCTTGCTGAGGTCAACAAATCGACCATGCAAATCTCATCTATGGTCTTTATCATTCTGGTTGGCGCTTCCGTATTTTCTCTTGTTTTCAGAGGATTAGGCGGCGACGATTTCGTTCATAAACTCCTCAGTGATATCCCAGGCGGTAAAGTTGGCGCTATGCTAGCGGTGATGGGAGTTATGTTTATCCTCGGTTTCTTCCTGGATTTCATCGAGATCACCTTTGTTGTGGTCCCCATGGTGGCTCCTGTGTTGCTGATGATGGATATCAATCCCGTTTGGCTTGGTGTTATGATGGCGATGAACCTTCAAACTTCATTTCTTACTCCCCCCTTCGGCTTTGCCCTTTTCTATCTAAGAGGTGTGGCCCCAAGACAGGTCACAACGATGCATATTTACAAAGGCGTTGCTCCCTTTGTCATTATTCAAATTATAGGGCTTCTGCTTCTTGCCTATTTCCCAGCGTTGGCAACATGGTTACCGAAGCAAATTTTTGGGTAAGAGGTTCGTTTCTAAAAACAAAAAAGGCCACAGCTTGTTGATGTGGCCTTTTTTAATGGCTTTTACCTTAAGCAGCTAGGGCAATTTCAATTTGTTTTTCAGCGACAGCAACGGCTTTTTCCTTGGCTTCATCACCCATATTGACACCGTTTGCCCCTATAAAGGACACGTCAGTCATTCCCATAAAACCGAGAACCGTTTTCATATAGGGGTTGATGAAATCTAGGGTAGCCATGGGGGAGTTTTCGCTGTAGTCACCACCACGTGAGGAAACGACATAGACTTTCTTACCTGTTATGAAACCCTCTGCCCCAGTTTCTGTATATTTGAAGGTTTTACCTGCTCTGGAAATTTGATCAATATAGGCTTTCAAAGCTGAAGGAATGCCAAAGTTATGCATAGGGATTCCAAAAACAATAATATCGGCTGAAAACAACTCATCAATAAGGTTGTCTGATTGTTGAACAGCTTGCTGTTGTTCGACTGTCCTGTTGTCATCAGGGGTAAAGAAGGCACCTAAAAGCGAAGCATCTAAGTGAGGAAGTTGATTGGTCATCACATCTCGTTCGATAACCTTAGCATCTAGATTTTTGGTTAATTGCTCATCCACCAATTTTTTAACAAGTTGGCGGGAAATTGAAGCTTCACCCATTGGGCTGCTGTTAATCACTAAAATATTCATCTTATCTCTCCTTAACTTATGCGGGACATGCCGCGTTGTTCGTTAAGGAGAGAATTGATCAAAACACATTTAGAAACAATTCAAGAGATAGAATATCATTGTTTCTCAAAACAGGCCAATTGAAATTATGCTGTTTGTTTAAGATCTTCAGGTGTGATTTTACCTTCAAAATGCTGTTCTGATTTCAGGCCCAATTTGTCAAACAATTGCGCATCAGCATCTGAAGCAGCATTTCCCGTTGTTAAGAGACGATCACCACAGAAGATAGAATTGGCTCCCGCAAAAAAACAAAGGGCTTGAGCAGAATCATCAAGGCTCATACGCCCTGCAGACAAGCGAACATAAGATTTTGGCATCATGATACGCGCGACAGCAATTGTACGAACTAGTTCAAAGCTATCGATTTTATCTTTATCACCAAAAGGCGTTCCTTCAATAGGCACAAGCATATTGATCGGAACACTTTCAGGGTGCTTAGGTAAGTTTGCTAAAGTCCGTAGCATATCGCCACGATCTTTGCGTTCTTCACCCATACCAATAATACCACCCGTGCAGAGTTTGATATTCGCATCACGTAGCGTAGCCAAAGTGTCTAAACGATCCTGGAAGGTATGCGTGCTAACGACATTGCCATAATTAGCTTCTGAGGTGTCAATGTTGTGATTATAGTAATCCAGGCCAGCTTCTTGCAGTTCTTCAGCTTGTTTTTCATCGACAAAACCAAGGGTTACACAGGTTTCAAGGCCCAAGTCTTTTACAGCTTTCACCATCTCAATGATTTTAGGCATGTCACGGGCTTTAGGGTTGCGCCATGCTGCTCCCATACAAAAACGAGTTGCCCCTGCTTGTTTCGCATTTGAGGCTGCGTCGACCACATCTTGCAGCGGGACAATCTTTTCAGCTTTGAGGTCGGTGTCATTGCTGGCACTTTGAGAGCAATAGTTACAATCTTCTTCGCAGCCACCTGTTTTAATGCTCAACAACGAGCTCATCTGGATCGTATTTGGATCAAAACCAGCCCGGTGAGCGGTTTGAGCCTGGAACAACAAATCATTCAAAGGCAAATCGAAAAGGATTCCGACTTGTTCAGGGGTCCAGTCATGGCGGGGAGTATGTTCGCTCATATTAAAGCAGCCTCAATAGATATAGAGATACAGGTTTCGGTGTTTTTAACAGGGTCTAACCAATAGAGCAATCAAGGGAGCCTCATTTTTACATTCCCTTAATCACCAAATAGAACCTGTAGTTCTTGCGTTCAAGTAAAACGATTAGACCGTGGAAACCCCCGAGGAGGTAATCGTCCAGCAGTAGCTCTGCGTCCTTCCCAAGGGGTCAGGTCGGTTTCTGTCCGAGTTCTTTCACCCGTTGGCCAGCTTAGTCCGTCTTCTTTTTTGAACAATCGTACATCAGCCATGCCCCCGTCCTTATAGCGTTGGAGAATGACCCCTTGCCCTCTGTTCATGACCGGGACTTCTTCGAGCTTAAAGACCAATAACTTACGATTATCGCCAATGATACCAACCGCATCCACATCTTCCGTTATTGCTAAACAACGACATGCTTCAACACCTTCGGCAACATTCATCACCTGTTTACCATTACGGGTTTGGGCGATAACGCTATCTTCCTCAACCACAAAACCTCGTCCGTTATCTGAGGCAATCAGGAGTTTACGCCCTTTTTCATGAACGAACATATTTACGGCTTCATGACCGTTCGTGAGCTCGACCATGAGGCTTAAGGGTTCACCATGCCCACGTCCACTGGGCAGTTTATCACATCCAAGAGTATAGAAGCGCCCATTGCTGGCAAAAATAACGAGTTTGTCGGTTGTTTGAGCCTTAACGAAATATCGCCCACGGTCTCCATCTTTATATTTAAGGCTTTCAGGATCAACATTGTGCCCCTTAACGCCTCTGATCCACCCTTTTTGTGAACAAACAATAGTGACAGGTTCACGCTCAATAAAGGCTTCAACGGGAACATCAATTTCAGCAGGTGCATCACCAACTTCAGTTCGTCTCGCCCCCAATTCGGTTTTCTTGCCAAAGAGTTTTTTGGTTTCACTAATTTCTGCAGAAATGACCTTCCAACGACGCTCTTCATTGGAAAGAAGGTCTTCAATATCGGCCTTCTCAGAAGATAATCCATCAAACTCAGTCCGAATTTCTACTTCTTCTAGCTTGCGTAAACTTCTGAGACGCATATTCAAAATGGCTTCAGCTTGGTTATCTGTCAGCTTAAATGTAGAGATCATTTCTTGTTTAGGATGATCTTCTTCCCGAATGATACGAATAACTTCATCCAAGTTAAGATAAGCAATGAGATAACCACCAAGGACTTCCAAGCGCCTATCAATTTTATCTAAGCGGAATTCGTTTCGACGAACCAGAACCACATGGCGGTGATTTAAAAAGGCTGTCAGGACTTGGCGAAGGTCCATCACTCCTGGCGTGTTACCTCCATCCAGGACATTCATATTCAGGCCAAAGCGGGTTTCAAAATCTGTAAAACGGAAAAGCTGTTCCATCACCATTTCGGGATCAATAGTACGGTTTTTCGGATCTATAACCAGGCGCACTTCTGTCGTCGATTCATCGCGAATATCTCCCAGTAGAGGGAGTTTTTTCGCCATCATAAGTTCGGCGATTTTTTCTACCAGTTTGGATTTTTGAACCTGATAAGGAATTTCCGTAACCACAATTTGATAAAGGCCACGGCTCAGTTTCTCAACTTCCCATTTTGCCCTCAGGCGGAAGCTCCCTTTGCCGTTTTTATAAGCCTCAACAACTGTTTCCCGGCTTTCCATCAACATGCCACCCGTTGGGAAATCTGGACCCGGCATAAAATCAACCAGTTTGTCGATCCCTGCATTGGGGAATTTAATAAGGTGAGTTAAGGCATTGCAGATTTCTTCTACATTATGAGGCGGAATATTGGTCGCCATACCCACGGCGATCCCAGAAGACCCATTTGCTAAGAGGTTGGGAAAAGCAGCAGGAAGAACGATAGGTTCGCTCTCTTCCCCATCATAAGTCTCTTTGAAATCTACAGCGTTTTCTTCAAGACCTTGCAACAAAGCATCGGCAACAGCGGTGAGACGAGATTCAGTATACCGCATAGCGGCAGCATTATCGCCATCCACATTACCAAAGTTCCCTTGTCCATCGACCAGTGGATACCGAACGGCAAAATCTTGAGCCAAACGGACCATAGCATCATAAACAGAGGCATCACCATGAGGGTGGTATTTACCAATAACGTCACCCACCACACGGGCACATTTTTTAAAACCAGATTTTGGGTCAAGTTTAAGGACACGCATGGCATAAAGAATGCGCCGATGAACGGGCTTTAAGCCATCGCGGACATCTGGCAAAGAACGAGAAACAATAGTCGAAAGAGCATAGGCTAAGTACCTCTCACTAAGGGCATCAGCTAGCCTTGTGTCTCTAACATTATCTATCGGTGCAATTTCTGTTGTCATAATCTTCGTATGTTTCCTGAGAGTCTTATTATCTACCAGATATAGTAGTCATCTTATTCAATCGGTCAACAAATCGTGTGCGTGCAGCTGGTATAGTTTGGTTATGAGGCCCAAAAACATGACGTTCAAGGAAATATCCGGTCAATTTTAATCCTTGCAGTACCGCTCTTAAATCTGTTGTTGCTTCTCCAAGGCGCAAGAAATCTGGTAAAGCTAAAAGTTTTTCTTTGTACGGTTCCCCAGCCGCCGCTGAGACAGCCCTCCCCGACTTTGGAGATAAGTAAACCAATTCTTCCGTATTCCCTGTTGCTGCACATATATCCATATCTAAGCCAAACCCAAGCTCAGCAAGCAAACCAACTTCCCACCTAACATAAAGGCTCGCCCATGCTTCTTCATGAAGGACGGAAAGAAGTGCCTGAAACCCATCAAATAAAGCAGGAAGAGGCTCTTTCTCTGGCAATGCTGTTTCCGAAACCCCGCATAAGGCTGTTAAACCAGCTAGTTTTATTGGTGAATCAAGAACTTCAGCCGCAAATGAGGTTACCAGTTCACATTGATAGCTTCCTAGATGTTCAGCTAACCGAGCACGCCATTCAGCAGTAACGAAGTTACCAATTTCAAAAACACCTTGAGATTTTCGTGACCCACCACCGCGAATCAAGCCGGCGTGTCGCCCGTGTTCTTTGGTCAGGAGTGTCGCGATGATGCCCCCTTCCCCGTGAGGACGTGCCGAGAGAACAAAGCCGTTATCTCGCCACTCCATAGATCAGCCCCTCTTAAGCATCAAATTGCAGGCCCATAGCTTTAAAACGTTCAGGATCATCACCCCATGAATCTCTTACCTTAACAAAGAGGAAAAGGTGAACCCGACATTCCATAATTTCTTCGAGTTCTTTACGTGAGGCCGCACCAATAGCTTTAATTTGTTGCCCACCTTTGCCCAGGACAATACTTTTTTGGCTGTCACGTTCAACAAAAATGGTTTGTTCGATCCTAATCGAGCCATCTTTCTTCTCAGCCCAACTATCTGTTTCCACAGTTGCTCTGTAAGGAAGTTCCTGGTGAAGATTAAGATAGAGCTTCTCACGGGTAATTTCGGCAGCCATCATTCGTTCTGGCATATCGGAAATTTGGTCGTCAGGGAACAACCATGGCCCCTCAGGTAATCCGCCTTTGAGATGAGCTAGAAGATCACTAACGCCACTGCCGTCTAAAGCTGAAATCATAAAGATATCCGTAAAGATACCGAAAGCATCAAGTTTGCTGGTGAGTTCTAGAAGTTTATCTTTTTTTGAAATATCAACTTTATTGATGGCAAGGATAGTTTTGGTTTTGTGTTTTTTAAATTGTTCAATGATTGCAACAGTATCAGGACATAAACCCCGTTTTGCATCAACCAGAAGAACCACTGTATCCGCATCTGAAGCTCCCCCCCAGGCTGCGGCGACCATAGCTCGGTCTAAACGGCGCTTAGGAGCAAAAATCCCCGGCGTATCAACAAAGATCATTTGGGCATTATCTTCAATATGGATACCTAAAACCCGAGCTCTTGTGGTTTGAACTTTTGGGGAAACGATAGATACCTTGGCTCCAACAAACTGGTTGAGCAAAGTAGATTTTCCAGCATTTGGCGCTCCGACAAGAGCAACATAGCCGCAGTGTGTTTGTTGGTCGGTCATTCACCGCCCTCCAGTTTAATTAATAAAGCGCCAGCGGCAGCTTGTTCAGCAGCTCTTTTCGACTTTCCAATACCAAAGGCTGATTGGTTATTCTGTAAGCTTGCTTTTAAGGTAAATTCAGGCGCATGGGAAGGTCCTTGCCGGGAAACTTCCGAGTAATTAGGTAAACCCAAGCCATGAGCTTGAGCCCATTCCTGGAGGTTGGTTTTATTATCTTTTGGGGGCTCAAAAGTGTTGTCCATCAAAGGGGTCCAGTGATCGCGGATAAACTTATCAGCAACAGATAAACCACCATCAAGATAGAGAGCCGCGATTATCGCTTCACAACAATCAGAAAGAAGAGACGGGTTTTTGCGTCCCCCCATTTCTTCTTCGCTTTTAGCGATAACCATGTATTTTCCTAATCCGATCTTGTTAGCAATGTCTGCTAGAGTTTCTTTACGGACGAGACCGACATGGCGTTTAGCTAAGTCCCCCTCTTCCTCTTGGGGG
The DNA here is from genome assembly GCA_026196105.1 of Rhodospirillales bacterium. Taxonomy (GTDB): domain Bacteria; phylum Pseudomonadota; class Alphaproteobacteria; order Rhodospirillales; family JAPHRK01; genus JAPHRK01. Next base: position 47,215 of record JAPHRK010000046.1, on the reverse strand, counting down.
AAACTCTGGTAGAGCATTTCAGAAACAACGAGACCAAGAACTCTGTCACCTAAAAATTCTAAGCGTTCATTACTTTCAAGGTTCCCGCCTCGCTCAACTGTGCTGGAATGTATAAGTGCTTGAGTAATAAGTTCAGAGTTAGAGAAGCTATAGCCAAGTTGTTTTTCAAGGCTAGATAGGTTTTCCAGTTTCTTTTGACTAACCTTAGCCATCTTGTTTTCTAATTTATACCCGTGAAGAGACGCTCAAACCGGGTTGCAAAGGGCCAATTCCAAAATTCCCAGAAGCGTGTACTGCCATCTGTTGAAAAGAAGAGAAAATCTGCGCGTCCAACAAGGTTTTCTTCCGGGATAAAGCCTACTGCAGAAAGAACTCGGCTATCTTGGGAATTGTCCCGGTTATCACCCATCGCGAAGTAGTGGCCTTCAGGAACATGGTAAACACTGGTTTGATCTAAAGGACCGTTGTCTGTTGCTTCAATAATCTTATGTGCTTCGCCATTTGGCAGGGTTTCTATATATTGAGCAAAGCGTTGCTTATTACCCCAGTGGTCAAGGTTTACAAAATCATCAATGCGTTCCCGCTTCACGGCCTCATCATTGATATGAAGGACCCCCCCTTTAACCTGAATTCGATCACCCGGCATACCAACGATCCGTTTGATGTAATCAATACTCGGGTTTGTTGGTAGTTTAAATACGGCAACATCACCCCGTTGTGGTTTCTCTAAAAAAATACGGCCTGACATGATGTCAGGGCTAAATGGGAAAGAGTATTTGCTGTATCCATAGGAAGCTTTTGAAACAAACAAATAATCACCGATTAGCAGGGTCGGAATCATAGAGCCTGAAGGAATATTAAACGGTTCATAAGCAACAGACCGAACGCCAATTGCGATCAATCCCGCATATAATATTGTTTTAACAAAGTCTAAGAATCCACCAGGCTTGCTTTGTGACATTAATGACGCCGATTAAGTTATTGTTTTAAAAAAGAAAACCAACCTTGTTAGTTTTCGGCAAAGTAGATGAAGCCAATCAGAAAGGCTTCTGTCAAGGGATACCTAAGTCATGGGTACCGCAGAGATAATGACAATACAGTGTGTTAAGGGATATTCATCGGTCAAACTGATATCAATTTGGGCTTCCATCCCCTTTGGGACAAGCTCAAAAAGACGTTTAGCAGCCCCGCCAGTGAGATTCATTGTTGGCTTACCTGAAGGTAAATTTCCAAGCTCCATATCTCGCCAATAAACCCCTTTTCTAAACCCAGTACCCAAGGCTTTTGCGCAGGCTTCTTTTGCAGCAAAGCATTTAGAATATTCTGCTGGGGTATTACGACGCCTCTTGGCTTTTTCTTGTTCTTTAGGGGTGCAAATACGTTCTACAAATCGATCCGCAAAACGGTCTAAAGTTTTTTCAATTCTGCGGATATCAGATAAATCGGTCCCTAATCCTAAGATCATAAACCACGAGCCTCGTTCATCAGGCGACGCATTTCTTTAATCGAGAGCTCTAACCCTTGAAATATTGCTTCTCCAATTAGGAAGTGCCCGATATTCAATTCAACAATTGTTGGGATTTTAGCAACTGGAGCAACTGTATCAAACGACAACCCATGCCCTGCATGGCATTCTAAGCCAATTTCTTCAGCAAAGGCTGCGGAATTGATAATCCTTTGTAACTCTTTCTCTTTTTGAGCGCCTTGAGCGTCGCAATAGGCCCCTGTATGAAGCTCAACCACAGGTGCTCCCATTATTTTTGCGACCTCAAGTTGGTTTTCTGAAGGTTCAATGAAGATAGACACCCTAATGCCATGATCAGTGAGCTTTTGCACAAAAGGTGTAAGATGAGCCTGCCCACTAATGACATCCAACCCCCCTTCTGTGGTACGCTCTTCCCTTTTTTCAGGAACCAAGCAGGCCGCATGAGGCTTATGACGAAGAGCAATATCCAACATCTCTTCAGTAGCAGCCATTTCAAGGTTCAATGGTATATCTATTTCGTTTGAAAGCCTTTGGATATCGCCATCGGTGATATGACGACGATCTTCACGTAAATGAGCTGTGATACCATCTGCACCAGCTTCAGCCGCCATTACAGCAGCTCGAATAGGATCAGGTGTGGCGCCACCGCGTGCGTTACGGATCGTCGCTACGTGGTCAATATTGACACCAAGGCGCAGTTCTCTCGGCATATTCCCCCCAGTAAGTATAAACCTTAACCCCGAGCTCGAGCTACAGAGTTAATGGCTGGCATGGCTCTTAAGGCCGCAATAATATCAGTTAGGTGTTTAACGTCTTCAACTTCTACATCAACCATCAAATCAAAGAATTCTTGAGACCGATTAGTAATTTTCAGGTTGTTGATATTGCCATGGCTCTTAGCGATTGCCATAGACAGCGTACCCAAGCTTCCAGGTTCATTTAAAACTGTAACATTAATACGGCCAATATGAGGCATAGCTATTTTTAATTCACGGTCCCAAGCCACATCCAACCAGCGTTCCGGTTGGTCCCCAAAGGACCCCAGAGTATCACAGTCTATGGTGTGAATGGTCACCCCTTTGCCTGTTGTAATAATCCCTACAATCCGGTCCCCTGGCAAAGGATGGCAACAACCTGCATAATGGACCGCCATACCTGGAATTAGCCCGGTAATAGCAACCTTATCTTCGTCCACGTTCTTTTTCTTGCGGCTAAACTTCTCAGCGACTTTATCAAACGAGAAAAGGCGAGAACGTTTTTCTTTTTCTTCTTTCTTTGCTCCTGGGAACACAGCAATAAGAACTTCTCGTGCGGTCCTGGTCCCTGCCCCAACAACTGAACAAACCTCTTCAGCGTCACGGCACTTGAAAACAGCTTTAACCCCTTCTAAGGCCTTATCCGTTAACTCAAACCCTTCTTGGCGGAAAGTTCTTTGTAAGATGGCTCTTCCCAGGCTGGCATATTCTTCTAACTGTTGGTGGCGAATGAAGCGTCGAATTCGAGATCGCGCCTTGCCTGTGACAACAAATCGTTCCCATGTAGGGGACGGTGTTTGCGCTTTTGATGTTACAATATCAACCTGATCGCCATTAGCCAGCTGTGTCCTCAAAGGCATCAACTTGCCATTAACCTTGGCTCCGACGCAGGTATCCCCGACTTCTGAGTGGACAGCATAGGCAAAATCAACGGTCGTTGCCCCTTGGGGAAGATTGATCAAGGCCCCTTTTGGGGTAAAGCAGAAAACCTGATCCTGGAACATCTCAAGCTTGGTGTCTTCCATGAACTCCTCAGGACCAGAAGCCTGTTCCAGAATTTCAAGGAGTTCACGGAGCCAGCGGTATTGCTTACCATCTGTCTTTCCAGCACTCTGTTTATATTGCCAGTGTGCGGCCACACCTAGCTCAGCTACCTCGTGCATATCACGGGTTCTGATTTGAATTTCAATTCGCTGCCCACCGGGACCTAAGACCCCTGTATGGATGGATTGATAACCATTTGGCTTAGGTGTGCTGATAAAATCTTTAAACCGCCCAGGAATAGTGCGGTAGATGCTATGAATTACACCTAGAGTGCGATAACAATCGTCAAAGGTATCAACAATGATTCTGAAGGCCATAATATCGGAGAGCTGCTCAAATCCAATATTTTGGCGCTGCATTTTTTGCCAAACTGAATAAGGATTCTTCTCACGACCGAAGACGGACGATTTGATATGAGCCTTAGACATGTTCTTCTTCAGTTCATCGGCAATCTCAACAATCAGGTTACCACTCTGCTCTCGCAGAAACTCCAAGCGTTTGATAATTGAGTTATAAGCCTCTGAGTTTAACTCCGAAAATGCCAAGTTTTCGAGTTCACCTTTAACCTCTTGGATACCGATACGCTCAGCCAGAGGCGCATAGATTTCCATGGTTTCTTTTGCAATCCGTTTCCGTTTTTCTGGTTTTTTGATGTGGTGAAGGGTTCGCATATTGTGCAAGCGATCTGCAAGTTTTACCAAAAGAACCCGTAGGTCTTCTGACATAGCGAGAACCAATTTACGGAAATTTTCAGCCTGTTTGGAGTGATCGCTATCTGATTGAAGCTCAATACGGGTCAGCTTAGTGACGCCCTCAACCAAACGAACAACTTCGTCGCCAAAATTCTCTTGAATTTCTTCACGGGTAACATCGGTATCTTCGATGGTGTCGTGCAATAAACCAGTCAGGATTGAGGCCGTGTCGAGCTTAAACCCGGTTAAAATACCAGCAACTTCAAGCGGATGGGAGAAATAAGGGTCACCAGATGCACGCTTTTGGGTGCCGTGAGCCTTCATGGCAAAGACATAGCCACGATTGATGGCGCTCTCATCGGCCATCGCGTCGTAAGATTTGACAAGTTCAACGAGCTCGTAGGCTCGAATCAACGGAACTCTCCTGTCATTATAGAACTAATTGTGGCGGCAACATTGAGTGTTTCACCGCCACAAAATAAAGAACTATTCTTGAATTTCTTCACTGCCATCAAACTCAGGAGTGACTTCACCCACTTCATCAATAACGGCAACATCGTCTTGGATGGTCAGAACGTCTTCAGCGATCTCTTCACTGGTGGAAGCTCCTGAAGTTTCCTCTTCTAAAGCAGCAAGAAGCTCTGCTTCATCTTCTGGCTCAGGCTCATCAAATTCAACATGTTTTTGCAAGCCACGAATGAGGCCATCTTCCAACTCATCAAGGTCAATGGTTTCCTCTGCAATTTCACGCAAAGCAACTACGGGGTTTTTATCCCGGTCACGATCAAGGGTAAGCTCTGCACCAGCGGAAATATTTCTTGCACGCTGAGAAGCCCGCATTACTAGGTCAAACCGATTTGGAATTTTGTCTACGCAATCTTCAACTGTGACACGAGCCATTGGCTGCGATCTCCGAGAAATCCTGTAAAAAAACGAAGCGCCGAATATATACACAGCACCCATAAACGCAAGCTAGATGATAGAAAAACTCACTATTATTTATATAATTTAGCAAAATTCGTGGATTGAGAAAATGAATTATATCTCTATCACCTCGCATAATTGGCTTTTTGCGAGGTTTTCATACAAATTTTTTGCTGTTTTCCTATGCAAAGGATGTTTCCAATTAGGAGACAATTCAAGCAAGGGTTTAAGAACAAATGCTCTTTCGTGCATTCGGGGGTGAGGTAACTGAGCTAATCCCTCAATTTTAACAATGCCTTTATAATCAAGGAGATCAATATCGATTATCCTCGGGGCATTGCGCACAGTCCGCACCCGACCGAACTGTTCTTCAACTTCATGAAATTTTTGGAGTAGATCATCAGCAGACAGATTAGTTTCGAGATGTAGAACACCATTTACATACCAAGGTTGGTCAGATTTTGGGATGGGTTCTGATTGATACCATTGTGAACATTGAACAACTGTAATGCCTTCAATATTTCTTAGCGTTTCGACAGCCGCAATACATGCTTCGACAGGAGTTTTAAATTCAGAGTTTGTTAAGTTGGCACCAATCCCGACAAAAACCATTCTATTTCCTATTATTCACCAAGTTTTTTGCCCCTATACACTTGCGATAAGCCCCTTCTGACCCTAACTTTAGTACATACTTATTTTTAAAGCGCAGATTTTTTAAGCGTTTAACCTTTTTTTATTACACGAATTTATTTTTTATAGGATTTAGTTATGTTTTACTCACAAGAAAGAGTCGGTTTATTTATCGACGGCTCTAATTTATATGCCGCTGCTAGATCCCTTGGCTTTGATATCGATTATAAACGTCTTCTAGCCATGTTTTCTGAGCGTGGGCATTTGGTTAGAGCTTTTTATTATACGGCTCTCCTCGAAGATCAAGAATATTCCCCTATCCGTCCGCTCGTCGATTGGCTTGATTATAATGGCTACACCATGGTCACAAAACCGACCAAAGAATTCACCGACGCAACAGGGCGTCGCAAAATCAAAGGGAATATGGATATTGAACTAGCCATTGATGCAATGGAAATGGCTGAACACCTTGATCATATTGTATTATTCTCAGGTGATGGTGACTTTAGGCGTTTGGTTGAAGCCGTGCAACGCAAAGGGCTTAGGGTAACTGTGGTCAGCACGGTACGCTCGCAACCTCCGATGATTGCTGACGAACTTCGTCGCCAAGCTGATTATTTCTTAGAGTTACGTGACCTTGAAGATTTAGTGACGCGCAAAGGTGGTCGTTCACCTCATGATGCACAAGATGAAAACCACCAACCAAGTCATCCTGATACTCCGCTATATCCTGATATAGAAGAAGAATTAGAAGATGACCAAGCTGTGCGCGACCCAGAAGCTTACCTTGGCACCGCCCCGCACAACGATTGATCTTCCGCATGATAAATCAAAGCTTTGAACCAGCTAAAGACTGTGGCCTTTGCCCTCGTCTTGTAGAATTTAGAATGGAAAGCCGAGAGGCATGGCCTGACTGGTTTAATAGTCCTGTCCCAGCCTTTGGGTCTCTAGATGCTTCTTTACTAGTTGTTGGCCTTGCTCCAGGACTTAAGGGAGCAAATCGTACGGGACGTCCTTTTACCGGAGATTACGCTGGTGATTTACTCTACCCGACGCTCATTGAAAAAGGATTTGCTAAAGGTAATTACGATAAATCTCCCACCGATGGGTTAGAGCTAACAAATGCCAGGATTACCAATGCCGTCCGTTGTGTTCCCCCTCAAAATAAACCTACGGGCCCAGAAGCAAAAAGCTGCCTACCATTCTTGATCAAAGAAATTGAGGCAATGCCAAACCTCAAAATACTCTTAGCCCTAGGAACTTTGGCCCACAACGCAGTGCTAACTGCTTTTGAGCTCAAAAAAAGCGCATATAAATTCGGCCACAATGCCTTTCACCCTCTCGAAAATGGCTTGATATTAGCGAATAGCTATCATTGTTCACGTTACAACACCAATACGGGTCGGCTTACAACAGAAATGTTCCACGACGTCTTTGATGAAATCACCAGAAGGATTTAGGACGATTTAAGCTTTACTCTGATGCCAAAATTGCTATACCGCTTTGATATCAATTGAGCATAAGTATTTCTAACCGGGGGGTTCTTCACATGGAAGTCGTTTGTCTTGACCTTGAGGGCGTACTCGTTCCTGAAATTTGGATCAATTTTGCCGAACGTACCGGTATTGAAGAACTTAAAGCAACTACCAGAGATATTCCTGACTACGACGTTCTCATGAAACAACGTCTAAGCATACTTGATGAACATAATCTTGGTATGAAAGATATTCAGGAAGTTATTGATGATATGGGGCCTATGGAAGGCGCCAGAGATTTTCTTGGCTGGCTTCAAGCCAACTTCCAGGTCGTTATCCTTTCAGATACCTTTTATGAATTCGCGGAACCTCTCATGCGGCAATTAGATTGGCCAACTTTGTTCTGTCATCGTTTAGAAGTGAATGAACAAGGTAAAGTTGCTAACTATCACCTCCGTATGAAGAATCATAAAAGAGAAGCCGTTGTCCGATTCCAAGAACTAAACTTCCACACCATTGCAGCTGGTGATTCATACAACGACACCCATATGCTTAACCAAGCTAATCAAGGAATTTTGTTCAAAGCCCCTGATAACGTCATTAATGAATTCCCTCAATTCCCTGTTACCAATAGCTACGAAGAATTAAAAGCTGAAATCTGCAAATCCAGCCCTCGGTTCTAATGCCTGCTGAAATTATCAATCTTAAACGAGTCAAAAAACAAAAGACTCGTATAGAGAAAGATAAAGCTGCGGCAGAAAACCGTCGCAAATATGGACGGACAAAAGACGAAAAAGCGCGCTCTCTGTTAGAAGAAAAGCGCGCTCAAAAAAACTTAGACCACAAAAAACTTATGAAAGACGACGACTAAATCAGCCTATTTAAGTTCAATAGGTTCGATCACTTCGTCTGGTTCCATCATGCGATGGACATGAACAATAACATATTTAATATGGGCTTCGTCTACCCGTGCCTGACTAGCAGCACGCCAAGCATTCAAGGCATCATCGTAACTTCCAAACATGCCAACTACTTCGACATTTTCGTAATCAACGAATTCAGTTCCTGCAGGGTCTTTAACTTCTCCGCCAAACACGAGGTGCGGTAAATTCTTGCTCATATTTCTCTCCCAAGAAAGGATACATTAAGCGTTAGTGAAAAGTGGCGCCAAAATAGCGAGCTAAAGACTTAAGAGCAACGCCTAGGCATAATTAATTCTTTGTTGTTACGTTTCATCGATTTTGAAAATTGGCAAATCGACCCAAAAGGTACTTCCCTCACCTACTTTACTTGTCACTCCAATACGCCCGCCCATCAATTCAACGAGCATTTTGGTGATTGTCAAACCAATGCCAGTCCCATCTTTTTTCGTTCCTTCCTGGCCTAGACGATTAAAGGGTTCAAATAAAAACTCATACTTATCTTCTGGAATACCATGGCCTGTATCTGTCACTAAGAAACGATAAAAGTCAGAATCACCTTCTATCGGCGCACAAGTCATTTTCACAACACCATTCTCTTTATTGTATTTAATGCCATTCGAGATGAGATTAATGAGAATTTGTCTGAACCTGGCTTCATCAGCATTTAAGAATCCAACGTCTTCACATTCGGAAATACAGTCTATCAGTTCAATTTTATGACCTTCTGCCATGGATTTCGCCATACTAAGGCTCTCTTGGACAGCATTTGCAGGCCTAAAGGGAGAAATGTTTAGTGTCAGTTTCCCAGATTCAATTTTGGCTAAATCTAAGACCTCATTAATCAAGGTAAGCAGGTGGTCACCAGCTAAGAGAATATGATCTACATATTTTTTCTGGCTTTGAGTTAGTTCTTCCCTTGGATTATGGTCTAGAAGCTGTGCAAATCCTAGTACGCCATTAAGAGGAGTTCGGAGTTCGTGGCTCATTCTTGAAAGGAACTCTGATTTTGCCTGATTAGCAGTTTCTGCTTGCGCGATTGCTTCAAGGAGAGTTTCTTCAGCCTTTTTAGCCAAAGTTAAATCACGTACGATAGCTGTTATTATTTTTCGCTCACCAAGCTCAACGGTACTTATCCCAACATAGATTGGAAATAATTCACCGTTTTGACGCAGGGCAATGGTTTCAGCCCCCTTTCCTCTATGGTCATGACTATCCACTTGAAATTTATTTAAAAGGTCTTCACCAGTTACAATTGTCTTATCTGAAGGGAAAAGGAGCGAAATATGTTTTCCAACAAGCTCTTGGCTTTTGAAATTAAATATATTTTCAGCTGCGGCATTAAATGATTCTATCTCAAGATTATCATCGCAAGTTATGATCCCGTCAGCTGCAGAATTTAAGATGTTTCGCAGACGGTTTCCTTGTTCTCGAGCAAGAATTTCGGCCCTTTCTCTTTCAACCAATTGATGTTGAATTTCTTTGGTTCGTTCATCAACACGTTGTTCAAGAGCCTCATTAAGCTTACGGACCTCCAAAATATGCCCACTAACTTGTCGCGCACCAAGGCCTATCCCACCAATACCTAATCCCCAAATTAATAAGTGAGAGATCCAAAGTGTTAACTTAGCATCTGAACTCACTTTTAAATATGGGGCAATTGGCACAGATACGTTGACACCGCCTCGAAGTTCTCCAACTTCAATTCCAAGCCCCCCATGGCACTTTAGACAACCTTCTTTCATAAACATTGGGCGCATAAGTCGAAGATATGGGGTACCATCAATATCGGTCATTTCTAAGACCTCTTCCGCCCCTTCTTCCAGCTTATCTAAAGCATTTTCCTCCCAGTCATCTGGTTTATTTCCTGGTCTAATAACAACTTTTCCAGTAATTTTTCCTTTGATACCATAGAGATCGTCATAATCTTCCATCAACTGCCGAACCATAAAAGCCGGGTTCATAAGTGTCAGTTTTTTACCGGACGGGGTGGTGATATCTCTTTCTTCAACATGGTCCAAATATGGACTTGGCTGGGTTCTTTCACTTATAGGGACATAAACACCTCCATGCTTTGTTCCCCAGAGCCTAAAACCTTGGTCTTTATTAAAAAGGGCGATTGCTTCTTTATGCGCGAGGTCTAAAGCATGTTGGTTACTCTGATGAACTCCCCAAAAAAGTGATCCAGCAATGATCATTGTCCAAATCAACAATGCCCCAAGTGCTAGCTTTTTTCCCTTCCCAAGCCTTTGTTGATTCTCCATATAACGCACCTAATATGGTTGGGGGTTAGCTGTTTCTGATAACGAGATTTAACCACTATCTATTCATAAGGTAGTGCGTAGATATTTGAAGTACAACAGGACTTTAATACTTTAAGATATTACAGGTCCTTAGCCTCTATCGCGCAGCAGACGTGCTTGGTCACGTTTCCAATCACGATCTTTAGAAGTCGCGCGCTTATCGTGATGTAGCTTACCTTTACCCAAACCTATAGTAACCTTAGCGTATCCCCGGTCGTTAAAATGTATATCAAGGGGGACAAGTGTGTAGCCTTTTTTACCGACATAATCGAATAGCTTCTTACGCTCTTTTCTATGTACCAACAGCTTCCGAGGACGGGTCGGTTTATGATTGTAACGATTTCCTTCTGTGAATTCATCTATATGAGCATTCAATAGGTAAAGTTCACCGTCCTTATCCCCTGCATAGGCATCAATAATATTGGCCCGTCCTGCCCTCAAGGATTTAACCTCAGTACCTGTCAATATAATACCAGCTTCAACGGTATCCTCGATGAAGTAGTTATGGCGTGCCTTCCGATTTTGGGCAGCGAATTTACTGTCTGGTTTATTTTTTTTAGCCATTGAAATGCGTCATGAGGAATGTCCGGGGGACTCCCTAAAGGAGTCCCACAGAAATGAGTGCGTCTTTGACTTTTTGTTTTGCCCCATCAGAAAGAGGAGCTAAAGGTAATCTGGTATCAGCCTCGCATAGCCCTAATAGGTTTGCCGCATATTTAGCTGGTCCTGGGTTTGGTTCGCAGAACAGGTCAAAATGCAATGGCATTAGTTTTTGCTGCAGAGTAATAGCCTCTTGAGCTTTACCATCACGCCACAAGCGCTGAACATCAGAGCATTGCTTAGGAGCGATATTGGCCGCAACAGAAATACAGCCGTGACCACCACCAGCTAAATAATTGACTGCAGTACCATCTTCACCCGACAACCAGCAAAAATCATTATCAATTGCCATACGTTCTTTCATAGGACGCGTCAGATCACCAGTAGCATCCTTAACACCAACAATATTTGGTAATTTAGACAAACGAGCCATTGTATCGACATTCATATCAATCACGCTGCGTGGCGGGATGTTGTAGATAATAATCGGCAAGTCAGACGAATCATGGATTGCTTTATAATGAAGGTACAGCCCTTCTTGGTTTGGCTTATTATAATAAGGCGTCACGACCAATGCAGCATTCGCACCAGCTTGTTTCGCGTGTTTATAAAGCGAAATGGCTTCATCTGTAGAATTTGAGCCGGCACCAGCAATAACTGGCACCTTGCCCTTAGCAACTTCAAGGCAAAGTTCTACCACCCTTTTATGTTCCGCATGGGAAAGGGTTGGCGATTCTCCTGTGGTACCGCAGGGGACGAGCCCTTCGGTTCCTTGCTCAATTTGCCTTTCAACTAAAGTTTGGAAAGCTTTCTCATCAAGCTGCCCATCCCTGAAAGGCGTAATCAGAGCGGTAATTGACCCCTGAAACATGGTCTACTCCTTGAAGTGCATAACAATTTCGAACGCGAACATACCTATAGAAACCCATAACGGCAAGCATGACAACTTGCTCTCAGTAAAATGTATGCTTAGAGTCACTTCGTATGGGCGTATTGGTTAGATATTTCGCGACAGTTTTTTTATTGGTTGGAACGTTATTTACCTTCCAAATTAATTCATCCTATGCAAAAGACATCACTATTTCTGCCCCTCCTCCCCTGAATGCACATGATACTTCTCTCGCTAAGCGAGCCATTGAATCCATCAAGGTGGGTCACTGGAAAAAAGCCCGTAAGCTTATTTCTCGTATCAAAGATCCCTTAACTATTAAAACCTTCAGGTGGTTGGATTATCTGGATGAAAAAAGCACAGTTCCCTTTGCTGATATTAAAGCCTTTATGGAAAACAATCCCAAATGGCCTAGCCAGAAACTTTTACAACGAAGAGCTGAAGAAGCCATGGAGGTTTCTTTAGCAGATAAAGAAATCTTGGAGTGGTTTGAAGATAAAGAACCTGTCTCTTCTGATGGACTAATACGCCTAGGAACAGCTCTCTTACAAAATGGGCAAAAAACTAAAGCCGTAAGCATGCTCAGGAAAACTTGGCGTGAAGGTAATTTTGGTAGGAAACAGGAGCGACAATTTTATAAACAATACAGACGTTATCTTACCTATGATGACCATATAAAACGCATAGATCGACTCATTTGGGAAGATCGGTATAGTACCGCTCGTCGCAATCTGGTTAGAATCAAAGGTAACGATCTAAAACTTGCAAACGCACGCCTCGCCCTAATGCGAAAACGTGGGGGAGTTGATCGGGCAATATCTAAGCTCCCCAAAGATTTACATAATGACCCTGGCTTTGTTTATGAAAGGCTTAGATGGCGGCGTAAAAAGGGACGCCATATACAAGCTAGAGAGTTACTAGACCCTCCTCCGGAAACAACCCCTTATCCAGAAAAATGGTGGCGAGAGAGATCCATTCTTGCACGTGAAGCCCTTAAAAGAGGCCATGTAACCGAATCACTTCGTTTGGTACTAAATCATGGGTTGGAAAAAGGAGCCGCTTTTGCTGATGCAGAATGGTTCGCTGGTTGGATTTATCTCCGTTTCCTCAAAGAACCACAAAATGCTTTAGCCCATTTTACAAAAATGTATGAAGCCGTTAGTTATCCAATCAGTCGTGCACGAGGGGCTTATTGGGCTGGACGAACAGCTGAACAATTAGGGAAAAAAGAATTAACCCGAAAATGGTACCTTGCTGCGGCTGAACACTCCACAGCCTATTATGGTCAATTGGCTGCAAAGAAGCTTGGTGGGAAAAAGCGTATTCATTTGCCGAGAGAAATCTTTCCAACAGTTTCTGAACGAAGAGAATTTGCAAAAAACGAGCTGGTTATTGCAATTCATCGCCTCCATCAGATTGGTCTGAAAAAAGAACTAAAGCCCTTTATTCTTGCTTTAGACAGAAGCCAACGCCTTCCTGGTTGGCGAGGACTTACAGCTGAATTGGCTCAAAAAGTAAAAAGACATGATTTAGCAATTATTGTTTCGAAGAGAGCTTTACAAGATGGTCATGGTTTCGTCGGAGAAGGATATCCTGTCGTCACAATACCTCGGCAAAAACCTGAATCTGCTTTGGTACTAGCTGTCATTCGTCAAGAAAGCCGTTTTTCGGCTACCGCAAAAAGCCATGCAGGAGCTCGGGGGCTTATGCAGCTCATGCCCAGAACAGCGCGCCTGGTCGCAAAAAAAGAAAGGGTTCGTTATTCCAAATCAAAATTACTTACCAACCCTTCCTACAATATCAAACTAGGACGGTCTTATTTACGTAGCTTAGTCGAAAGATATGAAGGGTCTTACCCTCTCGCTCTTGCGGCATACAACGCGGGCCCACAGCGCGCTAACAAATGGATTAATGAGCATGGGGACCCAAGAGACCCCACAGTTGATCAAGTTGATTGGGTTGAGAAGATCCCCTTCAAAGAAACACGCAATTATGTTCAACGGGTTTTAGAAAACCTCAATATCTATCGTGTTAAACTTGGTATCTCTAAGCTCGCTTATAAGGAGTAAGGAAGTGTCAGAAGCTGAAAATTATAAAGCTTGCTTCTATACGTCACAGGATGGCCTGTCTCTCTTTTACAGGGATTACGGCTCATCCCAAGCAAAGGGCCCTACCCTCGTCTTTCTTGGGGGTATAAACCGGAATTCAAAAGACCATCACGATATAGCCACAGAATTATCACACCAATATAGGGTAATCTGCCCTGATTACCGTGGCCGAGGGCAATCTCAAAGCGATAAAAATTGGCGTAACTATCAGCCAGTAACTTATCTTAATGACCTGCGCCATCTCTTTACCCTTTTAAACTTACATCAAGTTATTGTTATTGGTACATCTATGGGTGGCCTATTAGCCATGGCTTTATCTGCATTTTCACCAACCGTATTAAAAGGTGCAGTTATTAACGATGTAGGTCCTGATATTAACCCAAAAGGCATTGCAAGAATTATTGACTATTTGGGAGATGACACAGCTTTTGACAACTGGGAATCAGCTATCAAACACATCCAGAATGCCTGGAATGACCCGTCGATTAAAACTGAAGATGATTGGCTCAAAAATGCCCACGAAACTTTTCATGAAAACACTGAGGGGGAAATCTGTATAGACTGGGACCCTGCTATTGCAACAGCTCTAGAGGAAGATACAGGTGAGGCTCATGACCTTTGGCCCCTGTTTAAAGGTTTCAAAAATATACCTATTTTGACGATCAGAGGGGAAGTTTCAGATATCTTAACACAAAAAACGTTTGATAAAATGATTGCGCTCTTACCGAATATGTCAACCTTAATAGTTCCCGAAACGGGCCATACCCCTCGCCTGGACACCCCTTTGGTCCTCACCAAAATCAAAGAATTTTTAAACAGTATCACCCAAAAATAAAGCGCCCATAATAGGGAGCGCTCGATTTTGAAATAAATATTATTGTCAGGTGTAATTATCCAGCAGCGGCTTTTCCCGATTTAGGATCATTACCAGTTGAGGGAGGTTTTGCTGCTGCACCACCTTCTTTGACAACGAGATTAACTGCTGAGGCAATTTCAGCCTTTTCCATACGCTTACAATGGCCTTCCAAAAAGGCGCCTTCTTCTATCGCAAGATTTTCATGGAGAATATCACCGACCATTCTAGCAGTACGGGCTAAGGTAACGCTACGAGCTTTGATCTGTCCGGTAATTTCACCGTGGACTTTAACCGTATCAGCAATAATCTCGCCTCTAATGATTGCTTTTTCACCAATCAATAAAATTTTTGTACGAATATCACCATTTACCGTGCCATCGATTTGAACTTCACCTTCACTTGACAGATCACCAACGAGGTTCATATCCGTACTAATGAAAGACGGAGCCGCACTTGATGAAGTGCCTTTTGGCGTTGAAGTGGAAGCGCTACTTCCTTTACTAGCCTTTGAAAACATATCTACCAGCCTTAATGAACTTGATGGGGTCGACCGTCTTTCCGTTCACGAGGATTTCATAGTGTAGATGGGCGCCTGTACTTCTGCCAGTATTGCCGACTAAACCAATTTTAACTCGCTGCTCAATTTTTTGGCCTCGCTTAACGAAAATCTTCGCCATATGACCATAGCGTGATTTTACCCCGTTTCCGTGGTCAATCTCAACAAAGTTTCCATATTTTGTTTTCCAGCCCGCATAAGTAACCTTACCGCCAGCAGCCGTAAACACAGGTGCTTTGTAGCTACTTCCCATATCAAGCCCATAATGGTGAGCTAATTTACGGTTTTTTGGGTCTCTACGTTTACCATAAGAGCTTGTAATATAGTAATAATCCAAAGGTGAAAACAAAGGGAGCGAATTCATAATGCTTCGTAAGCCTGCCCAGCGTTTAATCTGCCCATCAAGATTCGCCAGTGATGTTTTGAGAACATCATCACTTTGGCCTTCTTGAGGATTAGCCGCAATAAAGGGCCCGCCCATTCCAGACTCGATACCATTTGCTGCAAGAATCTTCTCTAACTTAACACCAGTACGTTTTAAAACGTTCTCAATAGCAGCAATTCGTTCACCTGTATGATTGGTCATTCTCTGCATAACTGATTTTTCAGATTCCTGAAGATCAGCTAAAACATTTTCCAGTTCATTCACTCTGTCTTTGAGGTTCTTGCCTTCATCAATGGCACTAGTTCGTTCTCCGGCTACTTTAGTTAAATTACTCTCTAAGGAAGAAAGATTTTTCTCTAAACTAAAGTTTTTAGAGGCCAGTTTTTGCATACGATTATCAAGAGAACTCAATTCGTTTCTTAATCGTTCACGGGTAGCAACAACGGCAAGCTTATCTTGTTCGGTATTGTCTAACTTGGAAGCTACACTTTTGAGGCTTTGTTGGAGCGTGGCATTTTGCTCAACAAGCTGAAGCATCAAATTGTGGTTTTGGACCAGTTCAGTGGTCACAGTACTGAATTTTTTCTGGTACTGACCGACTTCACTTAGCAAACCGTTATAAGCTATATTTGCGTTAGAAACGGCCCGGTCTTTAGCTGCTAAGACATCTTGATGGATAAAATAACTAAATGAAGAGAATGCAATCCAGCCACCAAAAATAGCGAGGCTAAAGGTGGTAGACATTTGTAGTTTACGCGAAATCTTCACGTAAGACATACGCCCATCTGTCCGAACCATAATCTGGCGTTCTGGGAACAAACGATGGCTCAGGTCGACAATACCGTGCCAAAATCGTTTATGGGCAGGTTCCTGATCCCAAGGATGCCTATCTTCCATTATTCCCCTCAACTAAACTCATAAAACCTATTTCAAAAAATTATTCATTTACACGCTCTATTGATATTGAACGCTTCATAAAATTCCACTTTTGAAAGATCCCCAGTAGAATACAGAATCTGATGTCCCTCTCTAAATCAGTATTCAGGTATGCAAATTATCTAGAAGCAGAAATTTTCGCAAGTCTTTATAAAAAAAACCATCTCAGAACATAAAAAGAACATTCTTATTTCACCTTTATTTGCAAGGCAGTTAGGGATGATACAAAGATGCCACACTTGAATTAAATATTGTAATTTCAACCACAAGGGCTTGCATATGACCTCATCTGACAGACAATTGGATTAAATTTGAAAAATATGAGAAGGCTAAGTTTTATCAAATGTTTGATTCTCAAACTCTTGACCAAGCAAAAAAACTTTTAGAAATTTGTCGTGAAAAAAACTTACGAATAGCAACGGCTGAATCCTGTACAGGTGGTCTTATAGGTGGTTGTTTAACAGCCGTTCCTGGGTCTTCAGACTATTTTGACAGAGCCTTCATCACCTACACAAATCATGCAAAAGTAGACATGCTTGATGTTTCTGAAGAGATATTAAAACGTTCTGGTGCTGTTTGTGCTGAAGTAGCCATGCAAATGGCAGATGGGGCTCTCAAAAATTCTGGTATGGATTTGACTGTTTCAGCAACGGGTATTGCTGGTCCCGATGGAGGCAGAGCTGGCAAACCTGTCGGTTTGGTTCAAATGGCAGCAGCCCGCAAAGGTTTTGATACCATCCATAAACGCTGTATTTTTTCCGGCGATCGTGACAATGTTCGCCTAGAAACTGTCAAAATGGCTCTTAACCTGCTTGATAAACAGGCTAGACGGTAAGTGATCTACTAACCGCGTTAAAAAAATAGAAATCATTACGGGAAATTTATTCATGGGTATTCTTAGCTGGATCGTTTTAGGCTTAATCGCAGGAATCATTGCTAAAGTGATCATGCCGGGCAAAGATGGCGGCGGCCTGTTTATGACTATTCTCCTTGGTGTAGTCGGCGCTATGGTTGGCGGGTTTATCTCAACTACCCTTGGTTTTGGAACCGTCACCGGAGCCTTCAATCTCGTTAGTATATTTATTGCGGTAGGCGGTGCTCTGGTCGTTTTATTTATCTATAATAAGATCAAATAAATTTACTAAGGTTTCCGATAGGCAACTAAGCTTGTTCCAGAAATATGAATAAGAGGCATTTCATTTGAGAGCTCGTTTAAAGCTTCAAAAACACCTATGGCCCGTCTCGGGCCACGGTAATCATGCCAAAAGACATAACCACCAGGTTTCAGCATAGAGATGGCTTTACGGCTATCACTTTCAACATATGATTTCGCATGTGAAGCATCAACAAAGATAAGGTCGTAAAGGCCTTTATGAGGTTCTTCATCAAAATCTTTAGTATCCCCAAACAACTGTTTGATCTGTTTTGCCTCTGGTGTTTCTGAATAATAAAATTTAGTGAAAACAGATTCTTGCATAGCGGCATCAACAGCAGCGGAATCATCACCTGCAGTATCCTTATATGCGTCCATTTCAGTTGGACTAAGAGTAATCGTTACAATCTCTGTTTCTTTATCTTTAGGTGCATTTGCAGCCAACAAATAGGTTGTTTTGCCTGTACAGGTACCAAATTCGAATATTTTATTCGACCGTTTAGCAATGTTACACAAAATCCAGCTTTCAAAATCACTAATCCCGCCCGTAACCCGATAAGTAGCAATAAATTTAATTTCCGTGCTGTGATCTGGGCCAAGAGTACCGGTCTTAAAAGACGGATCAAATTCTTCAATTGGAACTTTCTTTATTGGCCATGAACTAAAAAGAAATTTTTGTTTGCGGTCTTCCCTACGGCGTTTGAAATCTATGAAAAGAACAATAATGACAACAATCAAAAATATGATGATCGCCCAAAGTACGACGTTAGTCATTATACAGTCCCGTTCTTGCTCGTTGATTAGATTTCATAAGACTTCTTAATATCATTTCTCATTCAACTTAATATCATTTCTCATTCAACGATAAAGCTGTTTCGCCCTTTTTTCGAAAGAAAAAACCATCTGCTTTACCGCTTCCCCAAAGACACGCCCAATAAGTTGCTGCAACATAGGTGAGCGGAATTCGAAGTCTATATGGAAATCAATTTCACAATTATTTTCTTCAATTTCTGTGAAAATCCAGTAACTTTTCAAATACTTAAAGGGGCCATTTCGATAGGTGACATCAATTCTATTTGGCCGATCAAGTTTAGCTTCAGTAGTAAACTTTTCCCGAAACATTTGAAAGCCAATAACCATATCAGCATGGATTGTATCCCCTACCCGCTTTTTAATCCGCGTAGCAACACACCATGGTAAAAACTCTGGATAAGCCTCAACATCGGCAGCCAGATCAAACATCTGTTCTACTGTAAAACTGACAGGTTTAGTTTCTGAATAAGTTGGCATTTATATTCGGCTAATGGAAAATATTAAAAATCTGCCCCATGGTTAATGGGTCTGACACTTTATCGCAAGAGACTCATTTATTAGCGAGTTTGTCACGTCGAGCTTTTTGCAGTTCTTTAAAGTCCTGGTCGGCATGATAGGAAGAGCGGGTCAACGGGGAAGATGAAACCAACAAAAATCCTTTTGAGAGTGCAATAGTTTTATATTCTTCAAATTCTTCAGGGGTCACAAACCGTTCAATTGGCGTATGTTTTGGCGTTGGTTGAAGATATTGCCCGATTGTCAGGAAATCTATGTTCGCCGCACGCATATCATCCATTACCTGAAGAATTTCATTCTTTTCTTCACCCAAACCGACCATAATACCAGATTTGGTAAACATCGTCGGATCAGCTTCTTTAACTAGATCTAATAGTCTTAAAGATTGGAAATAACGGGCTCCGGGACGAATGGTTGGGTAAAGCCTGGGAACGGTTTCAAGATTGTGGTTAAACACATCTGGTTTAGCCTCCACAACGGCCTTCCACGCATCGCCTTTGTCCCGAAAATCTGGGGTTAAGACTTCAATGGTGGTTCCTGGAGCTTTCTCATGAATTTGGTGAATAGTTTTAACAAACTGCTCTGCCCCGCCATCAGCAAGGTCATCACGATCAACAGATGTGACGACAACATGCTGAAAACCCATTTTCTCGACAGTAATTGCGAGGTTTTCAGGTTCCATAGGGTCAGGTAAAGCTGGTTTACCCGTTGCTACATTACAAAAAGCACAGCCCCGGGTACAAATTTCGCCCAAAATCATGAATGTAGCGTGCTTATGCTCCCAGCATTCACCGATATTAGGACATGATGCCTCTTCGCAAACCGTATTAAGCTTAGCTTCCCGCATTAACTTGCGGGTTTCCGCATAGTTCTTAGAGGTTGGCGCCTTCACCCTGATCCAAGCCGGTTTCCGTTGGATAGGATTATCCGGCTTGTGGGCTTTCTCTGGGTGGCGCTGTTTTACGGTTTCAGACATTTGATTTCCATTTTTAGGACTACCCTAGAAATGGATTGCCTTACCGAAGGCGTCAAGGACAGATTCATGCATCATTTCCGATAATGTCGGATGTGGGAACACAGTATGCATCAAATCAGCTTCAGTTGTTTCCAATGCTTTGGCAATTCCGAAACCTTGGATCATCTCCGTGACCTCAGCTCCAACCATGTGAGCCCCCAAAAGTTCACCTGTTTTCGCATCAAAGATTGTTTTCACCAGGCCTTCAGGTTCACCTAAAGCAATGGCCTTACCATTACCCATAAAGGGAAAACGTCCAACCTTAATATCCAAGCCTTTATCTTTAGCTTGTTGCTCCGTCATACCAACACTGGCAACTTGAGGGTTACAGTAAGTGCAACCGGGAATGCGTGATTTATCAAGGGGGTGCACCCCTTTTTCACCCGCAATTTTCTCAACACAAATCACCCCTTCGTGACTGGCTTTGTGAGCTAGACAAGGAGCCCCTGCCAC
Organism: Rhodospirillales bacterium; assembly: GCA_026196105.1. Taxonomy (GTDB): domain Bacteria; phylum Pseudomonadota; class Alphaproteobacteria; order Rhodospirillales; family JAPHRK01; genus JAPHRK01. The sequence continues at coordinate 26,706 of JAPHRK010000046.1, read as the reverse complement.
ATCACCAATGGCATAAATGCCCTTAGCTGAGGTCTGGCAATAGTCATCAATGGCGACAAAACCACGCTCATCCAGTTTCACACCCGCAGCTTCAAGACCTATGCTCTCTGTATTCGGGGTGACACCCACTGCAGAGATCACCACATCAACAACAATCTCTTGTTTTTTGCCGCCTTTCTCTACAACAACAGTGACATTGTCTTTACCGCGCTTGAGTTCTTTCACCATAGATTCAGTGAGAATTTTCATTCCCTGTTTTTCCATAGATTTACGGGCGATATCAGAAATTTCAGCATCTTCAAATGGCATGATCTGCGGCATAACCTCAACTACAGTTACATCTGCCCCTAAAGTCATATAGAAGCTGGCAAACTCGATACCAATGGCCCCGGACCCAATAACCAGCAAGGATTTTGGCATAGTTTTAGGTACCAAAGCTTCACGGTAAGTCCAAACCAGCTTGCCATCAGGCTCCATACCTGGGAACACTTTGGCCCGTGCACCGGTAGCAAGGATGATATGTTTGCTTGTGAGGTCTGAGACTTTCTTACCGTCTTTTTCAACTGACAGCTTGCCGTCGCCTAGAAGCTTGGCAAAGCCGTCAAAAACGGTGACTTTGTTCTTCTTAAGCAAATGCCCCACACCGGAGTTCAGTTGCTTAGAGATGCCCCTTGAACGCTCAACGATCTTTGTCAGATCAAAATCCACCCCTTTGACCGACAAGCCAAAGGCAGAAGCATGCTTCATGTGGTTATAGATTTCCGCAGAACGCAGGAGTGCTTTGGTTGGAATACAGCCCCAGTTAAGGCAAATCCCACCCAAATGCTCTTTTTCAACAAGAGCTGTTTTTAAGCCCAATTGAGCAGCGCGAATGGCAGCAACATAGCCCCCAGGACCACCGCCGATGACGATAACGTCGAAATTTGTGTCAGCCACGATAGTCTCTCCTACAACATCAATGCGATGGGGTCTTCGATCAGAGCTTTAAGCTCCTTGATAAAGGCAGCACCAACGGCACCATCAATACAACGGTGATCAACTGCCAGGTTAAGGGTCATAACCGTTGCCACAGCAAGGGCTCCGTCTTTAACCACGGCACGTTGTTCACCTGCGCCCACAGACAGAATTCCGCCTTGTGGAGGGTTGATGATCGAAGTGAATCCTTTAACGCCAAACATTCCCAAGTTTGAGATAGTGAATGTTCCACCCTGGAATTCTTCTGGCATCAACTTACCGTCACGTGCTTTCCCAGCCAGTTCTTTGGCTTCTGCTGAAAGAGTAGCTAAGCCCTTAGAGGCGGCATCTTTAATGATTGGAGTAATTAATCCCCCTTCAATCGCCACAGCAATTGCCATATCCACTTGCTTGAATTTTAAGATCGCATCAGGTGTAAAAGCCACATTACAATCAGGCACCCGTTTTAGGGCTAAAGAGGCAGCTTTAACAATAAAATCATTTACTGAAATTTTGTAATCAGCCCCATCCCGACTATTCAATTCTTTGCGTGTTTCCATGAGCTTATCAATCTCAACATCAACTTGCAGATTGAAATGTGGAATATCACGCGCAGACTCTGTTAAGCGACGCGCAATGATTTTACGCATGCTTGTATTGGGAACTGATTCATATTCGGGTGAATAAGCGAATATTGGATCATCAACACCAGGAGCTACCGCAGCCGGTGCTGTAGCAGTTTGCGCTGGAGCTGATGTTGGTGCAGGGGCAGTTTTTCCAGTTCCTGCTGCTAGAGCCGCTTCAATGTCTCTCTTAACAATCCGTCCACGAGGACCTGTTCCTGCAACTTGAGTTAAATCCAGGTTCTCATCAGCAGCTATACGACGAGCAAGTGGGCTCGCAAATAAACGGCTTCCGTCGGCACTTGGCGCTGCGGGAGCCGGAGTAGTTGAAACTTTGGAAGCTTCAGCCGGAGCAACAGATTGTGCCGGAGCTGGGGCTGGAGTAGCGGAGTTAGCCCTTGCCCCTTCCAATGCAGATGCGTCTTCATCTTCTTCAAGAATCAACGCGATTAAAGAATTAACCTGAACTGCATCCGTCCCGTCAGGAACCATGATTTTACCAAGAATTCCTTCGTCAACAGCTTCCACTTCCATGGTCGCTTTATCGGTTTCGATTTCAGCAAGGACATCACCAGACTCGATGGTGTCCCCTTCATTTTTAAGCCATTTTGCTAATTTGCCTTCAGTCATTGTCGGAGACAAAGCAGGCATCAAAATTTCGATGGGCATCTTTATCCCCTCCTAACGATAACAAACTTCTTTGACAGCTTCCGTAACCTTATCGGTATTCGGAAGTGCCAAGAGCTCAAGGTTGGCTGCATAAGGCATGGGAACATCTTCACCACAAACCCGCTTAACCGGTGCATCAAGATAATCAAATGCTTGTTCCATCATTATGGCAGCCATTTCAGCCCCCATACCTGCAACGGGCCATCCTTCTTCAACAGAAACCAAACGATTGGTTTTCATGACAGAGGTGACGATGGTTGCTGTATCCAATGGCCGTAAACTTCTTAAGTTAATGACTTCGGCATCAATGCCTTCAGCAGCTAGTTTCTCTGCGGCATCAAGCGCAACACCAACCATTTTTGAATAAGCAACAATGGTTACGTCGTTTCCTGGGCGCTCAATTTTAGCTTTGCCAATAGGCAGCACAAACTCATCACTCTCAGGAACGTCAAAGCTATCGCCATAGAGCAGCTCGTTTTCTAGGAAAACAACCGGATTTGGATCACGAATAGCAGCTTTGAGAAGCCCTTTGGCATCTGCAGCAGACCAAGGTGAAAGTACTTTCATGCCTGGAATGTGGGCGTACCATGAAGCATAACATTGTGAATGCTGCGCCCCAACACGAGCGGCTGCACCATTACACCCCCTAAATACGATGGGGCAAGCAATAGCACCACCTGACATATAAAGGGTTTTTGCGGCTGAGTTAATCATATGATCAACTGCCTGCATCGCGAAGTTGAAGGTCATGAACTCAACGATTGGCTTTAGGCCCATATAGGCAGCGCCGACACCGATACCGGTAAAACCAATTTCGGTAATAGGCGTATCAATAACTCGCTTTTCCCCGAATTCATCCAGCATACCTTGGCTAATTTTATATGCGCCTTGGTATTGGCCGACTTCTTCACCCATCAAAAACACATCTTCATCACGACGCATTTCTTCTGACATTGCGGCCCCAAGAGCTTCGCGTACCGTTTGACGAACCATAGGCCCATCATAATCAGGCTCTGCTTCAACAGTAGCTACAGGAGCTTGTTGGACTGGAGCAGGTGCGGTGGCTGCAACAGGAGCAGCGGCTACGGGGGCTGGTGTTGAGGCCGTTCCGATAGAAGATGCATCTTCGCCATCTTCAAGCAGAACAGCGATTGGTGAATTCACCTGAACGTTGTCTGTTCCTTCAGCGACCAGGATTTTGCCAACGGTACCTTCGTCAACAGCTTCCACTTCCATAGTGGCTTTATCGGTTTCAATTTCAGCAAGGACATCGCCAGATTCGACGCTATCACCTTCATTTTTCAACCATTTTGTAATTTTGCCTTCGGTCATCGTCGGAGACAAAGCGGGCATTAGAATTTCAATAGGCATTGTGTCGCTCCTCCTCAGGCTTCAGCCAAGATATCTGTGTAAAGCTCCGATAATTCAGGCTCGGGGCTCTCTTGGGCAAAGCGGGCGGCTTCAGCAACAATCGCTTTCACCTCTTTATCAATTTCTTTCAACTTAGCTTCGTCTAGCTGACCAAGCTCAAGCAACATTGCCTTAACGAAATCAATAGGATCGCTTTCAGCGCGAACTTTTTGCACTTCTTCTTTAGAACGATATTTAGCCGGGTCAGACATCGAGTGTCCCCGGTACCGATAGGTTTTCATTTCCAGGATCATAGGGCCTTTTCCTGTGCGACAATGGGCATTGGCTTTAAGCCCAGCCTCTTTCACCGCAACAACATCCATACCATCTACTTGAATACCCGGAATGCCATGAGCACTACCACGTCCGGCCAATTCTGTGGTTGCAGAGGCCCGTTCAATTGACGTCCCCATACCGTAGCGGTTGTTTTCTATGACAAAAATCACCGGAAGCTTCCAAAGGCTTGCCATATTAAAGGCTTCGTAAACTTGTCCTTGGTTAACAGCGCCATCCCCAAAGTAAGCACAAGAGACACCGTTATCGCCTTTATACTTATGGGCAAAGGCTAATCCCGCCCCGAGAGGCACTTGGGCACCGACGATACCGTGACCGCCGTAAAAACCAGCTTCCTTGCTAAACATATGCATGGAGCCACCTTTACCTTTGGAATAACCGCCAGAACGCCCCGTAAGCTCGGCCATAACCCCTTTAGGGTCCATACCGTAAGCCAACATATGTCCGTGATCACGATAACTGGTAATAACCGTATCCTGAGGTTCTGCCGCGGCTTTCATACCGACAATAACGGCTTCCTGACCAATGTAGAGGTGGCAAAAACCACCAATCAATCCCATACCATAAAGCTGTCCGGCTTTTTCTTCAAAGCGCCGGATCATCAACATATCTTTAAAATATTGGAGAATTTCGTCAGGTGATGCTTTCGCCTTTTTGCGTGGTGCGCGACTTGTTTTGCGTGGCGCTCGGCTTGGTTTCTTCGCTGGTTGATTGGCCATGATCCCTCCGTTACGTAGCGTTAATCGTCCCTCAGCTGGCTTAGAACCTATAGAGATTGATTTTAAAATTCAACAAACAAAAACCCTGCTATACATTGTTTTACAACAGCTTTTTCTAATTTAACTTATTTTTAGTTAATTAAACTTTCATAAAATTACATGAAAACCATATATAGGGTAATTTTTTTGAATTACGACCTAAAGAAACGTTAGAATCAGTCTTTTTTAATCCTGCATAAAATTGATAATTTACCCTATTTTCTTTACCTTTCAGGGGGTAAGTTTAAATTGTGATCAATAATTACTACATCGAGTTAAGGGGTTATGGGCACAAGAGGTATAAAAGGGATTGGTTTTCTTTCCCATTCAGACAATGAAACCGTAAACCAAATGGCCCAAGCCATGTCAGGTGCCTTTAATGAGCTTGGCGTGAGTTTTGAATTGATCGATACTCGTGACCAAAATGCCGGACAACTTTTCTTAAAAAAACTTACACAAAAACAACTCCATTTTATCTTTTGCATTAATAATATTGGACTCCCGAGCGAAGCAACTAGCCCAATATTAGATCTCATAAACATGGAGAGTATCCCTGTATATTCTTGGTACCTTGACCATCCTTACATTAATTCTGAGTTTCATGAAATCGAGTTGGATAACCATACCCTTGGGATGAACTGCCCATTACATATTGATTTTCATAAGAAATTAGCCCGGGTGCCTAACAAAAGAACCGCCCTCCTCCCCCACCCTGCAAAATTTGAAAGCGTTAGTCCTGAAACGAACGACCGCCCTATATCAATTTTATTTGTTGGCACAGGGGCAGGAAACCCGGAAGCCGAGCGGCAGGCTTGGAACGAAACCTATGGGACAGAGGTTTCAGGAAGCTTAGAGAGAATGCTGGAAGTTTATAAAACGGACGGACATATGGGCTTACAGCATATTGCAGAACAGGCACTAGGAGATATCTCTTTAGTCCCATGGGGGAATTTACGGTCTTACTGCATCGTCCTTGATAGTTACATCCGCAACACCATCAAATATAATGCTGCAAAACTCACCTTTGAAGCAGGCGGAATGGTCGTAGGCCCCAATTGGGGTGAAACCTTAAATCAGGATGGGCATAAACGACTACCTGGTGCTTACCCAATTGCACAAGTGAAAGAAAATATCTCCCAAGCCAAGGCATTTATCAATCCCGTACCTGTTTATTACCAATCACATGAGCGGGTCCCCTATGCCATTGAACAAGGAGCCGTCCCGGTAGCACCGACAAGCGATTGGTCTGATATGGTATTTGGAGAAGCCATTGTTCCATTTGATTTTTTAACGGGCACAAGAGAAGAGTTCGACCACATGATGAGTCAAATTGACGACCGGCGGCATTTAATTCCGCAAGTCTACAAAACATTAAAAACATCGCTTACTTACACTAACCACGCCCAGACAGTTTTAACGGAATTAGGTTTCGTTTAATCGACTAACTATAGGAAGAAACGTATTCCTACGGCGGCTAAAATTCCAAAAACCATGGCTAAAGAGCTTTGACCTGTTAAAGCTACAAAGAGAATGGCCACGCCAACTGCCCCTTTCGCCCCCCAGTCCCCTCCAATTGTCTCTGGGACGATCAACGCAACAAGAACCGAGCCAGAGAGCGCTGTTAGGAAAGCTTCGGCCCTCTTAGTCACACGAATACGACTCATGATCACCAGCCCGGCTGCTCTGGTCCCATAGGTAACTAAGGCCATGGCGATGATTACAGCAATGCCAAGGGTACTATTCACCATGCAATATTGCCCCCGTAACTCCGCCTGCCAATCCACCAGCTAAGATATGCCAGTTCGGGGGTAAAAACCAAACAGCGAGCATTGAGACTACCCCAGCGACGATCCAGGGGAGAGCCGTGGTTTTCCCCTGCCAAAGGCTAGGCAAGGAAACAGCAAAGAAAGTCACCATCACGACGTCGAGGCCAAAGCGCTCGGGAGATTCTAACGCGTTCCCCAGATAAACCCCGAGAACTGTTCCGGCAGTCCATGTAGCCCAAAGGACTAGCCCGCCCCCAAATAATGCTCCCGCATCTCTTCCCCCTCTTTGTGAGGCTTGCATGGCAACGATCCAATTAGCATCACTGAGGACTGTTACAACAAAGAAGCGTTGGCCTATCGGCAAGCCTTTAAGCCAAGGGTATAAAGAGGCCCCGAGGAGTATATGGCGGGCATTAACCGCAAAGACAGCTAAGAGCAATGGGACAATGGCCATAGGAGAGGCCCAGAAGTCCAAGGCAACAAATTGCGAAGCCCCGGCAAAAACAACAGCACTCATAAAAATGGAAAGCACTGGATCAAGGCCTTGTTGTAAAGCTGCCACCCCAAAAGCCGCCCCAAACGGAAAAGCAAAAAGGCCCACTGGCATCATCAACCGTGCACCTTCAACTGTGCCTGCCCATGTGAAGACAATAGGTTGGGTCTGGCTTGGTTTTCCGTCCAAAAACTGCTCCCGCGTGTGGTCATTTGCTCACGGATAACAGCATTCGAAAGGCTAGGCAAAGCGTATATTGTACCCATTCAATTCGACATATAACAATGAAACCAGGTACTTTATTCGTTTCCAATTATGTTTTCACTTTCAGTTTATGCCCCCTATCACATGGCGGTCTCATCTTTGTGATGCAGCTTGATTAGTGTTTTTTGTTTTCTAACGCCATTATTAGGAAAATCAAAAAACACACATAGTCATGCAGGAGACTTCAAAATGTCTATCTCAAATAAAATGATAAATTTTGTTGGAGCAACCTCAATTGCTCTTTCACTTAGTTTCTCAGTTCAAGCTGCAGATATGCCCATGCCCTTTGGTGGAAAAGATTCTACAAAATATGCATCTGACCTATGGATGGTTATGGAGAAGTCTAGCCTAGTCGGACCTAATGCAATCATGTCTACCCCCTATGAAGGGCAAGAACCACATGGCGCATTTTTAGATACAATCGATACCAAAGTTACCGTAAATGGACATTCTGGCTTTTTAATTATTAAGCGTAACTATGGTGGTGAAGGTGTTTCAAAAGAAGACGTAGCTGAAAAACCTAACAAATTTTTAGGTGCCGTTACCGTTATGTTTAAACGTGAAAAAGGGTATGACACAGAAAACAAAGATTGGTTTTATGTCAAATATGATCCCAAAGGTGGCATTATGAAAAACCCTAAAGGGGCTGCTTTAGCAGGTCGGGTTGCCAAAGGTATGGATCAGGGGTGCATCGCCTGCCATATGGCTGCTCCCGGCGGAGATTACGTCTTTAACTTTGATCGCACTCGGTAGGGTATACAATATAAGCGTGCCTGAATATCGGGCACGCTTTTTCTCTGACAACTTATCTTCCATATTTATGCCCTGGTAATTTTATTTGAGGATAAAAGATATAGTCCCCTCCTCCGGCTGAGCTATGGCAAAAGAGACACCCTTTTGTTTCTTCTCTACTTTTTCCTTTTGCAACTTTCCCTGCCAAAGGTGTTGTGCCTTTCGTAAATAAGGTTCCATCAGGCGTATATTTAGCCCAAAACCAATTCAGGTTTTCCGGATCATATCCTGTCTCACGTTGGTACATTACCGTTATTGAGCTCAGATATTTCAGGCGATTTTTCGACACAGATTCAACGGTGGCACCATCTTTGTCATAATTCCGTTTAACCACGATAAATCCTGAGTTATTACCAAGTATCAAGTTCTGGTAGGCCAGTTCCAAGATCATACCGTGGGGTTTTGCCCCTCCAAAAAAAGGTTTTAAAGGTTTGGCTTGCTTGCCAACCAACTTATTAGCCGACATCACTGACCATAACTTGTTAGCAAACAGAATGTCTTCTGCTGAGCCAAAGGCACTGCCAGCATATGAATTGTTGCTCATAGAAAGCACTATGGCCATCATAAGAAATATTGTTTTTGAGAAGAGTTTCATGGTTCCATACCCTACTCCCATTTAGAAAACAAATGATAGGTTATATATGCAACGCTATTTCACTCAGCGTAAAATTCTAATCGTTTGTCAGGATAATAATTTCGTCTTTACGACCGAAATTGAGCATGGCGCGGGCACGCTCTTCGAGCATGTCGGGGTCTAAATTATCAGGACGCAGCAATTTAACCCGGTGTTCCCATTTATCCCGTTTAGCACTTAATTGAGTTTCTACGACCTGGGCTTCGGTCACTTGCTGTTGAAGGCTACGATAAGCATTAAAGCCCCGTTCCCCTTGAACCGCGTGATAAGCAAAATAACCAACAATACAGATACCAAGCACTGGACCGATGGCTTCTTTTGACCGTTTTTTAATTTCGTTAAGTGTTCCCATACCTCAGAAAGAATCACGTCCGAATCGGCAAGTCAACAAGAAAAACACCTCAATTTTCCCCAAGAGTCCTAAGAGATTCAAACTGTTAGGTTTTTTATTCAATTATTTTGGAATTTGTTGCCTATCCAACTAGGTAATTTTTGCCTAGCCATAAAGCACAGCCAGGCAAATGTTCCCAACTACTCACAATCAAACCCCAAATACCCTAGGGTAATCTTAGGTATTTTCACTACCTTAGCGATCGGCTTAACAATTGCTTAACCATTCCAACAGTTCTCAAGATATGGAAACCAAAATTTATTTATGGGGATATATGATGGATTCAATCACCAACGAAATTCTTAACGCAAACGGCAACAACAATGAGAAGGCAAAACACAACAAAGAAAAGAAAGACCCCTACGAAGACTTCTTCACCTTTCTAGACAAGTTCCGCACCACATCTGAACACGGGGCCTCCCTCAAAGGGACAAAAGAGAATGATCACCTAAGAGCAACTGGAGATGAATCAGAAGTTTTTGGGGGTAGTGGTGACGATCATATACAGATTGACGGAAAAAGCTCGAAAGCTTGGGGAGGTGACGGCGACGATAAAATTCAAGGCAACGGCCACAGCGCAGAAATTTATGGTGGAAATGGTAATGATCATTTACGAGGCAATGGATCGAGCCCAAGAATCTATGGCGAAGCAGGAGATGATAGGATAGAGGCCAATGGATGGAGCCCTGAGATTCATGGCGGCTCAGGACACGATAACATTCAAGCCAATGGATGGAGCCCAGAGATTCATGGTGGATCCGGACACGATAACATTCAAGCTAATGGATGGAGCCCAGAGATTCATGGTAATGGCGGAAATGATGTCATTGAAGCCAATGGCCATAGCCCTGAAATCTATGGTGATGCCGGAGACGATACCATCTTCACTGACGGCCATGCCTCAGAAGTTCATGGTGGCAGTGGCAATGACTACATTAATTCAAAAGGGTTTTCAGGAGAAGTATGGGGAGATTCAGGTGATGATACCATCTTCGCTACCGGTATAGGCAAAAGTGTATATGGCGGATCAGGTGTCGATACAATTGTTTCCGTTGGTCATGTTGCAACAGTTAAAGGAGAAGATGGAGGCGACAACATAGAAGTCACAGGCGATCTGGCAAAAGCTCATGGAGGCGAAGGTAACGACACCATCTTTGGTAATGGCTTCAACCAAATGCTTAAAGGGGGAGCCGGTAACGATACAATTTTTGCAACAGGGAATTCTGCACAGGTTTATGGCGGCATGGGCGACGATACAATTACAGTCGTAAATTCAGCTTCCACAACATCATTCAAGCCAACAACAAAAGCACGAAATATGTTTGATGGCACGGATACGGCCCAGAATATAGGCAATGGTAAACGCAATGAGGACCTAACCGTAGGAGACCCCCATCCGTTTGTTTACGGTCCAACAATAACCACGGACGTCTACGCAGGTGAAGGTAATGACACGATTAACCTGGAAAATGCTAAGGTAAATCTGCATTTCAATGCCGGTGATGGAAAAGATTTAATTACCGGAGCTAACATTAACGATACCCTCATTTTTGGAGATGGACTTTCCCCAGAAAATGCCTCCTACGAAATGAAGGGGTCGAACCTCACTATTGGCTTTAAAGATTCAGACGATAGCGTGATCCTGGAAGATTGGTCATTCGATAACTCCCCTCACATGAAATTCGCAGATGGCACGACATTCACAGGCTCAGATATACAAAACTTAATGCTGTAAATACAAAAAAGCCCCGGTCATTTTAACAACAACCGGGGCTTTTCAATAAATTTAACCTCTTAACGCAAGATCGTTTTTCCGGCGTAGTTTGCGGCTGTGTCCAGTTCTTCTTCGATGCGGATCAGTTGGTTATATTTTGCCAAACGATCAGAACGAGAGAGTGAACCCGTTTTAATCTGCCCAGCATTGGTCGCGACAGCGATATCAGCGATGGTTGCGTCTTCAGTTTCACCTGAACGATGTGAGATAACCGAGGTATATTGCGCTTTATGGGCCATCTCAACAGCTTCTAAAGTCTCAGAAAGTGTCCCAATTTGATTTACTTTAACCAAGATTGAGTTTGCAACTCCCTTAGTAATACCATCACGCAGACGCGCCGGGTTGGTAACGAACAGGTCATCGCCTACAAGCTGAACTTTGTTGCCCAACATTTCGGTGAGAATTTTCCAACCGTCCCAATCGTCTTCGTCCATTCCGTCTTCGATAGAATAAATCGGGTATTTAGAGACTAAATCAGCCAAGTATTTGGCGTTGCCTTCAGAATCAAGGGTTTTTCCCTCCCCTGCTAGAACATATTTTCCATCTTTATAGTATTCAGAAGAAGCACAATCTAGCGCTAGCATGACATCGTCACCTGGTTTGTAACCAGCGGCTTCGATAGCTTTAGTTATATAGCTCAGGGCATCTTCAGCACTCTTCACCGCAGGAGCAAAACCGCCTTCGTCACCGACATTGGTATTCAGACCATCAGCGCTCAAACCTTTTTTCAATGAATGAAAGATTTCAGCACCCATACGGATGGCTTCACGGCAAGTTGGCGCACCAACGGGCATAACCATAAACTCTTGGATATCAACGGGGTTATCTGCGTGCTCACCACCATTGATGATATTCATCATTGGGACAGGTAAGGTATGAGCAAAGGCACCGCCGATATAACGATAAAGTGGTAAGCCTGCTTCTTCAGCAGCCGCTTTAGCAACCGCCATACTTACACCTAGGATAGCATTAGCACCAAGGCGCCCTTTATTCGGGGTGCCATCAAGGTCAATCATGGTCCGATCAATATCAAGTTGATCTTCAGCATCAACACCTGACAGAGAATCAAAGATTTCACCATTAACAGCTTCAACAGCTTTGAGAACGCCTTTACCATTGTAGCGATCTTTATCTTCATCACGGAGTTCATTGGCTTCATGAACGCCTGTAGAAGCACCTGAAGGCACAGCAGCCCGGCCAAAAGCGCCGGTTTCCAAGATAACATCCACTTCAACAGTTGGATTGCCGCGTGAATCAATAATTTCACGGCCGCGGATATCTAAAATCTCGGTCATTTCCTGGTTTCCCCTTTTAAATAGAAATAGGTCTCGCCTTAGCGAGTTTATCGAATTCAGAAAGCATCTCAAGAACTTGCGGTAACTCCTTGAGAGGAATCATATTTGGCCCATCACTTAAAGCTCGGTCGGGTTCCTCATGGGTTTCAATAAAGACTGCCGCAACGCCTAATGAAACTGCGGCACGAGCCAGAACTGGTGCGAATTCACGTTGTCCACCAGAGGTTCCCCCCTGCCCGCCAGGTTGCTGGACTGAATGGGTGGCATCATACACAACAGGGCATCCGGTTTTCGCCAAGATTGGCAATGAACGCATATCAGAAACTAGAGTATTGTAGCCAAAGCTTACGCCACGTTCACAGACCATCACATTGGAATTACCCGCTTCATCAACTTTCTTAACAACGTTCGCCATATCCCAAGGAGCTAAAAATTGCCCTTTCTTGATATTGATCGCCTTCCCAGTTTTTGCCGCAGCTACCAACAGGTCTGTCTGGCGGCAAAGAAAAGCAGGAATTTGCAGAAGATCAATAATTTCACCAGCAACGGCACAATGCTCTTCAGTGTGGACATCTGTCACCACAGGACAACCAAGTTTCTCTTTGATCTCTGCAAAGATCGGTAAGGCTTTATCAATACCGATACCACGGGGGCTCGAAATACTGGTTCGGTTGGCTTTATCAAATGAGCTTTTGTAAACTAGGCCCATACCAAGCTTGCTGGTCATCTCAACCAAAGCTTCAGCGGTTTCTAGGGCATGGTCCCGACTTTCCATAGCACAAGGCCCGGCTAACAAAGCCAAAGGCAAGTCGTTACCAAATGTCACATTACCGATGGAAACGTGGCGAGGTGTTGTCATATTAAACTAACCTTGATTGGTGAATTGCAGCATCAATGAAAGAGGTAAACAGCGGGTGTGGCTCAAAAGGTTTGGATTTCAGTTCAGGATGGAACTGAACGCCAATGTACCACGGATGCCCTGGAAGTTCGACAATTTCAGGGAGAATTCCATCAGGAGACATCCCAGAGAACACCAAACCAGATTTTTCTAAAACGGCTTTATATTTAACGTTCACCTCGTAACGGTGACGGTGACGCTCGTGGATAATCGCTTTGTCATAAACTTCGCGAACTCTGCTTTGTTGGCGCAAGTGACATTCATAAGAACCAAGGCGCATAGTCCCACCCTTATTGCTATCCTCGTCACGGGTTTCTGCGATACCGTCTTTTTCCCATTCTGTCATTAAGCCGACAATTGGGTCATCACAAGCGCCAAATTCTGTAGAACCCGCCCCTGGAATGTTAGCAAGATTGCGAGCTGCTTCAACAACAGCCATCTGCATACCAAGGCAAATACCGAAATAAGGAATATTGCGTTCACGAGCAAATCTTGCGGCTGCAATCTTGCCTTCAATACCCCGTTCACCAAAGCCACCAGGAACCAAAATGCCATGAACATCTTCAAGATGATGAACCGTGTCGGCTTCGTCTCTTTCAAATATTTCGGCATTAACCCATTTAAGGTTAACTTTTACATTATTGGCGATACCGCCGTGGCTTAAAGCTTCAGAGAGAGACTTATAGGCATCTAAAAGTTCTGTATATTTACCGACAACACCGATGGTTACTTCACCTTCAGGCTTGGTATGGCGTTCAGCAATCTCTTCCCACATACTTAAATCTGGAGTGGGATGCGCAATATCGAAAAACTTGCAAATTTGTTCATCCAATCCGGCTTCATGGTAAGACAGCGGTACTTTATAAATAGAATCAAGATCAAGCCCGGGAATCACACGCTCTTGGCTAACGTTACAAAAAAGAGCTATCTTGCGTCTTTCACCGTCTGGAATTGGACGATCAGAACGACAAAGCAGCATGTCAGGCTGAATACCAACATTTTGCAACTCTTTAACAGAGTGTTGAGTCGGTTTGGTTTTAAGCTCCCCTGCTGTGGGGATATAAGGTACCAAAGTGAGGTGAAGGAACATACAACGTTCTGGGCCAAGTTCATTACGCATTTGCCGAATGGCTTCAAGGAAAGGTAAGCTCTCAATATCACCTACAGTTCCACCGATTTCGCAGAGAACAAAATCCTCATCCCCCAGATCAGCCTGCGCAAACTCTTTAATAGCATTTGTCACATGGGGAATAACCTGGATGGTTGCTCCAAGGTAATCACCACGACGTTCTTTAGCGATAACATCAGAATAGATACGACCGGTAGTCACATTGTCGCTTTGACGACCAGATACGCCCGTAAATCGTTCGTAGTGGCCCAAATCCAAATCTGTCTCGGCCCCATCATCGGTAACAAAGACTTCCCCATGTTGGTAGGGGCTCATGGTTCCAGGGTCGACGTTGATGTAGGGGTCGAGCTTACGAAGGCGAACCTTAAAGCCACGGGCCTGAAGCAGGGCAGCGAGGGAAGCAGAAGCCAACCCTTTTCCTAGAGAGGAAACCACACCACCAGTAATAAAGATAAAGCGCGTCATGGTCTTATGTCATCTTTGCTAAATTATGAACGAATGAAGTTACCGCAAAAAGAAGAGGCGGCATTGCTGCCGCCTCTGGAATTATCTGTTGATGTTTGCTGCCCATGCCCTTTACTTAGCCAGGGGTGCCGCCGGACTAGCCGGTTCTACTGGTTTTACAGGTTCGCTTGCTACGGGTTGAGTGGCGTCTTGATCAAGCAAGTTGCCTGTGGTCCGTGAGTTGCTGGCCAAAATGCTAAGCACAAGGCTGGTCACCATGAAACACCCTGCAAGGATTGCTGTGGTGCGTGTCAACATGTTTGCAGCAGACCGTCCGGTCATAAAGCCACCACCGCCACCGCCGCCACCGCCCATGCCTAGGGCACCGCCTTCGCTCCGTTGTAGCAAGACTGTAGCAATCATCGCGATTGCCAAGAGCAAGTGTATAACAAGAATTACTGTGGTCATTTTCTTTCCAGGCCTAAAAACATTCCGTTAGCGGGGTGTTTACCTTGAGTTTTCACAGATTACTAGGGGCAACTTTGCGCAATACCAAAAAAATCTTCAGCTTTGAGGCTTGCTCCACCAATTAATCCACCATCCACGTCAGCTAAGGCCAACAAATCTTTAGCATTTCCAGGTTTCATTGAACCACCGTACAAAAGACGCATCCCTTGAGCTACTTCTTCTCCTAAAAGGCCGGATATCTCCTTGCGAATCTCTGCATGGACTTCCTGCACTTCATCATTGGTCGGTGTGCGTCCGGTTCCAATCGCCCAAACTGGCTCATAAGCAACAACTGTATTCGCTGCTATTGAGTTTCCAGGAACAGAGCCTTGAATTTGACGACACACCACATCAAGGGTTTCTCCCGCATCCCGTTGCGCTTCGGTTTCACCGATGCAAACAACCGCGATAAGATCAGCCCCTTGAGCCGCTTCAGCTTTAGCTTTAACTGTCGCATCATCTTCGCCATGGTCAGTACGGCGCTCTGAATGTCCAACAATTACAAAGTCACACCCAGCATCAGCGAGCATCGCCGCACTAATATCCCCCGTATGTGCGCCCTTCTCTGCTGCGTGACAATCTTGTGCACCAAGAGCTATAGCAGAATCATCAAGAAGAGCCGCAATACCGCCTATTAGGGTAAAGGGAGGGCAGATTAACATATCATAAGCTGGGGTTTCCACATCTGCCATGCCATCAACCAAAGCCTCTGCCAGCTCAAATCCGTCCCCGGACAAGCCGTTCATCTTCCAATTCCCCGCAATCAGCGGCCGCCGATGTGTCATGATAAATTCCTGAATATAATTTGCGCCACCCTACCCCATGGCAGGCGATATTTTATTAGCATATTGAGATATGAGATGCACCCCTGTTTAAGGTGAGGTTTTCCACAGAATGATCATTATTAGTTAGTTGCTACTGTTGGGACTGACATCTGTTATAGTCTGTCATATTTTACCAATTTTTTGAAAATAGTAGATTACTTAAACCAAAACATTAAAATATATATTATGTGTAAGCGCTTTGACTTAAGAAAATATAACACGCGTTTTTCTTTGCTGATGAATTAGAAAGCAAAACAATTATGACATGGTTTAATACACGATCATTTCTGATTGGAATGGTCATACTGATCGCCAGCACCTTTCCCTCTAGGGCGAATGAGCTGGATTGTCCAAATAAAATTGCTGCATTCTCAAATGACAATATCACGACCAATGCAATAAAAATTCTGAAACCCTATTACGCAGAATTAGGGTGCAACATTGAATTTACGGAGATACCGGGACGAAGAGGTATTCGAAACTTTAATCATAAATTAGTTGATGGCGAAGTGTATCGCTTACGCAAGATAGAACCGTATTATGAACGCCCTTTTGTGAGATCAAAAATCCCACTTATTGTTGCTTCCAACCATGTATGGCTTCACCCGATCAAAAAAAATTCAGGCCGTCATCAGTTAGGCTATCTTCTTGGTGTAATTTGGCACGAAGACTACATTAAAAACCACAAAGGAAAAGCATTTCATAGTGTTGAAGAACTTATAGATGCCTACAATCGCGGAAACTTATCAGGTTTTTTACAAACTGACCTTAGTGTCGAGCAGTTTATAAAGGATAAGAAATTCTTGTTATCTCCAGAAAAAGGAGAATTACTTTCTGTCGGCCCACTTTATCATTACCTTGGTAAAGAATTCACATCAATAATGGACCGCATATCGGAAAGATTGGCAAAAAAACAGGGGCAATAGATGGCCCTTGGTGAGAAGAAACCTTCATCTATCAATCTTTGTTATCCGAATAGCCTCAAAACCCTATTGCAGCCGTTGATTTGCGCCTCTATGATGCCGCGCGCTCTTAACTCTGGGGTTGAGGTGTCGTGTTTTTTATTTTCTTGTTATAGGCGGCCTACGACTCATGCTTGAAGCAATCCGTAAAAGAACTGGCTCTATTCTCATTAAACTTCTGTTTTTCCTTCTTATCTTGAGCTTTGCGGCTTGGGGTGTGGGTGATATGATTAATCAAGCCGTTGCACCAGATGCCGTTGCCACTGTGGGTGAAGAGAAAATTCAACCTCAGAGCCTACAAAGTGAATATAGCCGCGAACTCGTTCGCCTTAGAGGACAACTTGGTCAAACATTTGACTCTGAACAGGCCAAAGCATTTGGGATCATGGATGCTGTCCTTAACCGCATGGTGGTTACCAAGCTATATGACACTGCTTCTAAAGACCTGGGCATACTTGTTAGTGACAAAGCAGTTCTATCGGAAATCAAATCCAACCCCAATTTCCAAGGAATCACCAAAGAGTTTGACCGTAACCAACTTAATCAAGTGTTGATGAACAACGGTCTTAATGAACAAGAATATCTCGGTATTGTCCAAGGCGACCTATTACGTCGTCCATTGATTACGGGCGTTGATGGCGGCAGCACAGTGCCTAAAGCATTGTTTGCGCCCCTTTATGCTTTTGAAAAAGAAACCCGTACCGCCGCTATGATTTTGGTAGCAACGGAAGAAATGGATGAACCTGCTAATCCTGGTGAAGAAACTCTGCAAAAATATCATAAAGACACTCCTGCTCCCTTTACCGCTCCAGAATATAGGTCAGTTTCTGTGGTCAATGTAGCTATTGAAGCACTTGCCGAAAAAGAAGAAGTCAGCCCAGAAGAAATTGCTGAGACCTATGAAGCACATAAAGAGGATTACCAATCTCCTCAAACTCGTGAAATCCAGCAAATCGTCTATTCGGATCTGGCCCAAGCCAAAGCTGCCCACCAGCGCCTTACAAATGGTGACGATTTTATTCGTGTCGCTAAAGAAACTGCAGGCTTAGATGAAAACAGCCTCTCTTTAGGAATGATGGGGTATGATGAGCTTCCTAAAGAAATTGCTGATCCAGCATTCGGAATCCCTCAGGGTGGGTTTAGTACACCTGTAGAATCCCCTCTTGGTTGGCACATTATTCGTGTTGCTAAAGTTGTTCGTGAGAAGGTTCAGGAGCTTGCAAAAGTTTCTGACGCCATCAAAAATGAGCTGGCAAAAGAAAAAGCGCTAGAAACTCAGTTCAAACTTTTCAATAAAATTGAAGATGAACTGGCTGGTGGCTCTACCCTTGAAGAGCTAACCAGAAACTTAGGTATGCCTCTCGAAAAATTTGCCGCTGTTGATAGCCGTGGCTTAGACCCTCAAGGGGTCTTGGTCCAAGGCCTCCCTAAAGGACAAACCATTAACCAAACCATCTTTGCTACTGAGCAAGGCACCAATAGCGGTGTAAAAGAAAATGGAGACGATGGCTTCTTTATCGTTCGGGTTGATGGTGTAACCCCTCCTGTTCTTCGTCCATATGACCAAGTAAAACCTCAGGTCCTTGATGCCTGGATATTAGAAACTAAGGGCAACGCTGCAAAAGAAAAAGCAGAGAAGCTTGTGGAACGTATCAAAGGTGGCGAAACCTTAGAGGCAGTCGCTAAGGATGTTAACATCCCTGTAGAGGTTCCTACACCCTTTATGAGAACGGGTGGAACTGGTGCTACTGGCGTTCAACTTCCTGCTCAACTCGTTGAAGAAGTCTTCAAAGCGAGAAAAGGGCAACCTGTCCTAGCTCCAAGCCCAGATGGATATTTGGTCGCAACAGTTTCTAAAATTGAAGCTCCCACGGATGGCTTGTCTTCTGAAGAAGGTAAGAAGTCCATGGATGCGCTGCGTAATACCATGAGTAACGACCTTATGGCTCAATTAGCAGCTTCTCTTCGCAATGATTATGATGTTCGGATTAACCGTACTGCTGTTCAACAGCTTTACTAATGGTTCAGGTCGAACCGAGCTTTGTTGACTTTGAGGAAGCCTATAAAGCTGGCAAGCCTCAAGTTGTCTGGAGCACGTTAGTTGCTGACCTTGAGACCCCAGTTTCCACTATGCTTAAGCTGGCTGATGGTCGCCCAAATAGCTTCCTGTTGGAATCTGTTGAAGGCGGAGCCGTCAGAGGGCGTTACTCACTCATTGGGCTAAAACCAGACCTGATTTGGCGCTGTTTTGGCAATAAAGCTGAGATCAATCGACAAGCTCGTTTTGATGATCAACAATTTGAACCATGTGAAGAACCTACCCTAAAGTCTCTAAACAAAACCAAAGCTGAATCAGAGATAGATATGCCAGAAGGCCTGCCACCTATGCCGGCTCTCATCGGCTATATGGGTTACGACACGGTTCGTCTGGCTGAAAACCTTCCTGATAATAATCCTGATGAGCTGAACGTTCCTGACGGCATTTTCTTACGACCAACTATTGTTGCGGTCTTTGATAATATTGAAGATTTACTGACAGTGATTGCCCCTGTTCGAGTAGAAGAAGGCTTAGACGCACGCGCTGCTTATGATCGCGCTCGGACACGCATTTCAGACGTCGCTTCCGACCTCGCCCGCAGTTTGCCCTATCGACGGGAATCCCATGCAGAAATTGGTGAAGTTCCAGAACCAGAAAGTGCCATGGAGCCACAAACCTATCGGGATATGGTTGAGAAGGCTAAAGAGTATATTTATGCGGGGGATATTTTCCAGGTGGTGTTATCGCAACGCTTCACCATGCCCTTTAAGCTCCCACCCTTTTCATTCTATCGCTCTTTAAGACGCACAAACCCTTCTCCGTTCCTATTTTTTCTGGATTTTGGGGAGTTCTCAATCGTTGGTTCCAGCCCTGAAATTCTCGTTAGGCTTCGTGATGGTACGGTAACAGTAAGGCCTATTGCCGGAACACGAACACGTGGGGCGACGCCTGCCGAAGATAAAGCTAATGCGGATGACCTATTGGCTGACCCAAAAGAACTCGCTGAACATCTTATGCTGCTTGATCTGGGCCGTAACGATGTTGGGCGCGTTGCTCAAGTTGGAACCGTTGAGGTAACCGATCAAATGGCTGTGGAATATTATTCACACGTCATGCATATCGTTTCCAACGTTGAGGGTAAGATTAAGCCTGAATGTGACGCCATGGACGCTCTGATGGCTGGTTTCCCAGCTGGAACCGTTTCAGGGGCTCCCAAAGTGCGAGCAATGGAAATTATTGATGAGCTGGAACCTGTGCGCAGGAGCTTTTATGCAGGTTGCATTGGGTATTTTGACGCCAGAGGCGACATGGATACCTGCATCGCCCTTAGAACAGCTATGATCAAAGATTCCACCTTATATATGCAGGCTGGCGCTGGATTGGTTGCAGATAGCGACCCAGAAAGCGAAAACCAGGAATGCCGAAATAAAGCCAAGGCTTTGGTAAGAGCCGCCCAAGAAGCCGTTCGATTTGCCGCTAGAGGATAAACTCCCATGACCCGTGATGAATTTAATGATTACTGTGGATCACTGAAAGCAACCACCAATGTCATTCAATGGGGAAATGCTTCTGTCTGGAAAATTGGTGGTAAAATCTTCGCTATTTGCTCTATTTGGGGCGATGAGGAAGGGCAGAAAATAGCTTTTAAATGCAGCGACTTAAGTTATCGCATTCTTATTGAACAGGAGCATATTATCCCCTCCCCTTATCTCGCTCGGGCCAAGTGGGTACAGCTAACCCACGATGACGCTATGAGCGATGAAGATATCCGTTCCTATATATCAGAGGCATACGACATAATCGTAGGTAAGTTGACCAAAGCAGTCCGAACTGAATTGGGTTTAGCCAAACCTAATCAGAACTAATCAACGGTTCACACTAAGAACCTTTTTACGCTGCGCCTAAAAAGTCAAAACCAGCGTCTTCAACGGCTTGTTTAATAGCGTCCATATCATCAAAACCATCAACGGTAACCTTTTTGGTTTCAAGCTCAATAGATACCTTCGCTTCAGGAGCTTTACCTTTAATGGCGTTGGTTACTGAGTTTGAACACCCCCCACAGGTCATTCCATCTACCAAATAGCTTGCTGACATATTCCTCTCCAAATTTTTTAATAACTGGCATTATTTAAAACCTTCCACCAATAGGAAGGTCAAGCTTATCCTATTTTATAACGTTTCTTTACCAGAGTAGTGAGTGGCACCAAGATAAAACCTTTTTTCTCTAGCTGTGGCAACCACGCTCCAAGAGCCTTGAGTGTGGGTTCTCTAGGGTGACCAATGCCAACAGCCCAGCCATTTCGTTTAGCAAATTTTTCTAGTATTTTCAGTTGCTTGTTAATAGCTTCTACTGTGTTTTTATGGTCAAGAAAGATGTTACGTGAAATGTGAGGAACACCTGCTTTTGCAGCCAAGCTCCCCCCAACACTTTTGTTGGTTGTTCTTGAATCAAGAAAAAGCAGTTCTCTAGATTTCAATTCAGAGATAACCACACTCATTCCGGCTTTATCTTCTGTAAATTTGCTGCCCATATGGTTGTTAATACCGACGTAACCATCAAACTGTGCCAAAGCCCAATCGACCCGACTACGGATTGCTCTCTCATCTAATCCAACTAACAAAGCATTCGGGCCTGGATCAGCTTTTGAACTTTTTGGCTCCATGGAAATATGGACCATAAGCTCATGGCCTAACCGAGACGCCCTGCCCGTGATAGCTGGAAGGTTTTTAGCATAGGGCAAGAAAGAAAGAGTTAGGGGAGCAATCATATCAATCATGCGCGCTGATCGTTTTTGGTCAACGCCAAGGTCATCAATTACAATAGCTATAAGAGGTTTATTTCCTAAGTTTACCGGGCCATTAGCAGCAAACTGTAGCCAAACAGGGATAGCCTCTTGGGTTTCAACTTTCTCAACCAATTCAGCAATAGATTGGGGGGCTTCAGGCGGTTGTTGTGTTGTTTCATCAGGAATTATGGCTTGCTCTGGCACTTCGACAGAGGGAGCTTGGGGCGGCTCATAGACATCACCAGGCAAAGATTCTTCGTAGACTACTTGAGGTGCATCGGTTGCTTTGACCAGATCATCAGAGGCTTTAATGGTCGTAGCTGTAACTTTTGTAGCTTCTGTCTCTGTCCCCAGGAACTTTCCGCCAAGAAAACCAAGACTTAAGGCAGCCAAAGCGACCAGCACCCAAATAAGTTGTCGCTTTGGGTTTGGTTTATAACTTGCCGGGTTTTTTACCTTATTTTTAATTGGTAACGACAGGGAGGCCTCCATAGTCCAATAAAAAAGATACTCATAGGACGCAATTCTAAGTTTGGCAATGTTTCCAAATAGCCAAAAAGGTGGCCTTAACTTTATTTCTCTGAAATACCTTCTAAAATTGGGCAGTCTGGCCGGTCGTCACCATGGCAACGGTTAACCAGATGAAGGAGGGTACTTCTAATGGCTTCTAATTCTTTAATCCGTTCCTCAACCTCTTGAATATGGCTCACAGCCAAAGCTTTAACATCCCCACTGGCTCGGTTTTTATCCTGCCAAAGGGTCAACAAAGCGGCGACATCTTTGACTTTAAAGCCTAGTTTTCGTGACCGTTGAACAAATTTAAGGGTTTCAACCTCCTGGTCTCCATAGGTGCGATATCCATTTTCAGACCGCACCGGATCCGGGAGCAAGCCAACGCTCTCATAATAGCGAATGGTTTTGGCAGGCACGCCAGAAAGCTTTGAGACTGTTCCTATGTTCATTGTTTTGGTCTCCAGTTCCGTAACAAGAGAGAGTTACTTACAACGCTCACACTACTCATGGCCATTGCAGCCCCAGCGACCATTGGGCTTAGGAAGCCAAAAGCTGCTAAAGGCAGGGCAATAACATTGTAGAAAAAGGCCCAGAACAGATTTTGTTTAATTTTGCTGTAGGTCGCTTGAGAAATTGAGATAGCATCAGCAACTAATCCCGGCTCACCACGCATCAAGGTAATTCCTGCAGTTTCCATCGCTACATCCGTACCTGTCCCCATTGCCATCCCCACATCAGCCGCAGCCAATGCAGGCGCATCGTTGATACCATCACCAACCATTGCCACGGAGCGCCCTTCCCCTTTCAGGCGCATCACCTCATCAGATTTATGCTCTGGCAACACTTCAGCAACCACGTTCTCAATCCCCAGACGCTCTGCAACGGCCTGAGCTGTGCGCTTGTTATCTCCCGTCAACATAACTGTCATAACACCTTGTTGCTTCAAGGTTTTAACGGCATCTTGCGCATGTTCTTTTTCTTCATCTCCGACGGCAATTATCCCTAACAAATCACCTGAAGAAGCAACCCACATGACCGTACCGCCTTTTAATTCTGATGCTGTTGCTTGATCTTCTAGTGGGAGTGTCTCCACCCCCTCCTCTGCCATCAACAAGCGGTTGCCAATTGCAACCTCGCAATTGTCGACCTTGGCTTTTAAGCCTTTACCTGAAAGGCTCTGGAAATCACTTACACTCATCAAATTGTCAGGAGCTTTTGCAAGAATGGCTTTTGCCAAAGGATGTTGGCTCCCTTGTTGGGCTGATGCGGTTAACCTCACAAGATCATCATTTGACCCTGTAAGAGCTTCAGATGACCACACAACGGGCTTTCCTTGGGTCAAAGTTCCAGTTTTATCAAAGACAACCGTATCAATATTCTTAGCCCTCTCAAGGGCGTCAGCGTCTTTAATAAGTATCCCCGCTTTCGCTGCAGCTCCTGTTCCAACCATAATGGCTGTGGGCGTGGCGAGGCCAAGAGCACAAGGACAGGCGATGACGAGGACAGATACTGCGGCAATCACCGCCTCTGTCATCGGCACACCATAAATCAGCCAACCAACTAAGGTCACGAAAGCAATGAGGACGACAGCGGGAACAAAAACTTCAGCAATACGATCTACGAGCTTCTGCACTGGAGCTTTACTGGCCTGAGCCCCTTGCACCATTTCAATAATTCTCGATAGAGTCGAGGCAGCTCCCACATTTGTAGCCCTAATTTTTAAAAGTCCTTCTCCATTTAAAGCTCCACCGGTTATTGACTTACCAATGCCCTTCTCTACGGGAAGACTTTCCCCAGTAATCAGCGATTCATCAACTTGGCTTCCGCCTTCAGCAACAATTCCATCAACTGGAAGGCGTTCACCTGGACGTACGACAACAATATCACCACTGGCTACAGACGAAGCGGGGACTTCTATTTCCCGCCCATCTTTCTCCACGTTTGCCGTTTCGGGACGAAGCTTCATTAAGGCCTTAATAGCGGCGGTTGTTCCGCGCTTAGCTCTCGTTTCAAGAATTTTACCAAGCAGTACCAAAGTGATAACGGCAGCAGAAGCTTCAAAGTAGAGATATCCGCTTCCTAAATCTGGACGTAACAAGACAAATAAACTCAAGCCATATGCAGCTGATGTTCCCATGGCCACCAATAAGTCCATATTACCAGAACCAGCACGCAAAGCTCCCCAAGCTGATCTATAAAAGCGTGCTCCGGCGATAAACTGCACTGGAGTTGCTAAAGCAAGCTGTACCAGGGGGGGAAGCATCCAATGAATACCTGCTAAATCCCATACCATTTGCAAAACCATTGGCAAGGTTAAGAGAGCCGCCCCCATGAATATTAGATATTCTCGTCGATCAGCCGCGGCCTGTTCATCTTCATTGATGGCTGGTTCATCACCTTCAATGATTTGAGCACCAAAACCTGTCTTCTCGATAGTGCTAACAATATCAGCCGCTGAAATCACTCCAGTCTGGCCTTCAACAACAGCTTGCTCCGTTGCTAAATTAACTTGAGCAGAAGTGATACCTGGCAAACGATTGAGAACTTTTTCAACGCGTCCAACACAAGCTGCACATGTCATCCCTTTTATAGTAATCATGTGTTTTTGTGGGGGTACTGAAAATCCAGTCTTTTCAATTGATTGCACAACATCTGAAGTAGTCAATTCCTCCGAATTGAAACTCACTTTCGCTTGTTCTGCGGCCAGATTGACGATAATTTCAGTAATCCCGGAAAGACGCCCTACGACCTTCTCAATCCGTCCAGAACATGCGGCACAGGTCATACCTTTCACAGGCAAAATCACTGTCTGAACCAAGTCTGCTGAATTTTTACTATTTAAAACCTGAACTGAATCCATTGCGTCCTCAAAAAACCAAACCTTCTACTAATATAGAACCTTTATGAGCCTTCCAGTAGTGGGAAGGTCAAGAAAGTTTTTTTCACATCCCTTTTAAGCCTATTGATTAAATTCATTTGAAGGTTCAACATATTAAGCCAAATATTATACACTTAAAAAGAAAATGAACGGAATATTTAGGTGAAACCGGAAGAAGCAATGCGTTTAAAACTACCACTATTGGGACGCTACAAATGTTCTTAGTGGATATGTTTATCCCACCATCAGCCTATGCGGATCGGCTAGCTTTAGCGCGCAGCCGAAGCATTGTTAAGGCCTATATATTTACTTCGCTTTTTGGCGGAACACTGGTTGCTATATACTTATCTCTTAAGCCATCCCTTCAGTTATTTGAAATCATCTCTTTTCTAGGGTGCGCTTTCACCCCTATTTTTGGTGCCTTACTTATTCGACATACGGCATCTTTTAGAGGCAGCTTAACCGCGACAAACGTTCTTGGCGTCATCTTTTTAAGTGGTACAGCCTATTACTCAGGCGGCGTGACAAGCCCTACAGCCCCATGGTTTTTAGCTAACCTTGCTTTGTTAGCAACCTTTGGGGACCGACGAACAATTATTGCTATCAATCTGACCTTATTATGTGCCTTATCAATCCTGTTTTTTGGGGAAAATTTTGGCCTTCCAGCCCCTCAAGTTCTCCCAGAAAATTTACATCAACTCCTCTTCTTCCTCTCTATGGTTGGGGCTGTGTTATTAATTGGCGTTGGGGCTTTGGTTTCTCTTAACTCACGCCAACGAGCACGTAACACCATAAAACGTGCAAAAGAAGAAGCTGAAGCTGGCAGCCAGGCAAAAACTGAGTTTCTTTCAACAATCAGCCATGAACTCCGCACCCCTTTAACCTCTATTGTCGGCTCTCTTGGCCTAATGCGGGGCGGAGCTTTAGGGGATCAATCTGAGCAAGTGGTGCGTATGGTTGATATCGCTTATAGCAACAGCAAGCGGCTTACCTATTTGATCAATGACGTTCTAGATATTGATCAAATAGAATCTGGTCATCTCAAAATGAACCTTGCTCCTCTTGATATTTCCGATTTGGTGAAATGATCCATTGAAGAAAATCAAGGATACTTTACTCAACATGAAGTTACGGCATCGTTAGTTGACCAAAGCATAAATAAAACGGTTTTAGGAGATAAGGGGCGGCTTTTACAAGTTATGGCTAATCTCTTGTCAAATGGTGCTAAATTCTCACCTAAAGGTACAAAAGTCGTCATTAAAATCAGTAATGATGATGAATACATCACTGTATCAGTCACAAACCAAGGGCCAGCTATACCAGATGATTTTCATGATAAAGTTTTTGACCGTTTCGCTCAGGCTGATTCTTCAGATACTCGTAAAATTGGCGGAACCGGACTTGGGCTTAATATTAGTAAGGCCATTATTGTGCAGCATGAAGGCACGATAGACTTTGACTGCGCCCCAGAAATAGGCACACGTTTTTACTTCAAACTGCCTTTAAAAATATCTAGGCTCAGGACCCATTAAATTTTAAGATTCCCAATTGAGCTAATCTGTGATTCATTGAGGCAAAGGAGATTCTCTCAATGAATGACTTGTTTTATC
>JAPHRK010000077.1 GCA_026196105.1 Rhodospirillales bacterium | reverse complement strand
TGGCCGGACTGAATGCGGCGTTGCAGGTTAACAATGGTGAGCCATTCACGCTAGATCGTGCCGATGCCTATATAGGCGTTATGATTGATGACCTCATTACCAAGGGAACGCAAGAACCTTATCGCATGTTTACCTCAAGGGCAGAGTACCGTCTTGTCCTTAGAGCAGATAATGCTGATCAGAGATTGACATCAAAAGGCATCGCGCTTGGCTGTGTTTCTGCAAATCGTCAAAAAGTATTTGAAGCAAAAAGGGGACTCCTTAAAGAAGGGAGGGAGTTAGTCAATCGCCTGAAGGCTACACCAAATGATCTCAACATGAAGGGCATAAAGGTAAATCAAGATGGGGTTAGACGCAGTGTCTCACAACTACTGGCTTATCCTGATGTTGATTTTGCAAAAGTTACAGAAATATGGCCGGAGCTCTCTACAATTTCACAACCGATTGCAGAGCAGTTAGAAATTGAAGGAACCTATTCAGGTTACCTCCAACGGCAAGATGCAGATATTCAAGCATTCAGAAGAGATGAGTCTTTAAAAATTCCTATTGATTTAGATTTTTCGATAATTGATGGGCTTTCAAATGAAGTTAAAAAGAAGCTTGATGAAACGCGCCCTGATACCCTAGGAGCAGCCGCAAGGATATCCGGAGTGACGCCTGCTGCTCTTACAGCTCTTTTAGGTTATGTAAGGCGTTACCGTCCAAATAATGCCGCATGAGGAATTGTTTCACGTGAAACACACCCCCCCGAATCCGATGACACCTGATGAATTTAAAAAAATTACTGGTGCCAGTGATCAAGTTATGAAGAACCTCACACTTTATGGGGAAAGACTTTGTAAGTGGCAGAAAAAAATAAATCTTGTAGGAAATTCAACCCTTTCTGATCTTTGGCGACGACACATGCTCGATTCGGCGCAACTCTATCCATATTTTTCAGAAACAAGTGGAAATATCGTTGATTTAGGGTCCGGTGCGGGTTTTCCTGGCTTGGTCTTATCAATTATGGGAATTGCGCCCATTTACCTTGTGGATAGCGACACTAAAAAAGTTACCTTTATGAGAGAAATCATCAGGGAAACTGGGGCTTCGGCGACTGTGCATAATGGGCGTATCGAAGAGCTTGAACTCGCTCAACCAGCTACGGTTATAACCTCAAGAGCTTGTGCTTCTGTGGATAAGCTGTTGATACTCTCGAATAAATTACGCTCACCAGAGACGATTTGTTTGTTTTTAAAGGGCCGAAAGGTGGAAGAAGAATTGACCGACTCACAGAAAAACTGGAAGATGGACGCAGTTTCGGAACCGAGTCTATCCGATCCTGAAGGTTCTATCCTAAGGTTGAGTAATATTCTGGCCTTATGACAACCTTCTGCAGCATGCAAAATGACTTCACTGAACAACCTGAATAGTAGGGATCATGGCAAAATTACCTCGCGTTATTGCTATTGCGAACCAAAAGGGCGGTGTCGGTAAAACGACAACAGCGATTAATTTGGCGACGGCTTTAGCTGCTGTTGACCAAAAGGTTCTAATAATTGACTTGGACCCTCAAGGAAACGCCAGCACAGGGGTTGGGATTGAACGTGGTGAACGCGCTATAAACTCATACCATGTATTGATAGGTGAGGCCACGCCTGCTGAAGCTATGCTTGAGACAGCGGTTCCAGGACTTAAAATTATTCCCTCAGGAATTGATCTATCTGCTGCTGAAATTGAATTGGTCGATGTTGAGAATCGTGAATATTGTCTGAAGAATACCTTAGAGTCAGAACTTGATGATTTCGATTATATCTTAATCGATTGCCCCCCTGCACTAGGCTTGCTTACTGTTAACTCTTTTGTCGCGGCAAACGCTATTTTGGTTCCTCTACAATGTGAGTTCTTTGCCCTTGAGGGCATCAGCCACTTGATCAAGACCATTGAGCGGGTCCGCAGCGCCTTTAATCCTGATTTGGAAATCCAGGGTATTGTTTTAACCATGTTTGATAAGCGCAATAACCTTTCAGATATGGTTGCAAATGATGTACGGGAATATTTCGGTGAGAAGGTGTATGACACTGTAATTCCTCGTAATGTTCGGGTTTCAGAAGCCCCATCTCATGGGAAACCAGTTCTGCTTTATGATTTGCAGTGTGCAGGCTCAAAAGCTTATCTTCATCTTGCCAGCGAAGTGCTGCGTCGTGAAAGGATTGCAGCGTAATGGCTGAAGCAACCAAACGTAAAAAAGGTTTAGGACGTGGCCTATCTTCTCTTTTGGGGGAAGATAAAACCACTTCGGCTCCGGCAAGTGCCAATGAAAATGGGACCAGTGAAACAAAAGGGAATCTCAAAAGCCTTCCTATAGAGTTTCTTAGACCTGGTTTATATCAGCCGCGGCATATTATTGAAGAAGGCCCCATAGAAGAGCTTGCTGAATCAATCCGTGATAAAGGTATTTTGCAGCCAATATTAGTGCGCAAACTTGCTGACGGACCTGAATCATATGAGATCATCGCTGGAGAGCGTCGTTGGCGAGCTGCTCAGTTGGCTCAACTCCATGAAGTACCTGTTATTGTTCGGGATTTAGACGATCAAACAACTCTTGAAATCGCGTTAATAGAGAACCTTCAGCGTGAAGACCTTTCACCGCTTGAAGAAGCTGATGCCTATAGCCGTTTGATGGATGAGTTTAGCCATACCCAAGAAGCTTTGGCAAAATCAGTTGGTAAAAGCCGTAGCCATGTTGCCAATATGATGCGTCTTCTTGGTTTGCCTGATACGGTCAAACTAATGATGGATACGGGTGAACTGAGTGCAGGACATGCAAGGGCATTGCTCAAAGCTGATGACCCGATTGCTTTGGCGCGACAAGTGTCAGACCGTGGGTTAAACGTTCGTCAGACTGAAAAATTAGTCCAGCAAGGCTCAAAAGAGAGTAAATCTGCCCCTGCTAAGCGCAAAACTATCAATAAAGATACCGACACACTCGCTTTGGAACGGGATTTGACTAATTCTTTAGGTTTAAAAGTAGAAGTCAACTATCAGGGTTCTGGTGGTTCGCTTGTTCTGCATTATGGTTCATTAGAACAATTAGATGATCTATTGCATCGTTTATCTCATGGCTCATTAGCTGGAAATAGTTAAACTATTAGTTCAGAACTCACTAACAACTTATTCTATCTGCGAGATTTACCGGCTTGTGTGATTCGCATTAATGCTCGATTGCAAATAGTCACGGCAGGGTATTGGGTTACTTTACAATCTAATTCTGCTTCGGTGAGTATAGTTAATGCTTGGGCGAGGCGGGGCGCTGGCCATCTACGAACCTGAGCTTTAAATCGATCGGCAACTTTGAAAAAAATGGGCGGTCTCAATTGTTTAACGGCTTGATCAATTGATTGACCTTCTCTGACTAGGCCGGATGCCAGGTGCAACCGCTGAAAATGGCGGGCAACAGAACGGAGAATGGCAATCGGCTGAATGGTTTCTTCCATTGCTTTTTCAATGGCTTCTTCAAGTTTATCTTGATTGCCATCTGCTGCGGCTAAGGCGATCGAATCTAAAGAAAAAGTTGAACTGTCACCGGTACAAGCTATGACATCGTCTAGTGTAATAGAAGATTCTCCACCTTTGTAGAGGACAATTTTATCTAATTCTGAGCGAGTCATAAGCCGATCACCGCCGAGATGTTGATTTAGGAATGCCATAGCATCAGGGGTAATGTCGAGTTGGGCTTTAGAAAATGTACCCCGGATGATCTGGACCAAGGAATGGCCTTCATCTCCATAACAAGCGATGGCTCCGCAGGTTTTTTCGCTTTCAAATAGTTTTCTCAAAGTTGACCGAGGAGATAACTCTCCTGCCTCAACAACGATAAAACCTTCCCCAACAGGGTGTTTGAAGAAGTCTTTAAACAAACTTGTTAAGCTATCAGCCCCATCAGGGATGCGGATAGCTCGTTGTCCCCCACTGAAAGAAAGAGCGGAGACTTCATCAGTCAACCTGGCTGGATCTTGTTTTAAAGTAGAAGCGTTGAGTTCAGTAACCCTAAAGGGATCATTAATATCTTCCGTAATAACGGTAATGATTTTTTTGGCTCTTTCCCGAACTAAGCCTGTATCTGGTCCATATAAAAGAACAGCTCGATTAACCGAGCCGGGTGCCGAAAGAAAATTTTCAACTTGTCCAGCTGGGATTTTCATAAATAAGGACCTTGAAAGATGTTATTTCTTCTTAGGGGGATTTAAGAAGAAGGTAGAAAGTCTTGATTTTATGTCCAATGCAACATCTCTGGCAGCTCTTTTTTGTGCATTTTTAGCAGCGACAATTTGGCTATATTCTGCATCCACTAAATCGTAACTAGCGATGCCAATGCTTTG
The DNA here is from genome assembly GCA_026196105.1 of Rhodospirillales bacterium. Taxonomy (GTDB): domain Bacteria; phylum Pseudomonadota; class Alphaproteobacteria; order Rhodospirillales; family JAPHRK01; genus JAPHRK01. The sequence goes on along the minus strand of JAPHRK010000077.1, from coordinate 42,208 downwards.
CCCTGAAATAATCGTCTGATTCTTTTTAAGATCGGTCAAAGAGAAGTTTGCTGATAAGCGTAATTCAGCTCTCGTCGCTGTTTCATCCGTACGCTGTAACTGCCTTGTTTCAGATTCTGTAACCGTAACGGAAAGGGAATATAGAGGAGAACCAATCAGACCTTTCGGAGCTAAGATTGTTTGCAACTCATTACGTAGAAGTTGCCCTTTGCGATCGACAATAGTTTTGACAAAAACCTTTTCAAGTTTTTGTTGTGCTTTTGGACTATAGCTATGCTTTCCATAAAGAGGCCGGAAGCCACAAGACGTTATTAAGCTTAACCCAAGAATCAATATAATGGTTCTAAATAACAACATTTACAATCCGATTTGGGACAATGATCACTTTACGTATGGTTTGTCCTTCCAAAGCACTGACTACCTTAGGCAAAGCAAGGGCTGCTGCTTCCACTTCTTTTTGATCAGCATTCATAGCCATTTCCAAAGTGCCGCGTAGCTTACCTTTGATTTGTACGGCAATAGTGACCGTGTCATCAACTAACTCAGCCTTGTCTACTTCAGGCCATGGGCATTCTACAAGATGAGTTTGGTGGCCTAGTTGGTGCCAAAGCTCTTCTGCGATATGGGGCATCATAGGTTCTATGATACGAATAACTGCTTCATAGCCATGGCGGAGAATCCAACCTGCACCTGTTTCGTCGCCATTTAAGTTGCCAAGATTATTTGTGAGTTCGCGAATGCGAGCCACAGCTTTGTTAAAATGGAATTTATCTAAGTCACTTGAAACAGCATCAACAGTTTGGTGGGTTTGACGATATAGTTTAGCGCAGTTAACTGATATATCTTTTGGTTTGGTTGAATTTGGCGCAGAAAATTCGGTCTGAGGTTCTGTGATTAACCGCCAGAGCCGATTTAGGTAACGCCAAGCTCCTTCAACGCCAGAATCTGTCCAATCGAGATCTCTTTCAGGTGGGCTATCAGAAAGCATAAAGAGACGAGCCGTGTCAGCACCATAAGACTCAATGATCAATTCAGGGTCGACGACGTTCTTTTTCGATTTGCTCATTTTTTCAGAGCGGCCTTTAATAGCGATTTTACCTTCAGTGGTTTTAAAATCGCCGCTGTCAGTTTCTTCAATTTGGTCTGGGAAAAGCCAGTCGCCTTCCTCACTTTGATAGGTTTCGTGGCAAATCATCCCTTGGGTAAGCAACCCAGCAAAAGGTTCTTTAACACTAATATATCCACATTTATGTAGGGCTCGCATAAAGAAACGTGAATAAAGCAGATGAAGAACTGCATGTTCAATGCCGCCAATATATTGATCGACCGGTAACCAGTAATCTGCAGCATCCCTGTCAAAGGCTGTATCTGACTTAGGTGAGCTAAAGCGTGCAAAGTACCAAGATGATTCCATAAAGGTATCGAAGGTGTCTGTTTCTCTACGTGCAGCCTTGTTACATTGTGGACAGGTCGTGTCTTTCCAGGTTGGGTGATGGTCAAGGGGATTTCCCGATTTTTCGAACGTGACGTCTTCTGGTAAAGTAACGGGGAGTTGCTCTGCTGGGACAGGTACAATTCCACAATCATCACAATGAACAATAGGTATTGGGGCGCCCCAATACCGTTGACGTGACACCCCCCAGTCTCTTAAGCGATAATTTACAGTACCATCACCAGCATTAACTTCTTTAAGGCGTTTGATAACTTCTTCTTTTGCTTCATTTATGGTTTTACCATTTAGGTAGTCGGAATTAATAAGACTACCTGGGCCTGTATAAGCTTCATCGCCAACAGTAAATGTTGCTGGGTCTTGGTCTTTAGGACCAACGACTGGGGTTACGATCAGATTATATTTGCAGGCGAAATCTAGGTCACGCTGATCATGGGCTGGGCAGCCAAAAATAGCGCCGGTGCCATAGTCCATAAGAACAAAATTGGCCACATAGATAGGAACTTCTCGGCCATCAAGAACGGGTAGCGTAGCTTTTAACCCAGTATCAAAGCCTAGCTTTTCAGCACGTTCAATATCAGCCTCACTCGTCCCCATGCTGTTACACTGAGCAATAAATTCTTCAAGTTTTGGATTATCTTTTGACAACTCAAGGGCTAAGGGGTGGTTTGCAGCAATGGCACAAAATGATGCGCCAAAGATTGTATCTTGCCGGGTGGTGAAGACTTCAAGCCGATCTTCTCGTCCGGCAATATCAAAGAACATACGGGCCCCTTCAGAGCGCCCAATCCAGTTCTCCTGCATGATCCGTACTTTTTCAGGCCAGCGTTCTAACTCTTCAATCCCTTCAAGCAGATCATCGGCAAATTCGGTTATCTTATAAAACCACTGAGAAAGCTTACGTTTTTCTACTGCAGCACCTGATCTCCAGCCTTTTCCATCAACAACTTGTTCATTTGCTAGAACAGTTTGTTCAACCGGATCCCAGTTCACCCAAGATTCTTTTCGATAAACGAGACCTGCTTCTAGAAGGTCCAAGAACATTTTCTGTTCGTGTTTATAATAATCAATATCACACGTGGCGAATTCTCGGGACCAGTCATAGGATAATCCCATAGACTTTAACTGATCACGCATGGAATCGATGTTGCTATATGTCCATTTGCCTGGATGGGTGTTATTTTGAATAGCTGCGTTTTCTGCCGGAAGGCCAAAAGCATCCCAACCCATGGGATGGAGTACATTAAAACCGCGTGCCCTTTTATATCTCGCGACGACATCGCCTAAGGTATAGTTACGTACATGCCCCATATGAATGCGCCCTGAAGGATATGGGAACATTTCCAAGACATAATATTTTGGTTTATTGGGGTCTTCCGTCGCCTTAAAGGAATTTTCGTCCTGCCAGAATTTTTGCCACTTCTGCTCAGTTTCCTTAAAATTATATCGCGCCATTTGTTCTAAACTATTCTTTCTTCGGTCAAATCAATTTTGTGAATTCAAGTTATTCACTAACAGCAGTTGCGTTTCGCAATTGACGTGCTCTTGTCAAAATGGCGTTTTCAATGTCTGTTGAGACATTTTTACCAAGCCCTAAAGAAGTCCATTCACCGCGCTGGTCCCGTGCTTGCTTAAACACACTGACCTTTACACCGTCAGCCCGAAGGGCGCGGCCGAGGATATAAATATTAAGTTTGAAACGTTCTTCTGGGGTTTCAGCGGGGCTATACCAATCAGTCAAAATAACACCGCCAAAAGCATCTGCACTGTTTATGGGGAGAAAAGATATAGTATCAAGTGTCGCACGCCACAGGAATGAATTTACGCCAATTCCAGCGGTGTTTTCATTTTTTTTACTAGCCCCCCCAAAGAGTCCCCCATCACCAAAGACTGTTTCTCTAGCATCTTCCCCTTCGTAAACTGGCTTCCCTTCAATTTCAGATCTATCGAAATCTTCTTCAAGCGGCTCATAGTTGTCACATCCATAAAACCCAAATAGGGTAATTAATAATCCAACTTTAACAATTTTGGCAAAATTCTGCATGTTATATATCTTTACAAAAACGATAACTGATCTCTTTATAACAAGGCATAACCTGTTCGTCTATTGTCGATGACTAAAAGCTTCTATTACTAAATATAATTCGGTTTCAGTTGCATAGTGGTTTGTGTGATAAAAATAGCACGACATTAAAAATATAGGTTTCACAAAGAACAGCCACACTTGAAATTCACTGGAGCATCTATAAAAGTATTTACATCGAATTGGTTTGAACTCTATCGACTATTTTTTGGAGCATAGCTCTATTAGATAGAATTCAAGTTTCGATAAGTTTTAAACCGTTTTTATAATTTTTGTTTTTTCAGAGGGGATACACATGAAAAAGCTACTTATTGGCACCACCGCTTTGGTTGCCGCTGGCATTATCGCCGCTCCTGCAATGGCTGCAGATCCAATTACCCTTAAGTTGGGTGGTAAAATGGCTCACTGGGCTGGTAGTGTAAGCAATCAAGATACATTCGAAGCTCAAGCTGCTAATGTAAGCGCTCGCGCATTTGACGTTAAGGATGACTCAGAAATTTATTTCATGGGTTCAACCAAGCTTGATAATGGTCTTTCAGTTTCTGTTAAAGTGGAACTTGAAGCAGACCAACACAATGGCGGGACTTCTATCGACCATAGCTTCATGCGTATTGCCACCCCTTCAATGGGTGCGATCATCATGGGTTCTGTTGGTGGTTCAAATAAAGTTCCTGATGAGTCTTACGGTACAGAAGATGCAGATGCTTCTGATTGGTACACCATGCCAGGCGGTACCTTCTCTCATCAAGGTCAGTCTACCTCACGTACAGATGCTACACGTATCGACTACACATCTCCAAGTTTTGGTGGTTTCAAAGTTGGTGCTGGTATGCTGCCTGAGCTTCAAGCTAGTCTCACTGCACCTACTGGTTCTAATGCAACTACTGCAAACGCTCTTGCATACTACTACAAAGCTTCATATACCGGAAAATTCGGTGGTGTTGGCCTGAACTTAAATGCTCAATATGTTAATATTGACAGAAACACAGCAACTGGTACTGGTACTCAAACCGATACTGATTGGTACGAGTATCGTGGTCAAGGTTCTGTAAGCTTTGCTGGCTTCACTTTAGGCGGTTCTTTCCGTGATTATCACACAGAAAGCGCAGCTGATCCAATGGTTGGTGATGTATACAACATTGGTATTGGTTACGAAACCGGTCCATACAACTTCACCTTGACTCGTTATCGTTCTGCTTTCCAAGGCAGCACTGCAGTTGCGGGTGATGATACCATTACTAACCATTCAATTGGTGTTTCTTACAACATGGGCGGCGGCATTAAAGCTAACGCTGGTTACACCGATTTCGAGCTTGAAGAAGAAGCTAAAACTGCTGCAGCTAAAAACAGCGGTCACATCTTGGCTGTTGGTATTTCTGCAGCATTCTAATCTGACTTTTTTAAAGTCTGATGATGGGAAAGGGAGCCTTTTGGCTCCCTTTTTCTTTTCTAATTAGGTTGGTTTAACTTAAGAATCCACTAATTCCGGCAATTCCAGCAGCCCGTGTTTTAAAAATTCTGCGACTGTAATTTGCAGAAATACCCCCTAGGGCATAAATAGGCATGTCAAAAAATTGGCAGGCTTTTGCAAACTTTATTAGGCCTAAGGCTTTTGTCCCCTCATGACTTTTAGTTGAGAAAACAGGAGAGAATAAAACAGCATTTACATCTATTGTTTGGGCCTTTGCTAAAGCCTGATAGTTATGTGCAGCAGTGGTAATAATAAAATTTGGTCGGGGTTTTTTGATTTTCCCAGCAGCTTTGCGAGCTATTCCTTCTGGAAAATGTGCCCCATCAGCAAACCGTTTGGCTAAAGAAAAGTCTCCGGCAATAAGAAAGATCAATCCTCTGCGCTGGCACTCTTTACGTAATTTATGAAGTAAGTATAACCTATTAGGATCGTTATAATGCCTAAAGATAACCGCTGCTCCCTTAGGTAGCTTTTTTACAACGGATAAAGGGTTAGGCACACGAAGTGTGTCGGTCATAAAAATCATTGTTGGCAAAAGGTTAGTTCGCCTTATTGATTTATTGCGTAAGCGATAGCTTGAATTGAGCTGTTGAGAAATATTTGCTAGGTTCATGAACCTACATTCTGAAAACAGCTAATTACTGTCAAGGCCAGACCTTCACATGACTTCTCCATTAAATATAAGTAAAAACCTTAAAACTATCCTCCAAACTATTGATAATAAAGCACTTGAAGTCGGTAGAAAGGAAGGAGAAGTAAACCTGATTGCTGTCAGTAAAGTAAAGCCTGCAGAGGTTATTGCCCAAGCTTTGCAAGCGGGGCAGCGGATTTTTGGTGAAAATCGTGTTCAAGAATCTCTAGAAAAATGGCCAGGCCTTAAAAATAAATTTGACGGTGTAGAATTACATCTTATTGGACCATTGCAAACGAATAAGGTTAAAGAGGCTCTCCCTCTTTTTGATGTAATTGAAACAGTAGATCGGCTAAAACTCGCCCGATTTTTGGCAAGAGAGATGGATGCCACTGGCTACAGTCCTGACTGTTTGATTCAGGTAAACACAGGCGAAGAGCCCCAAAAAACGGGTGTTTTGCCTGATGATTTGGATGATTTTGTCAAAAGCTGTCTTGAAGAATACCAATTGCCTATCAAGGGTTTGATGTGCATACCGCCTGTTGGAGAAGAGCCGGCTTTGCATTTTGCTTTGTTACGTGAGATGGCTCGACGCAATGGATTACAAACATTGAGTATGGGAATGAGTGGTGATTATGAAACAGCTATTGAGCTAGGGGCGACTCATGTGAGAGTAGGGTCGGCAATTTTTGGGGAGCGTCCTCCGCCTAAACCCGCTTAGTTCTTTGAATTAATCTTAAGTACAGCCTCATTTGAACAATCTTTTAGGATTGTAATCAGATCAGCTAATGCAAAAGCAACGCAGCCTTCTGTCGGTTGATATTCTGGTTTAGCCACATGAAGAAAGATCGCACTTCCTTTGTTGGGGATAATCGGGTCATCATTATAGCCAACAACCACAATCAGGTCATAAAGCCCATCATCACGCCATAAGCTTTCGTGGCTTCCGTCAAAGGGGAGCTCAACTTTTTTATTGTATTCCTTTGAGTTGGGGTCATCACACCAGCCCATGGTTTTTGAGATTGAGTAAATCGGAAGGTTTGTTTTTGGTTTTTCGATACGGTCTGCTCGGTAAAAAACTTCACGCAAAGCAAAGGTGCCAAGGGGTGTCAGGCCATCCCCTTCTTTTTGCTTTTTTCCAATTCCGCTGCGTCCTAGAGCACAGGTATAATGATGATCTTTGAATACAACTTCTTTATTAGGAAATACATTAATTTCCAGATGGTTTGAGCTGTTTTTCAAAGTTATACCTTAGCTAAAAAAGAATACTAGTTGAGAGCTGTCTTTAGCTGTCCAGCCGCCTGGTATTTTTCAATTCCAGCTTTCATTTTATCAGAAAACCAGCCCATACCATTATCATTTTTTTGAGCTGCTCGACCATAGGCTTCTGTTGGTTCATTTGTTGAAGGTCTTGTGCTATCTCCTTGAATAGCCCCGTAATTACTCACAAGTTGCGTCGTTCTGGCCTGTTTAAGGTCGGCCGATAAAGCCTGTAAAGCAGCAAGGTTCGACATTTGGACTGACTGAGGAGAGGTTTGTTGGGCGGGTTGAGAATTAAGTTGGGCCGAAGTTATCGGGGCAGCAGCAGCTTGAGTTGAGAGTTCTGCCACCTGTTGAGGGGATGTTTGAGCGTTATCCCACTGGGATTTTAAATTATCTCGCCAATCAATTCCCCCGGTTCCTGCGTTTGCTGCCCATTGGGAAATATCCACTCCTGGTCCTGGCGCAAATGCGAGAGGGGTATTCCCTTGGGGTTTATTGGTGTCAAGGGAGGCAATTTGTTCGGTTTCTTCACCGTCAAATAAAGCAAGGGCATGTTGACCTACATCTTTACCCGTAGCTTCTTCAATAGCGACGTCAGCCACCGCTGCTACTCCACCAATCGGTCCGCCAAATAGACTGCCCCCAATAATTTTGGAAGCCGGATCAATTTCATCGCCGGTCATAGAGCGATAGGCTGTATTTACAATGGGGATATGTTGGAGGGGATTAATGATGTCGAGGAAGTCAAAGAAGGTAAATCCGTCTTTCCCAAAACCTTGAAACCCTGTGTCCTGTTCAGTCTTTGCCGGTATCAGGGCAGAGCCAGCGCCAGTTGTAGAAATATCCATTATTTTATTCCTTATTTCCCGTTTGCATAAACATTGCAAAGAGGATGCCAAGAAAGGAATAAGTAGAATCAATATGTTAGCTCAAGAGAGAGCTAAAGAAGGCAGAATTTTCCGGGTACCGTTTTGGGGTAGTGGGCTGGTTTTACCTAGAACAAGTGTCCACTACGAGCTGCTTTTGTATTGAGATATAGCTCGTTGTGTTGATTAGACGGAAAAGCATGAGCAACACGTTCTTTAATTTCAATCCCAAACCCTGACAAAGCCTGTACTTTATCGGGATTATTTGTCAGTAACCTAATTGATTTATAGTTTAGTTGACGAAGCATTTCCGCGGCAGGCAGGTAAACGCGCTCATCGGCATCAAAGCCCAACTGTTCGTTGGCATCAATCGTATCAGCGCCGCGGTCCTGGAGTTCATAGGCTCGGAGCTTATTAACTAAGCCAATACCACGACCTTCTTGAGCTAAGTAGAGAAGAACGCCGCTTCCTTGTTGAGCGATTTCTGCAATAGCACCGCGCAACTGGTCACCACAATCACAGCGGAGGGACCCAAGTAAATCTCCGGTAAAGCACTCCGAATGGAGTCGCGTTAAAACGGGTTGGGTTGGGTCTGGCTTGCCAACAACAATTGCCAGATGTTCAATGCCCCCATCACCTGGGCGGAAAGTCAAAATTTTTGTGTCTTCAGCATCTAAGAGCGGAACCTTGGCTTCGCTAATCAGGCTCAAGCTTTGGGCCGCATTAAGCTCATATGAGAAGATATGTTCGGATTCGACGACCAAAAGGTCGTTATTTTCAGCCCAGGCCACGGGGTAAGCGGCGGCTTTAGCATCGGCTAAATCTGCAACAACAACGGCGGGCAACATACGAGCAATTTTGGCTAAACCAATGGCAGCGGCTTCACAGCCTTGACTTTCAATTCCTTTAGAATCTGCATTTAAACCAGAGAGGCGTTCAGGATCAGAGAGAGGGTCCGCTAAATCTGAAGCGACCCAAGCTGTGAGACCTTCTTTAGGGCGCAAAACGACAACAGATGCCTGATAATCGGTTAACCCAAGAACTTCGGCTCTTTTCCCAGTGATTGCTAAGTAGGGATTACCAGAAGAGAGCTCTTTAAGACGGTCAAGGCGTGCGGTTGTTGCGCCTTCAGCGGCAAGAACTAAACGGGTTTTTTGGTTATTTCCACGAACTACGACAATCCCGCCACGGCGTAGATCAGAAACGGCACGATCAACCGATAAAAGTTCTTTTGGATTGGGTTTTTCTTGCAACCCTGAAAGCGATGTACGATGAGGCATGACGCTTTTTTAACCGCTATTGGCTTGATGTCAAAAAAAATGTCATAAAAAGAACCAAACCCTCTCCCTTTTTTTACTTTCATGCCTACTTTTATTCCTGTAGCAACTTTTTGCGTTCATGCTAAGATACTGTAAATTCAGCTGATAGGTCCAAGTTAGGGAGAAAAAATGTCCACTGAGAAACGTATCCTCCTGGTAGACGATGATGAAAGCCTAAGGCAAATGCTGAGCGAACAGCTACAATTGCATGAAGAATTTGTCACCATTGTCGCTACTACTGGGGCCGAGAGCCTTGAGATCATCAAGAAAGACTACTTTGATATAATTCTGCTCGATGTTGGCCTGCCCGATATGGATGGACGTGATGTTTGTCGATTGATGCGCCGTAATGGGGTTAAATCTCCGATTATTATGTTAACTGGAGCCACCACAGATGCTGATACTATCTTAGGACTCGATGCTGGAGCCAATGATTACATCGCTAAGCCCTTCCGTCTTGGCGTACTGATGGCGCGTTTAAGAGCGCAAATCCGTCAACATGAACAAAGCGAAGATGCTGTTTTCACCATTGGGCCATATACCTTCCAACCAAGTGGAAAAGTCTTGGTGGATAATGAGACCAACAAAAAAGTACGTTTGACCGATAAAGAAACGGCCATTTTGAAATATCTTTATCGCTCTGGTGATAAAGTTGTCAGTCGGGAAGTTTTGCTTGATGAGGTCTGGGGTTATAATGCTGGCGTGACCACCCATACTTTAGAAACCCATGTCTATCGCCTAAGGCAGAAAATTGAGAAAACCCCTTCTGATTCTCAGATTTTGGTTACGGAGCCAGGTGGATATCGGTTGGTACCTTAAGCAATATGTCTAAAGGGATCATTCAAAGGTTTATCAGTCGTTACATTACAGGTGAGAAGCTTCCGGAACGAATCTCAGAAACAATTCGCTGTGAGCAAAGCCAAAGTGAGCGGTTGATTGGCTGGATACAGCTTGCTGTGGTGATGGTTTTTGCCATTCTCTACTTTCTTGCTCCAAGGCCTAACAATCCTGATCTAGAATTTAGCCCTGTGCCATGGGTTTTGGCGAGCTATCTGTCTTTTACCCTTATTCGACTTTATTTAAGTTATAAAACCGATCTGCCGGGCTGGTTTATCATTTTGTCCGTTGTTGCCGATATCGCGTTACTAATGGGGACAATTTGGTTTTTTCATCTACAGTATATGCAGCCGCCCTCATTCTATCTTAAATCTCCCACATTACTTTATGTTTTTATCTTTATCGCCTTGAGAACATTACGTTTTGAGGCCAGATATATTTTCCTTTCCGGCATTTTTGCAGCGGCTGGATGGATGATTCTGGTAATTTATGTCGTAACTGCTGATCCATCTGATCCGATGATTACCCGAGATTATGTGGAATATATTACGTCCAATAGTGTCTTACTTGGTGCTGAATTTGATAAAATAATTTCTATCTTGTTAGTAACCTTGATCTTAGGTTTCTCTGTTTCTCGAGCTCGAGCGTTACTTGTAAGCTCCGTGCGGGAAACTCAGGCAGCAAAATCACTTTCTAAGTTTTTTTCAGGCCCTGTTGCAGAAAAAATAGCTAAATCTGATCAGGAAATAGGATTAGGCCATGGTATTGCTCGTGATTGTACGATCATGTTCCTTGATATTCGAGGGTTTACGCCACTTGCAGCTTCTTTAACCCCTTCGGAACAAATTACTTTATTAACCGACTATCAGGCTCAAGTTGTCCCTGTCATTCATGACTGTAACGGTATTGTCGATAAATACTTAGGAGATGGTATTTTGGCTTCCTTTGGGGCCGTTAAAGAAAACTCATCTTGCGCAGCTGACGCCTTAAGAGCTGTAGAACACCTATTTGAACGAGTTGATAGCTGGAATCAGCAGAGGCAAGACCAAGGTTTGTCCCCTATAGAGATTAATGCGGCTGTGACTTACGGTTCGATCGTGTTTGGGGTGATTGGTGACGATAACCACTTAGAATATACTGTACTTGGTGATGCAGTGAATCAGGCTGCAAAGCTCGAAAAACATGTAAAAAGTGAAGAGAGTCGAGCAGTTATTTCAGAAGTTTGTTTAAAAATAGCGCTTAAAAATGGTTATAAGGGTTCTGATCGATGGATTGCACGGGAAAAAAGGGCTGTAAGTGGTGTTGAAACCCCTATGAACCTTTATATATACCGTGATTAAATATCTAAAGTCACCATGACAGGGGAATGATCAGAAGGACGTTCCCAGCCTCTGATTTCTCGCACAATGGTTATTTTTTCCACCATTTGGTCTAAATTTGGTGATGCCCATATATGATCTAAGCGTCGACCACGATCCTTCGACGGGTCTGGCCCGGGCCAATTACGGTTGCGGTAGCTCCACCAAGTGTAGGGCTTTTCATCCTCTGGCAATTTAGCAATCAAGGCATCGTGCCAGGGCCCTGAAGATTGAAAATCAGTCAAATGATCTATTTCTACCTGGGTGTGGGTGATGGTGTTTTTTAAGGCTTTGTGAGACCAGACATCGTTTTCTCGGGGGGCAATATTAAAATCACCAACGATCATTCGTTTGGCCTTAGGGTCCTGTCTTTGTAGCCACCATGCGGTTTGTTCGGTCAAAAAGTTGAGCTTATGAGCAAATTTTGGGTTTTGCTTGGCATCTGGTAGGTCCCCTCCCGCCGGAATATAGAGATTATGAAGCTCAAGTCCGCAGCTAAGATCGACCGATTGATGCCTGCGATCATCTTTGCCACACCAGCTATGGGTTCTTTCTTCTCCTTCAAAAGGAATCTTAGAAAGAATCGCCAGGCCATTATAGCTTTTTTGACCATGGACTGCCCGATAAGGGTAACCAAGCCCTGAAATTTCTAAATGAGGAAAAAGTGGGTCATCCACTTTGGTTTCCTGAAGGCAAATAACATCAGGTTGATATTGGTCGACAAGTTTGGTGAGATGATCAATGCGCAAGCGAACGGAATTAACGTTCCAAGTGACAATTTTAATTTTCATAAGAGTATTATTAATCTTTTAAATAAAATATGTCTCGTAATCTTTTGATGTTTTTATACTAAAGATTAGAAAACTCAAAAATACGCCCGACCAGTTTAGGGGACGGGTCGGGCGCACGAAGCTCCATGGGAGCATGAGAAAAGTAGGGGGGTACTTTTCTCGCTCTAACTGGAATATTTCATCCAGCCGATAGACATATCTTAAATGGTACTACCAGCGAGATTCACAAATGCATTTTTTGCAATACTGATATGCAATTTTCGAATAATTATTTGGAAAGTACTTTTAGGAGGGTTTCTTTTGGCCAAATTTACGGATGAGCTTCACTTCATTTTCCTGATAGAAAAGCTCTTTTTTCAATGTGATACCAAACTCAGGCTTCATCAAGGTGACGTCCGTATGAATACCTTGAGCATCAATTATTGACCACTGACGTAGTCGGAAAGGCTCTTTGCTGAAGGTCAGGGTTAAAACCCCTTCTTGATCTTCATCAGAGCTGGTTATGCTGAGACTGATAAAATCTTTTTCTTGATGATAAGCGGTAACGATAATGTCTTTTTTGAAGGATATTTTTTCCCCGACCAAAAGACTAGCAGGTGTACTGCTGACCAAAGTATGGCTCTTTTGCTCAAGTTCCAGGTCATAATATCCAATCCACCAGCCATCGGCGATGATGACAACAGGGACTGGGGGATCATATTCAAATCTAAACCGTCCAGGGCGTTGTACATAAGCCCATCCTTCAGAAATTGCTCCGTTAGAGGAAGCTTGAATAAAACGAGAGCGAATGGTTGTGAGGGAGTTTAGATATTTTTCGACCTTGACGACGGTTGCCGCTTCACTCGGTGTCAACTTAGCCGGAAGCGCTTTAGCTGGCTTTTCATTTGCTGCCTGAACCGCACTGGTCCAGAGAATTCCAACTGTAACGATGACGATTAGTTTGCGCAAAAACACCATAAGGTACCTGTTGATTATCGAACACCATGTTTATGATGAGCCTGGTTCACCGGGTCAAGCCCGGTGATGATGAATGAGAAATAGCCTAGAGATTAAATAAGGCTTATTCGTGATGGCTGACTAGAACTTCGCGCTTACCAACACGGTTGGCTTTGCTGATGACCCCTTCGGCTTCCATGCGCTCAATCAGGCGAGCCGCGCGGTTATAGCCGATTTGTAGGTGGCGTTGAACAAAGCTGGTGGAGGCCTTGCCTTCCCGAGCAACGACGGCAATGGCTTGATCATAGAGTTGATCATCTTTAGAGCCGCTATTGCCTCCATCACTTCCTGGCGCACCGAGAATAGGCGGGGCGTTCTCATCTTCAACGGTTACAGCTTCAACATAGCTGGGTTGGCCTTGTGCTTTAAGGGCTGCAACGACTGATTCGACTTCACCATCGGCGACAAAAGGTCCATGAACCCGGCTGATCCGCCCGCCGCCTGCCATATAGAGCATATCACCCTGACCAAGCAGCTGTTCAGCGCCTTGTTCGCCAAGGATGGTGCGACTATCAATTTTTGAGGTCACCTGGAAACTAATCCGGGTTGGGAAGTTAGCTTTAATGGTACCCGTGATGACATCAACAGAAGGCCGTTGGGTCGCCATAATCAAGTGAATGCCAGCCGCACGCGCCATTTGTGCCAAGCGCTGAATGGTGGCCTCAATGTCTTTGCCTGCGACCAGCATCAGATCGGCCATTTCATCAACAATGACAACGATGAAAGGCAATGGGTCCATGCAAAGAGGTTGTTCCTCATAAACAGGTTTGCCCGCTTCGTCGAAGCCGGTTTGGACTGTGCGTGATAAGGCTTCATTCTTTTTGCGTGCTTCAGCAAGGCGAGCGTTATAACCAGAAATATTGCGGACACCCAATTGGGCCATGGCCCGATAACGGTCTTCCATTTCCCGAACGGTCCACTTCAAAGCAACCACGGCTTTGTTGGGGTCGGTGACAACCGGAGCCAGCAAGTGAGGAATGCCGTCATAGACGGAAAGTTCCAGCATCTTGGGATCAACCATGATGAACTTACATTGATCCGGCGACATGGAATAAAGCAGGCTTAAAATCATGGTGTTCACGGCAACAGATTTGCCTGAACCCGTGGTGCCGGCAATCAACAGGTGAGGCATCCGGGCCAAATCAACATTAACAGGGCTGCCGCCAATATCTTTACCCAAAGCCAATGTCAGGCTGCTTTGAGCTTTTTCAAAGCTTTCAGATTCAAGCATTTCCCGTAAATGAACGGTTTCACGGGTCAGGTTAGGTAGTTCAATACCGATGACGTTCTGGCCTGGAACCACCGCAATTCGAACAGATACAGCGCTCATAGAGCGAGCAATATCATTAGCAAGGCCGATAACCCGAGCGGTTTTAGTGCCGGGAGCAGGTTCAAGCTCATAAAGGGTAACCACTGGGCCTGGACGGACTTTAACGATTTGTCCGCGAACGCCGAAGTCATCTAGGACAGATTCAAGCAAGCGAGCATTTTGCTCCAGCATATCATTGGTAATCTGGTTTTTGCGGGCAATCCGGTCCCCCATGGAAAGGAGGTCCAATGGGGGTAGAGAATATTCACTATCAAGCATCAGGTCGAGGGACTGTTGCTTTTCTTTAACCGCGCGTTTGCCTTGTTTAGGTTTCGGTGCGCGGGTTTCTACGAGCTTTGAAGGCAGTTCATCAACCTGATCACTTGAGGAAACCACAACTGGTTCAGCAACAAGGGTACGCTCTAAAACGGAGGCTTGAGGTTGGGTATCGACAGGATCAAGAACGTCACCCATAGAAACTTTAGGGGCGATCCGAGTTGCGGCTGTATTCTTTGCAAAAGTTCCGGCTTTGGAGCCAGCTATCATACCAAAGTGATAAATTCCGCTCGATATTTGAGCAATAGTCTGACCAACGGCTCGCCATTCAGCAGCGCTGAGACCAAAGGCAAAGATAATGCAGAGCACGCCAATAAGCCCGGTTAAGGCCGCAATGCCGTAATAAATAAGGGTACCGCTAATTTGAACATCAAAAAGGGCAAGGGCGGCATAGGAAACTTTTTGGAGGAGAAGGAGCCCTGAAACCCCGCCGAGGCCGCCGCTGAGGGGCCACCATAAAGGTGATGCTATGGCGCTAAGGCCAACGGAGAGAACCACCATACCCCATAAGCCGATCAAAACCCTAAGCCATAAATGAGGAAATTCACGTTTTTCAAAGAGACGCCAGCCCCAAACACCTAGGAGCAAAGAAGGAACAGCGCCAGAAAGCCCAAAGGTTTGGAGTAAAAGATCAGAAATATAAGCACCAACCGTGCCCAGTAAATTATGGGCAGGACCTAATCCCGAGGCTGTATTGAGAGAAGGGTCACTGCTATTAAAGGTCAAAAGCGCGGCTGAGAGAGCCAGCGCACCCACAACGAGAAGAAGGCCAGCGCCCTCTTTCGCCCGTCGCAGCATAAAGTCCGTTGTTCCCTCAGGAAGAATGGTGCTCCGCTGCATATTTCCAACTGTCCGTGCCATGGGAGGATTTTAAAGGGAAGTTGATTGAGAAAACCTTAATTAAAAGGCGAAGGATATTTCTTCAAACCTTGATGTCTTTTTACCTTTCCCGGAAGCGCTTGACAGGTTGTGAGGGCATTGATATCAGTCGTTATTCACGCCCACATGAGTATGTGGACAAATCTTACAATAAACCCAGAGGAGAATTTTATGATTGTGGTCTTTTCTTTTCGGGCTATCAGCGTCAAGTAACTTAAACCTTTTCGCTATTTTGCCCGAGATAGATACGGTGCAGCTCAAAAGCTGGACGCCGCTTTTTTCTATGCTTAAAGGGCAAAGACATGACGATCCAAAAATATACCCGTGCTGAACTTGGATTCTCAGCACATTTCATGATGCAACTTGACCTGGATGAGGTCGAACAACTCATCCCTATGCGAATTTGTGAGGTCCAACGAAGCCTCTTAAAAGGTCTTGGTGAAGAGGGGATAAGCCTTCTAACTACACCATCAAATAGATCAACCCGCGATTTTGGTGTTGGTGATTGGGTTCTTAGGAATAACCAAAACCAGATAATCAGGCGATTAGAGCCTAAAAGTGTGTTGAGCCGTCGTGCTGCTGGGACGGATGTTTCAGAACAAATTATCGCGACAAATGTTGATACCCTTTTTATCGTGTCTTCCTGCAATGCAGATTTTAACAAAGCACGGTTAGAAAGGTATTTGGCCTTAGCAGTTGACGTTGAGGTTGAGCCGATCGTGCTCCTTACAAAAGCGGATTTGGCTGAGGATGCCGAATATTACCTTGCGGAAACTCAAGACCTTATGTCTGGCCTCACGGTTTTAGCCCTTAATGCAACGGATCAGAAATCTCTAGAGGATGTCTATTTTTGGTGTGGAGAAGGTCAAACCGTTGCCATGGTTGGCTCATCAGGTGTTGGCAAAACAACTCTGCTGAATAATTTGACTATAGCGGGCGGATTGACTCAAGAAATTCGAGAAGACGATGCCAAGGGGCGCCACACAACAACCTCGAGGTCTTTAAATCCTATTGTTGGCGGTGGATGGATTATTGATACGCCTGGCATGCGAGCTTTGCGGCTTTATGATAAAAGTGAGGGAATTGAAACGGTTTTCGATGATGTTACCTCCCTGGCAAGACAGTGTCGATTTAGTGATTGCCAACATGAAACCGAACCTGGTTGTGCTGTCAGAGAGGCGATTGATTCCGGTCTACTTGATTCAGAGCGATTAAAACGCTGGGGAAAATTGCTTAGGGAAAACAATTATAATTCAGAAACAATTTCTCAAGCTCGTAAGCGTGAAAAAGCGTTTGGCAAAATGGTCAATCGTATTCAATCAGAAAACAAAGCTCGGAAAGGGTTTTAGCTGTTTAGGTTGATGACACTCCTCTTTTTTAAGAGGAGTGTCATCACTTTGGTAAATACTATTTGCTACAACTTATTTGGTACCAGGATAACCTTCCCGTCACGACCGCTTTCCGCCGCCGCGGTTACCGCATCTTTTATTTGATCTAGTGAAAAGGTCTGACTGACTTTTGCTTTAAGTGTACCGCTTGCCACGAGTCCTATAATTTCACCAAAAGCAGCTTGTTTGTCGGCAGGTGTTGCCGTTTCAAACCACTTTGAGAGCCAAAAACCGCGGACCTTCACATCGTTGAAGATCACAGCACGAGAGGAAAGCGACGGCTCGGTCATAGATAAAGCTCCATAACAAACAATTGTGCCTCCATAGGTGAGGGTATCGACCATTTTTGAAAAGGTTTCTCCGCCGACAGCGTCAATGGCAAGGGAAAGGGGAGCCCCAGAGGTTATCGCTCCAATTTGCTCAACCAAATCAGGACCATCGACCAAGACATGATCAGCCCCTAAATCCAGCAATTCTTGAACGCCGTTTTCACGACGGACAATATTGATGGTTTTGATCCCGCGTTTTTTGGCGAGCTGGATTAGATAGCCTCCGACTGCTGAGTTGGCAGCACTTTGGACAACCCAATCGCCTTCTTTAAGGTCGGCAAAGTTCTTAAGCAGGAGATAGGCGGTAATCGGATTTACCGTGAGCATGGATAGCTGCAAAACATCCGCACCATCTGGTAGAGGAATGAAAGCCTCAGCCGGACCGGTCAATTCTTGCTGCCAGGTATTGCCGCCTGCCAGCATGACCGATTGTCCTATTTTTAAGCTTTTAACATCTGGGGCGACTTCTGTTACTCGCCCAACGCCTTCACTGCCAGGGGTTGCTGGTAGTTGCGGGGCTTGGCCATATTGACCTGAAATTTGTAATAAATTTGACGGATGAATGGGAGTGGCAAGAACGGCGACCCGCGCTTCTCCGGCCGCTAAGGAGGCGGAGGCTTTTTCTTCTATACGGAGGACCTTGGCAGGAAGACCAATTTCGCTGTGGGTAACGTGTTTCATCATAGTTCTCCAAATAAATGTTGAGCTAACCAATATGTGGGCAGGTGCTCTTGTTTGTTGCTGCAATTAATATAATCAGGCTGATATCAAAGGGGAATTAGGCTAATTTGCGCATTTGAATTGTCTTTTAGACAATAATAGCTACATTGTGAGGATGGATAAGATACGAGCTCTGCGTTATTTTTTGAAAGTTGCAGAAACCGCTAGCTTTACAAAAGCAGCCAAAACGTTTTCTGTGCCGGCTTCATCTGTTTCACGTCGTATCCGAGATCTGGAAAGCGAGCTCAGGGTCGAGCTGTTTCATCGTTCAACCCGTATTGTAAAATTGTCTGCTCTTGGACAAGTTTATTATGAACAGGTCAAAGATATCGTAAGCGCCCTTGATTATGCTGACGAGCTTGTCAGTCAGCGGTCCAAGGTGCCATCGGGGGTTTTAAGGATCACGGCAATGCCTGGTTATGGGACGGCCCGTTTACTGCCCGCTCTGGAAAAACTTCATGTTCAATACCCTGAGATTATTCTTGATGTTGAGCTGACTGACCAGGTGACAGATATTGCCCGAGATCAAGTTGATATTGCGATTAGGGCCTCTTCCAATTTACCTGATAGAGCGGTCGCCAAAAAACTCTCTGATAATGAATTCGTCTTAATCGCCTCGCCCGAATATCTTGAGCAAAATGGGGTGCCTCTTAAGGCTGATGACCTTCTCGCCCACAAAACCCTGCTTTATCGGGGGCCGAATGGTATCCTCCACTGGCAAGCAAAAACCAAGGACGTATGGCGAGAACTGAAAACGAGCCCTGTCTATATCAGCAATGACGGAAGTGCCTTAGTACAGGCAGCTCTTACCGGTCAAGGAATTGCCTTGCTGCCCAAATGGGGGGTTATCGACAATTTAAATGATAAATCATTGATTGAGCTTAACATGGAAGAAGATCATGTCTCAGTGGCCCGTGTTTCTGAATCCGGGATTTATCTTCTCTATCTCAAGCCACGGTATAACGTGTTGAAAATTAAAGCAGCTGTTGATTTTCTCGTAACAGAACTTTCTCAGGGTATTTAAAAGCGGAGGTGCTTAATTGCCAAGGACCGCGCGGCCCAAGAACAATAATTGGTTCATTGGACCGCTGTTAACCTTTGGCTGACTTGGTGTTTTAGTTAGTTCCCTAACAAGCCTTTGAGTGCGCCAGCTGCATCACCTGTGGCTTCTTTGAGCTTGTCTGTTGCTCCCGCAGCGGCTTTACCTGCCTCGGCTTCGACGTTCTTCATGGCATCACCGGCCAGGCCTTTGACACCTTCTGTGATTGATGAGATGTCTAACTTGCCAACTGCGCTTGTCGCTCCATTGGTCAGCGCGGCAATGACTTTCTCAGCAATCTGAGCGGGACTCGCTCCGCCACTGTCTTTACCCAAATCTTTAAGATGGAGATCAGGCAAAGGTGAGGTCATGGATTTGCCACCAAGGAACTCGGCTGAAACATTAATCTGGCCGCCCTTCACATAAAGGTTCTCGATGACCACTTTCTTACCGCCAGAGCTTTCAGTCTTGCTCGAAGCGCCTCCGCCGGAGGTCACTTGTTCGACGTTTTTCTTAATAGCATCGATGTTTGAGCCGTTTGAGCTTAACTCATAAGTAACTGCTGGACGATCAATGGTGACGTTTTTGATGACAATGGTATCTGAGGCTAGAGAGCCGACATCAAGCTGCATCGAAATACCACCAAGCTTGAAAGCATAATCAGATTTAAAGCCAGCCGGGTTACCGACGGTTAACCCTGACAGGGACCCCTTGCCTGAAGTGGTCTCGACATCAGCTGAATCCAAAGTTACTTGTACCTTGGTTACTTCAGTTCCGGCTGTTTCCACCGCCGCTTTGATCAAACCGCCCAAATTGGACATTAAGACAAATACACCAATGGCAACGACAACGCCTAAAGCACCGACACCAATCAAAATTTTGTTCATTTAAATCTCCATGAGATAATTTTTATTTTTTTCGCCGAGATACACTTGGTGTACCTAATTTTTGATATACGACTACAACTCACTACATCATTCTGAAATGACGCCGTCAACCAATTGATCTTATTTGGTTGAATAAGTGCTCCTAAGTCCTTGTCAGGTTAGGGTGTGAGTATTGCTTTGATGGTTTTTAAAGCCTTATCTGTAGTTTCAAGATCGTGAACCAAAGCAACACGAATATACCGCTCTCCAGGATTATCAGTTTTTGGGTCGTCTGCTGAAAGATAAGACCCGGGGAGAACCCGTATACCTCCCTCTTTCCACAGCTTTAAAGCAGCTTTCTCGCCATTTCCGACCTCTAACCACAAGAAAAACCCACCTTCTGGCCTTTTATACCCGGGATAATCGGCAAAATAGTGGTCTGCAAGGTCAAATTTGGCCTTATAAAGCTTTCTATTCTTGGTTACATGCTGTTCTTCTCGCCATAAAGCGGCTGAAACAGCCATGATAGGGGCGGGCATGGTGGCCCCACCGTAATTTCGCAAATGGGCAAAGGCCGCAATAAGCTTTTCATCACCAGCAATAAAACCAGAGCGAAGGCCGGGAACATTCGAGCGCTTGGACAGAGAGTGAAAAACCAGAACATTATCAAAACCCTCACCAAGAGCCTTACAAGCCTCTAGAGCGCCTGGGGGAGGGGTTTGGTCATAGATTTCAGCGTAGCATTCATCAATCACCAACACGAAACCATATTCACGCGCCAGCCCAATCGCTTTTTTAAGATAGCCAAGCGGTGCAACAGACCCTTGGGGATTTCCAGGGGAGCACAAATACATCAAGGCCGTGCGCTCAAATGTTTTCGGGGTAATTGCCTCTAAATCTGGTTGAAAATTGATATCTTTTGTCGCGGGCATATAAACAGGCTCGGCCCGGCTCATCACCGCAGCCCCGGCATAGACCTGATAAAACGGATTAGGGATTAAAACCACAGGTTTTTGAGTGTTCTTTTGCTGATCGATCGTTAGTGATCCAACTTGAAACAAGGCCTCCCGGGTACCAACGACGGGTAGGACATGCTGGTTAGCATCAATATCTTCATCTGTGAGGTTATAACGGCCTTTGAGCCAATCTGTCATGGCTTGGCGCAAATCTGGTGTGCCAAGCACGGGGGGATAACTTCCCCAATTTCCCGCCTGTTTCTGTAAAATCTCATCAACCAAAGAAGGGGCTTTATGCTTAGGCTCCCCAATCGACATATGCAAAGGTTCAAGCTCTTGAGCCAAGGGGTGACAGTCAAGCAAGGCGCGAAGCCGTGGGAAAGGATAATCTGGTAGGAGATCAAGAGCAGAGTTAAGCATTACCGTGTGCGCCATAAAAAAAGGGAGAGCCATATTTGCTCTCCCTTCTAACTAAAGCCTCAAGAGGTTCTAATCAATGCCCTGGGCTGTCTTCTTCAGGATAGGCGCTAATTTTGTGGATTGAGAGGTCAGCCCCGTCAAATTCGTCTTCTTGACTGAGGCGAATACCCACGGTTTTTTTCAAGGCACCGTAAACGATAAACCCTGCAATTGTGGCAAAAGCAATGCCGCTTAAGGTACCAACAAGTTGGGACATAAAGCTCACCCCGCCCATGCCGCCTAAAGCTTCGAGGCCGAAGACACCACAAGCAATCCCGCCAAGAGCGCCGCACATGCCATGCAATGGCCAAACACCAAGCACGTCATCAATCTTCCATGTGTCTTGGCATTTTTCGAAACCCCAGACAAACAAAGCACCAGCTAAACCGCCTGTAATGAGAGCTCCGATAGGATGCATGACATCTGAACCTGCACAAACAGCAACCAAACCCGCTAAGGCCCCGTTGTGTACGAAGCCGGGATCATTACGACCGACAACCATGGCAGAGAGAATACCGCCGACCATTGCCAGTAAAGAGTTCATGGCGACTAAGCCGGTCACACCTTCAACAGATTGAGCACTCATCACGTTAAAGCCAAACCAACCCACGGAGAGGATCCAGGAGCCAAGAGCTAGGAAAGGAATGTTGGAAGGCAAAATTGCGACGGTTGTGCCGTCTTTACGATAACGGCCCAAGCGTGCGCCGAGCATCACGACAGCCCCAAGAGCAATCCAGCCGCCCATGGCATGAACGACGATGGAGCCGGCAAAATCATGGAAGGGGGCGCCAAAGGTAGCTTCGATCCAGCCTTGGAAATTAAACTTTGATCCCCAGACCATGCCTTCAAAAGTCGGATAGATTACGCCAACAATAATGGCTGTGGCGCCAAGTTGGGGCCAGAATTTTGCCCTTTCTGCAATACCTCCTGAGACGATCGCTGGGATCGCAGCGGCAAATGTCATCAGGAAGAAGAATTTGACCAGATCAAGACCGTTTTTGGCAAATTCATAACCTTCTTCGGTTTCTAATCCACTTAAAACCTTGGCAGAGACCAGGAAGTTAACACCATAGGCCACCATGTATCCGATGAAAAAGTAAATAACCGTTGAAACAGCTAGATCGACAATGATCTTAATCAGAGCGTTAACCTGATTTTTGCGCCGGACAGTTCCTACTTCAAGAAAAGCGAAACCTCCGTGCATGGCCAGGACCATAACGGCCCCCATTAAGACGAAAAAAACGTCGGCACCATTCTTTAAAGCATCCATTAATCTTTCCTCCGCGGTGGGGGCCTCAGGCCCTTTGACGGTCCACTGCAGGCACTCTTCCCTATAAATCAATGGGATCATCTATCTCAAGAATCGTGCCAAGGATGGGGAGGTAAAAAAACACTTATTATTCAAATAGTTAGTAATTTTTGGCTGCAAACTAAAAATGCAAATGCCCAATAAATAATCATTGAAAATATAGTTTGCTTATTTTTAAAGCAAAATGAGAGCCGAAGGAAAGGGGGCCTTCGGCTCTCAAACTTAGGTCCAGGAGGATTGGACCGGGGAGATGGGTTACATAGATTGGCTGCCTCTACCAAATTCTGGGTAGGCTTCCATACCCAACTCAGCCATATCCAAACCAAGGTCTTCATCTTCAGCACTTACCCGGATACCAACTGTGTATTTCAGGATCAGCCAGAAGATGGTGCTGGCGGTGACTACGAAGGCACCGATGCTGAGAACGCCGATGGCTTGGGTGGCAAAACTTGCGTCAGCGTTGGTAAGAGGAACCGCCATGGTGCCCCAAATACCAGCCACCAAGTGAGCGGAGATCGCACCAACCACATCGTCGATTTTGAATTTATCGAGCAGCGGTACAGCAAAGACAACCAAAGTACCGCCCACAGCACCGATGAGCATTGCTTCACCCATGCTTGGGGTATCAGGACCAGCAGTAATACTGACAAGACCTGCAATGGCACCGTTAAGGGTCATGGAAAGGTCAACTTTTTTGTAGACCAGTTGGGTTGCAACCATGGCCGCAACAACGCCACCAGCTGCAGCAATGTTCGTGTTGATGAAGATCTGAGCAATCGCGATGAGATCAGCGGCTGAGCCCATAGCGAGTTGTGAGCCACCATTAAAGCCAAACCACCCGAGCCACAGGATAAAGGTACCAAGGGTCGCCATGGGAAGATTTGCACCTGGAAGAGGGTTAACCCGTCCGTCAGCACCGTATTTTCCGCGACGTGCACCGAGGATGATTGCACCTGTAAGAGCCGCCCAGCCACCAACAGAGTGAACAAGGGTTGAACCGGCAAAGTCAGCAAAGCCCATTTCGCTTAACCAGCCGCCACCCCATTGCCAAGAACCTTGGATTGGGTAAACAATACCTGTAAGGAAAACAATGAAAGCCAGGAAGGACCAAAGTTTGATCCGCTCAGCCAAGGCACCAGAGACAACAGAAGCGGCTGTGGCAACAAAGACCATTTGGAAGAACCAATCAGACGCTGTTGCATAGTTCCCTCCGAAGTCACCTTTAGCAACCGCAGCATCATCAGGAGCCCAGATGGAAAAAGTGCCCATAAAGCCGCCATCAACACCGGAATACATCAGGTTGTAACCAATAAGGTAATAGAGAATACCAGCGACGGCATAAAGCGCGATATTTTTAAGACAGATCGTAGCCGTATTTTTGGCCCGAACCAGACCAGATTCTAGCATAGTAAAGCCAGCGGCCATGAACATGACCAAGAAACCACACATCAGGAAGTTGATGGTATTAAAGATATATTGTACTTCCGTCGTTTTTGCTTCCTCAGCCATGGCTGGCTCAATTCCGGCGGCGAGCATTGCCGTAGCTACGCCCAGAATTGGTAAAGAATATTTTTTAAACATAAGTAGAACTCCTAAATTTTAAAGCACTTGAACGCAGCGAGAAAATTCCGCGCAATTTCTAAAGTGCCTCATCCCCGGATTCACCGGTACGAATGCGAATGGCTTTGGAAACGTCGTAAACGAAGATTTTGCCGTCACCGATCTTGCCGGTCTGGGCGGCTTTGGCGATGGTTTCGACGACAACCTCTGTCTGGTCGTCAGGAACGACAACTTCAATTTTCACTTTGGGGAGAAAATTCACTACATATTCGGCACCGCGGTAGATTTCCGTTTGCCCTTTTTGCCGCCCGAAGCCTTTGACTTCAGAAGCAGTTAGGCCTTGAGCACCAATATCGGTTAAGGCTTGGCGCACATCGTCCAATTTGTAAGGCTTGATGACTGCCATAACGAGTTTCATTGTTTTGATCCTTCTTTAACCAGTTGACTGCGACCCAATGCCGCACTGCAACAAAGCAGTTCAAGAAAGATGCCAGTTTTTGAAAATTACATTTTATTTGTTTAATAACAATAAGTTAAGTATTTTAACTAGGATTTATCTTGGCTGTTTAGGAGAAGAAAAATCATATATATGATTAATATTTAATCACAATAATATATTTGCTTATTAATTAGGCATAAAATTATAATCAAATAAGGATAAATAGTTTTAGAGTTCATAAACTTGCATGAGTCAATTCATCTCCTTAGTTAAAGTATGCAAATTTATGAAGCTTTTAAACTTGAGGTCTAAATGAGTTACGCCCGTACCGCTATTTTGCTAGCCGCCATGACTGGTCTGTTCTTGGTTTGTGGTTTTATGCTAGGCGGTGAAAGCGGCATGTTGATTGCCCTGATGATCGCGCTTGGCATGAACGTCTTCGCTTATTGGAATTCGGATAAAATGGTCCTGTCTATGTATGGGGCCAAAGAAGTCGATAAAAATTCAGCGCCTGGTCTTTACGGGATTGTTGAACAGTTGGCCTATCGAGCTGATTTGCCGATGCCAAAAGTTTATATCATGGAGAACTCCCAACCGAATGCCTTTGCCACAGGGAGAAATCCAGAGAATGCAGCAGTTGCGGCCACCACAGGCTTGCTCAATATTTTATCACAAGAGGAAATAGCCGGGGTCATGGCCCATGAATTGGCCCATGTGAAAAACCGTGACACCTTGATCATGACCATTACGGCGACTATTGCCGGGGCTTTATCAATGTTGGCTAGCTTTGCCATGTTTTTCGGTGGGAACAGGAACAACAGTAATCCATTGGGGTTTGTTGGGGTGATTTTGATGATGATTTTAGCCCCCTTAGCGGCTTCAATCGTGCAAATGGCGGTATCAAGAACCCGTGAATATGAGGCTGACCGCATTGGAGCCGAAATTTGCGGACGCCCCCTTTGGCTCGCCGATGCGCTTGCCAAGCTGGAGTCAGGTGCTAAAAGGGTTGATAATATGGTGGCTGAGGATAATCCAGCTACCGCACATATGTTTATTGTTAATCCGCTCCATGCTAGGTCGATGGATAATCTATTTTCCACCCACCCCAACATGGATAAACGCATTCAAAGACTTAAAGAGCTTGCTGGTCAATCAGGATCACAGGTTCAGGGTCCTTGGGGATAGCCAAAAGCCGTACCCCTAAAAGCACATGTTAGGCCAGTTTTGAGCAAAAAGAGAAAACCCTCTGCCAGAGGTATTGCATTAGACGTTCTTGCCGACGTATTGCACCGTAAACAATCCTTAGATGAAACGTTTGACCGTCACCCGGATTTAGACGCGCTTGAAACCCGTGATCGCGGCTTTGCCCGTAATCTGGTTTCCGTTATGGTGCGCCGCCTTGGGCAAATTGATGATATTATCAGCCAATGCCTAGATACCCCTTTACAGCGCCGTGCCATGGAAACCAAAGATATCCTGCGCCTTGGTATTGCTCAGCTGTTATTCTTAAAAACCCCGGCTCATGCTGCCGTTGCGACCTCCGTTGATCTTGCTGCGGAACGAGGGCAGGTTCCTTATAAAAAATTGATCAATGCGGTATTGCGTCGTGTGGGCCGTGAAGGAGAAACCATGCTGGCTGAGCAAGATGAAGCTTGGCTAAATACCCCTGACTGGCTGTGGGAATCTTGGATGGAAACCTACGGCGAAGATGTCGGTCGGGCTTTCGTGGTAGCCCAGATGAACGAAGCACCCCTTGATATTTCTGTCAAAGGCGACCCTAAGGAAATGGCAGAAACTCTGGAAGCAACTGTCCTGCCGACCGGGAGTTTGCGCCGAGAAAGCGGGGGCAATATTACGGGGCTTCCCGGCTTTGATGATGGCACTTGGTGGGTCCAAGATGCTGGAGCAACTCTACCAGCCAAACTTTTTGGTGATGTTGAGGGCAAAGAAATTCTTGATTTATGTGCTGCCCCTGGGGGCAAAACTGCTCAGTTGGCAGTTGCGGGTGCAAATGTAACGGCAATGGATCGTTCTAAACCCCGCCTAAAACGGCTTCAATCAAACATGTCCCGTTTGAATCTTAAAGTGGACGTTGTGACCGCAGATGGTAGTAAGTGGGAAACCAAAAAACCTTTCGATGGGGTTTTGGTTGATGCGCCCTGTTCAGCAACAGGCACTTTACGCCGCCATCCTGATGTTGCCCGGCTCAAAGGACCAGAAGATTTAGAAAAATTGATTGGCCTTCAGGGGCGGATATTAGATAACGTCGCCCATATGGTGAAACCTGGTGGCACATTGGTATATTGCACATGTTCATTGCAACAGGAAGAATGCCAAGACCAAGTTGAAATTTTCTTAGCAAATAACTCTGACTTCTCCCGTGTCCCTGTTCAGGCTTCAGAAATTGGTGAGTGGGCCGAAGTCATCACCCCGGAAGGTGACATTCGCAGCCTCCCAAGTCATTTAGAAGGGCAAGGTGGGGTTGATGGTTTTTATGTTGCAAGGCTTAAAAGGGACTAAGCTTTAGGGATGGTTGAGAAAAACCCTCAAACAATCTTGGTCTATGTAGGGCTTGATTTGGTCGGTGACGGCTTGCTGAAACTTCCCTTCATTCGAGCTCTCAGGGTTGCTTATCCTGCGGCCAAGATTACGTGGTTGGCGGGGAAGGGGAAGAGTGTTTTTTCAGGCTTTCTTAGCCCACTTGTTATTGGGCTAATTGATGAAGTAATCGATGAAATACCCGTTGGCAGTCGTTTTGGTGAACTTTTCACACCCCCCTTAAAAGGACGCCATTTTGATTTAATTATTGATACTCAGCGCCGCGTTCTAACAACCTTGATCCTCAAACGTATTTCTCATAACCAATTCATTTCAGGCACAGGCAACTACCTGTTTTCCTCACAAAAACCTTCTTCGAAGGATATAGCTTCTCCTTCAATGGTGGGTGCTATGCTGGAACTGGTCGATGTGGCCAAAGGGGAAAAAGTTCGTCCTGTAGGTACTCTGGAAATAGATGAGATTTATACAAAAGGAGCAGCGGAGCTACTGCCTGATGGATTTGACTATATCGGTTTGTCTCCTGGTGCTGGAGGAAAGCATAAATGTTGGCCTCAGGAGAGGTTTATCGAACTGGCAAACCAACTCGTTGGTGAGGGTAAAACGCCAGTGATTTTGTTGGGCCCGGCTGAGGAAGAGTGGGTAGAAAAATTTAAAATTCTGCAGGTTCTTTTGCCTCTGCAAACGGACACTGCAAAGTCTCTCAATCAATCTCCACTTTTAACCATTGCTTTGGCAAAGCGCTTTAAAGCAGCAGTAGCTAACGACAGTGGAACGGGTCACATGCTGGCGGCAGCAGATATTCCCCTGATTTCCCTTTTTGGCCCCACCCCACCAGAAAAATTTGCCCCTTTTGTCTCAAAGGGCCGGGTCATTCAGGCCCAAGCCTATGGCTCCTCAGATATGTCGGCCATTCCCGTTGATGAAGTCTATGGGGCTATAGCAGATTTTATCAACAACTCCTGAACACATCCGCTTGCGGAGATTCTCTATAACTGGTAGGAAAAACATATCACCAGTAAGGGTCATAACTTTCAATGAGAGTTTCGCAAAAAGTTAGAGAAGCGCTGTTCAGCAGTCCGCTTTATCAACTCACATTGCGGGGTCGCACGCCAAAGGAGCTGCGCCGCAGTCTCACTGACCCATGGACCGGAAATGCTCAAGCCGGAGCTGCTTTGCGTCGGGGTGAATTTTCCATTGAAGGTAAGTTGATTTATTTGGGTGAGAACCCATGGCAGGGCCAATCACTAGATGAGATAAGTCATCAGGGCCTTGACAGCTTTGGTTGGTTACGAAATTTACGAGAAATGGGAACAGAAGAAGCCGCCCTTCGAGCGCGGCAACTAATTGTTCTTTGGATTCATCAAAATCGTGTCTGGAGTGATCTTCCCTGGCAACCTCACGTTTTAGGGGCGCGCATTACCAACTGGATGTTGAATTACCGTTTTCTTACCGGTCGTGCCGATGAAGCCTTTTTAGCGGAATTTTTAGCGTCAATCGTTAAGCAATCTCGCCACTTACCCCGAGCGGCCGGGATGGCGCTGCAAGATGAAAAAGTGTTTCCTGCCATTCGAGGGTTGATTGCCAGTGCACTTTGTCTTGAAGGGCAAGAAGAGAACTTAGTCACCGGGCTGAAAGCCCTGCGTAAAGCCTTAGAAGTGCAAATTCTCCCTGATGGTGGTCACTTCCAGCGCTGTCCTTCCATGCAGGCTAAAATCCTTGCGCAATTGTTGGAAATTAAGGCCATGCTGGTCAGTGCCCATGAAATGGTGCCCGAGAATTTACAGCAATCTATCGACCGTATGACGCCCTTGCTTAAGGCCTTCCGCCATGGAGATGGCAAACTGAGCTTGTTTAATGGTGGCTCTGAAGAAAATGCCGAGTGGATGGACCAGGTTATCGCCCTTGCTGATATTTCCGGCAAACCCATTAATGAGGCGCCTTTTAGCGGCTTCCAAAGGATGCGGGCCGGGCGGACCGTGATTATTGCCGATAGCGGCGCTCCTGGAAAAGGAATCCCCACCACGACCACCCATTATGGTCCTTTAAGCTTTGAGTTAAGCGTTGGTAAGAGACGTATGGTGGTCAATTGTGGCGCTCATCCTGAAAGTGATTCTGATTGGCATGAGGCTTTGCGTTCAACCGCGGCGCACTCGACTTTGATGATTGATGATCAAGATGCCTTGGTGATGGCACCATCAGTCACAGCGGAGCGAACTGAAGAAGAAGGTCACCAGCTTTTAAATATGCGCCATGATGGTTATGTGAAAAAGTTTGGGGTTTTCCACCAACGAGAACTGTATTTGTCACCCCAAGGAGATGATGTCCGCGGGGAAGATGACCTATTACCGGAGAACCCAGGGGGATTAAGGCGTTCAGCAAGTGGTGTGGACCCCCAATTTAAAATCAGCTTCCACCTCCACCCCGAAGTACAGGCGTTGGTTTCAGGCGATGGCAATGGAGTTTTGCTCCGTCTTCCTCATACGTCTGGTGGTTGGCGGTTTTATGCTTCAGGCGGAGAAATTGCCCTGAGGGAAAGCATTTATCATGGTGCGGCAACTGAATTACGCCGCAGTGAACAAATCATTATTTCCGGCCCCCTTACTCGGGAAGGGGCCAAAGTAAAGTGGGCTTTCCGTCGGGAGACCGGCTGATGCTTTGGCTGCTGAGCCTTTTTTTTCTAGCCCTTTTTCTGACGTTCATTGGTACTCGTATCGTTTTAGGCTTAGCCCGCAAACACGCTTTGCTTGACCAACCTAATGAGCGGAGCAGTCATTCAATCCCAACGCCCCATGGCGGCGGATTGGCCATTATTGTTGTGCTTATCCCTTTGTGGGCCTATTTCGGGCAAACTTCGATTACTTTGGGTACAGTTGAACTCGTGGTGATCTTGAGTGGGGCTTTTTTGCTGGCAGGATTTTCATTGATCGATGATATCCGTCACCTTTCACCGGCTTTTCGCTTTTCCCTCCAGGCACTTATTGTCGCAGTTTCATTATGGGCTATGGCTGATGGTGTGCCCTTTTTTGGAGGGTTTTTACCGAGTTGGCTCGACGTGGCCCTAGCTGGCTTAGGCTGGGTCTGGTTTACCAATCTGTTTAATTTTATGGACGGGATTGATGGTATCGCTGGGACACAGAGTGCATCTATGTCTGTTGGTATTGCTTTGTTGGTCATGATGGCGGGTGCACCGGCCTTTTTATTGCCTTTTGCTTTGGTGGCTACGGGAGCCTGTCTGGGGTTTTTGTATTGGAATTGGCATCCGGCAAAGATTTTTATGGGGGACGTGGGTAGTGTTCCTTTAGGCTTCCTTTTGGCTTGGTTGCTACTCACTCTCGCTCAATCTGGATATTTTGTTTCAGCTCTTATCTTGGCTCTCTACTATGTAGCTGATGCGACCATAACCTTGGTGCGTCGGGGCTTAAGGGGGGAAAAGGTTTGGCAGGCACACCGGGAGCATTTTTACCAAAAAGCTATTCAACGAGGCATGAACCACGGTCAGGTGGTGGTGACCATTTTACTAGTCAATAGCCTATTGGTTGGGCTTGCATTGGCGGCAGCTTTGGGTTGGCCCCTGCTAGCTTTAGGTAGTGCCGTAGTCCTTGTCGCGGGGCTTCTCCGTTATTTGGGGAGAGATTAATGGGCCGAGTGCTTGTTACTGGGGCTAATGGCTTTGTTGGACGAGCTCTGTGTCCTCACCTTGAAAAACAAGGTTGGGAGGTTGTCAAAGCCACTCGTCAATCTATGGAGGGGGCTGTTGCCGTTGGAGAGATCGGACCTGAGACTGACTGGGGCCAAGCCCTTGAAAATGTTGATGCTGTTGTCCATTTAGCCGCACGTGTTCACGTCATGAACGACACGGTTGCTGACCCCCTCGAAGCTTTTCGTCAGGTCAATACCCGAGGGACAAAACATCTGGCACAGTCTGCTGCTAAAGCCGGTGTTAAGCGTTTAGTTTTTCTCAGCTCTATCAAGGTTAATGGAGAAGAGACATTCGGGCATCCCTTTGATGAGGCAATGTGGGCAAATCCCCTTGATGCTTATGGGCAATCCAAATGGGAAGCCGAGCAAGCCTTGTGGGAAGTGGTAGAAAGCACCACCTTGCAAGGTGTGGTTATCCGCCCCCCCTTGGTCTATGGTCCCGGGGTTAAAGGGAATTTTGAAACGCTTTTAAGAATAGCCCATAAAGGCATTCCTCTCCCCTTTGCGGCTGTCAAAAATGCGCGAAGTCTCGTCTATGTGGGAAACTTAGTTGGTGGGATAAGCAAGGCATTAGAAGGTGAAGCCGCCAGCGGTCAAACTTTCATGATTAGTGATGGGGAAGATTTATCAACGGCTGAGTTGATTGACCGGTCTGCAAAAGCATTGGGCCATAAATCAAAGCTTTTTCCGTTCCCAATTTTTCTACTTAAGCTTGCTGGAATCCTGACAGGAAAATCGGCAATGATCGCTCGTCTCACAGGGTCTCTTCAGGTAAATTCAGCTAAAATTCGTGATTTATTACAGTGGCAACCGCCTTTCTCCGTCGAAAAGGGGTTAAAAGAAACGGCGGATTGGTTTATTACCCATAACAAGTCGGGTTAACTCCCTTTTAGATGTAGGATTGATGCTTAGTAAATTACCCAATTCCAGCCGAGCCCAAATTGCTTACGTCCATGATATTTTCATGGCTGCGTTGTCTTTTGTTCTTTCGCTTTATTTGCGCGTGGGCAGTCAGGTTGTCGAATACGGGGATTTATTAATCCAGGGGACTCTTGTTCTTGTCGTGTCATCCGCGGGTGTCTTCCTGTTTTTTAAGCTCTACCGTGGTGTTTGGCGTTACGCCTCTGTTTCTGATCTGGTTGCTATAACCAAAGCGGTCACGGTGACAATTATTATTACCATGTTGGTGATGTTTGCCTGGACTCGACTTGAAGGAATGCCGCGCTCCCTGCCTTTTATCAATTGGTTTATTTTGATGGCCTTGTTGGGTGGTCCGCGTTTGCTCTATCGTGGCTTTAAAGATAACCTGATGGGCCGGGAGCAGGACCGCGATGGACAAAGGCGTATACCCGTCTTGTTGGTTGGGGCGGGAGATGAATCTGAGCTGTTTATCCGAGCCTTGAGCCAGGACCCTAATGCCAGTTACCGTATTGTCGGTCTTGTGGCCATAAACCCTGGGCGCGTGGGTCGGCAAATCCGTGGATTTGAAGTTTTGGGGATGATGCAAGACTTAGAAACCATCATTGAAAAACTCGATAGCAAAGGCGATCGTCCTCAACGTCTCATTTTAACCCGAAATGATTTAGATGGAACCACGGCTCGAGCGGCTCTTGAACTGGCTGAACGCCTTGGGCTTAATCTCGCTCGCATTCCCCGTCTTACCGATTTTAAAAGTGGCACGGTGGATAAAATTGAAGTTCGCCCTATCGCTATTGAAGACTTGCTCGGTCGTCCTCAGGCTACCCTTGATCGGGAGGCCATGGGCAAGTTAATCGGTGGTAAGCGGGTGCTTATTACAGGTTCAGGGGGGTCTATAGGGAGTGAATTAGTTCGCCAAGTGTCTGATTTTGAACCGAGTGAGTTGGTTTTGGTCGAAAATGGTGAATTTAATCTTTATGCCATCGACATGGAACTTGGCCAGCGCCATCCAGATTTACAAAAAGCTCCGGTGATTGCTGATGTTCGCGACCGAGAACGCCTTTCTCGTGTTTTTGCCGAGTTTAAGCCTGAGATTGTCTTTCATGCGGCTGCCCTGAAGCATGTTCCTTTGGTTGAACACAATATTATGGAAGGGGCCATGACCAACATCGTTGGCACCCGCAATGTTGCGGAGCTTTCTATTGAACATGGTGTGACCGCCATGGTGCAAATTTCAACTGATAAAGCGGTTAACCCCACCAATGCGATGGGGGCAACCAAACGAGTAGCTGAAAGATATTGTCAGGCCCTTGATATTGCGGAAGGGGCCAAGCAAGGCACCCATTTTGTTACCGTCAGGTTTGGCAATGTGCTGGGCTCGACTGGATCAGTGGTACCTCTTTTCCGCAAGCAACTGGAGGCCGGGGGGCCGATTACCGTCACTCATCCAGACATGACCCGTTACTTCATGACCATTCGCGAAGCAGTTGAACTGGTCTTGCAGGCCTCTGCCCTTCGTCGCCATGGACATAATGAAGATGGTAAAATCTATGTACTTGATATGGGCCAACCCGTTAAAATAGTTGATCTTGCTAAACAGATGATTGTGCTTGCAGGGCTTAAACCTGATGAGGATATCAAGATTGAATTCACAGGTATTCGGCCCGGTGAAAAATTGTTTGAAGAGATTTTTCACGGTAAAGAAGAACTGGTGACAACTGAATCCAAAGGCATTTTACTCGCCTCGCCCCGTACGGTGGATGTCAAAGAAATGGCCGCGCAACTTGATGACCTTAAACAGGCTTGTCAGACGGGCGATCAGGACAAGGTAAATACCTTAATCAAAACAATGGTCCCTGAGTACCAAAATGAGGTAAATTAAGTAGGTTAGGGCTGGAACCTAATCCTTACCTCTGCTATATCCCCGCCAACTTGAATTCTTGATGCCTTTTCCCAAGGGGGGACCCACTTATGGCTCAGCCAATCCGCCGTGCATTAATTTCTGTTTCCGATAAATCTGGTCTTGTTGAATTTGGACAATTTCTCGCTGAAAAGGGTGTTGAAATTCTTTCAACAGGTGGCTCTGCCAAAGCCTTGCGTGATGCAGGTGTTCCTGTGACCGAAGTGTCTGACCATACAGGTTTTCCGGAAATCATGGACGGGCGGGTTAAAACTCTGCAACCAGCGATTCACGGTGGGTTATTGGCGGTTCGTGGCAATGCTGACCATGAAAAAGCCATGGAAGATCACAAAATTGCTCCTATCGATTTGTTAGCCGTAAATCTCTATCCGTTTGAAGAGACCGTTGCTAAAGGGGCAGATTACGATACCTGTGTTGAAAATATTGATATCGGTGGTCCGGCCATGATCCGCGCTGCGGCAAAGAACCATGCCTTTGTTACTGTGGTTGTTGACCCGGTTGATTATGAAATGGTCATGGAAGAAATGGATGCGCAAAACGGGTCAACCTCTGTTGAATTTCGTCGTAAACTCGCTGGACGGGCCTATTCCCGCACCGGTCAGTACGATGCGGCTATTTCAGGCTGGCTGAACAATGAAAATGGGGAAACTTTCCCCAAACGCATCGCCCTTGGGGGTGAGTTGAAGCAAACCATGCGCTACGGTGAAAACCCCCACCAAGCCGCGGCTTTTTACACCAACAATGAAAATCGTTTAGGCGTGGCAACCGCTCACCAGCTTCAAGGCAAAGAGCTAAGCTTTAACAATCTTAACGACACCGATGCTGCTTTTGAATTAGCCGCTGAATTCAAAACCGACCCAGCCGTTGCCATCATCAAACATGCCAACCCTTGTGGCGTAGCGACCGGGTCTTCATTGGTTGAAGCTTACCAACGGGCCTTGGCTTGCGATACAGAAAGTGCCTTTGGCGGCATTGTGGCTGTTAATCAAATGCTCGACAGTGCAACGGCTGAAGAAATTGCCAAGTTGTTTGCTGAAGTGGTAATTGCGCCGCAAATCGACCCGGCTGCTAAAGAAATTCTGTCTAAAAAGAAAAACCTTCGGGTTCTTGAAACTGGTGGCATGCCTGACCCAGAAGCTGGCGGCATGACCATCCGTACCTTGGCGGGGGGTTATTTGCTTCAAGGACGTGACAATCGCTTGCTTGAAGAGATGAAAGTGGTGACCAAACGGGCGCCAACAGCAGAAGAACTTAAAGACCTCCAATTTGCTTTCACCATCTGTAAGCACGTTAAGTCCAACGCGATTATTTATGTCAAAAACCAAGCCACCGTGGGTGTGGGTGCCGGACAAATGAGCCGGGTTAACTCCTCACGCATTGCCGCCTGGAAAGCCGCCGATGCCGCTAAAGTGGCTGGCGACGCAGAGAGCTGGGCCAAAGGTGCGGTTGTTGCCTCAGACGCCTTTTTCCCCTTTGCTGATGGCTTGCTCGCAGCTGCTGAAGCAGGTGCTACGGCAGTTATCCAGCCCGGCGGTTCTATTCGTGATGATGAAGTCATAAAAGCCGCAGACGATGCCGGCTTAGCAATGGTCTTCACCGGAATGCGCCACTTTAGGCACTAGAAGCTCTCAAATCATTTAGAGCCGTTAAACGTACGAAGTACGTTTTTGTTGACAATTGGTTCTCTGATTCCCATAATCCGCGGCTTTTCCGGGGCGGAACGTTGTTTCCGCCCTCTCGTGTTTTAAAAAGACAACGAAAGGCGAAGCAAGATGATTACGCCAGTGATGCCGACTTATGGTCGGTTCGATCTGGCCTTTGAAAAAGGCGAAGGTCCGTATCTGTTTACCACAGACGGCAAGCGTTATCTGGACTTTGGGTCTGGGATCGCCGTAACCGCCTTGGGTCATGCCCACCCCCATTTAGTGGCCGCCCTCAAAGACCAGGCAGACAAGCTATGGCATACCTCAAATCTTTATGAGATTCCGGGGCAGCGACGCTTGGCTGAACGCTTGGTGGAAAACAGCTTTGCCGATACAGCCTTTTTCTGCAATTCCGGGGCGGAAGCCATGGAATGCGCTATCAAAATGGCCCGTAAATATCACAGTGCCAATGGGCATCCTGAAAAATACCGAGTGATTACCACAGAGGGCGCCTTTCATGGGCGGACCCTGGCGACACTTGCCGCAGGTGGGCAAGCCAAGCATCTTGAAGGTTTTGGCCCGGTCACCGATGGCTTTGATCAGGTTTCCTTTGGTAACCTTAATGAGCTTAAAGATGCCATCACTGCTGAAACGGCTGCAATTCTGGTTGAGCCTGTGCAAGGTGAAGGCGGTATTCGTCCCATCGGGCAAGATTTCCTCAAAGGATTGCGCGCGGCCGCAGATGAGTTTGGCTTGCTGTTGATTTTTGATGAAGTGCAAACAGGTATGGGCCGGACAGGTCATCTCTTCGCCCATGAAAAATCAGGCGTTACCCCTGATATTATGGCTTTAGCAAAAGGCCTTGGTGGTGGTTTTCCCATCGGAACATGTTTGGCAACTAAGGAAGCTGCCAAAGGCATGACGGCTGGGACCCACGGGAGTACTTTTGGTGGTAATCCTTTAGCCGCTGCTGTAGGGAACGCTGTACTAGACGTCATGCTGGCCGATGGATTTATTGAGCAGGTTGGTGAAATGGCGGCCTATTTATGGGATGGCCTGGGAAAACTAGTCAGTGACCATCCTAAAGTTATTGAAGGTGTCCGCGGTGCGGGTCTCTTGGTAGGCCTGAAATGCCAATGCACCAATATGGATTTGGTGGCGGCAGCACAACGCAATGGTCTGTTACTGGTTCCCGCTGGAGATAACACGGTGCGTTTATTACCACCGCTGACCATTACTAAAGAACAACTCGACGAAGCCCTGGATATCCTTGAGGCTTCCTTAAAAGAATTGGAGGGCTGATATGAGCGGCCTAAAGCACTTTTTAGATTTAAATGCTGTTTCAAAGGATGACCTTAGGGAAATTTTGGATATAGCGATTGCCTTTAAGCATAATCATAGCCCCTTAGGAGGACGTTATCCTTTTCAAGACAAATCACTCGCTTTGATTTTTGAAAAACCCTCAACACGGACCAGGGTTTCCTTTGAAGTGGGGATGAAGAACTTAGGTGGCAACACGGTTGTCTTGCAAGGCAGTGATATTCAAATCGGGCGGGGAGAAACCATCGCTGATACAGCGCGGGTACTCTCTCGTTATGTCGATGCTATTATGATCAGAACCGATGACCCAGAAAAACTAGCTCAATTGGCTGAACATGGAACGGTTCCTGTAATTAATGGCTTAACAGATGACAGCCATCCTTGCCAGATTATGGCGGATATCCTGACTTTTGAAGAGCACCGTGGTCCGATTGAGGGTAAAGCTGTGGCTTGGATAGGTGATGGCAACAATGTTGCCAATTCATGGATTCATGCGGCTGCTCAATTTGATCTTATCCTCAAGCTAGCTTGTCCTGAAGGTTATACTCCTGATGAGCGGGCATTGGCCTGGGCAAGGGAAAATGGCGGTGAGGTGATTGTTACCGCTGATCCATCAGAGGCTGTGGCTGGTTCCGACCTTGTTGTGACCGATACCTGGGTTTCTATGGGTGATACGGATGCAGATAAACGCATGAAAGATTTGGCGCCTTATCAGGTTAATGAAGCACTGATGGGCCAAGCTAATAAAGACGCCTTGTTTATGCATTGTTTGCCCGCTCATCGTGGTGAAGAGGTTAGCTCTGAAGTTCTTGATGGACCCCAATCCGTGGTATGGGATGAAGCAGAAAACCGTATGCATGCCCAGAATGGTATTCTCAGCTGGGTTTTGATATAAAATATGGCTTTGCTTGAAGATACCCTTCAACCTTTTGAGATCGAAGGACTCCATATCCGTGGTCGCTTGGTGCGCTTAGGCACGACTTTTAAGACGACCCAAGAGGCTCATGCTTACCCTGATTTTATTGGTGAGCAGGTAGGTGAAGCCATGGCTTTGTCTGCAATTTTGGCAGGAGCCCTTAAGTATGATGGGCTGTTTACCCTGCAAATTCAAAGTGATGGTATTATTTCTTTGTTGGTTAACGACGTCACTAGCGAAGGCTATATGCGGGGCTATACCAGGTTTGATGAGAATGCTGAGCCCACAAGGGGGCTGTTTGGCAAAGGACACCTAGCTTTTACGGTCGATCAGGGGGCGCATATGGAGCGTTACCAAGGGATTGTTGAGCTTGCAGGTGATAGCTTGGCTGACAGTGCTCAGGAATATTTCAAACGTTCAGAACAGTTAGAAACCGCAATTATTTTAGTATCACAAGTTGGCGATAACGCTGGAGCTGCCGGATTGATGATCCAGCGCATGCCAGAAGCCGTGAGTGAGACCCAAGTTTTTGATGCAGTTGATGAATCTGAGGAAAACTGGAACAGGGTGCAAACCTTGATGAAAAGTGTAACTTCTAAAGAGTTACTCGACCCGGATTTAAGCGCGAATGATATACTCTTTAGACTGTTCCATGAAGATGGAGTGCGGGTCTATGATCCCAAACCTCTTGAGCACCGTTGCCGCTGTTCCCGACAAAAGGTAGAGAGCACTCTGCAATCTTTCAAAAAAGAAGAAGTTTATGATTTGCGTGAAGATGGGGAAATTAAGGTTTCCTGTGAGTTTTGCAAAACGGACTACCTTTTTGATGAGGCAGATCTAGAAGAACTGGCGTTCAACTAAAAATCGAATTTGTATAATTAAACAATTATTATCAAGGGTTTATATCTAGAAAATTAGTATGTACTGAATATTAAATGTTCAAAAAACACCTTATCTAAGTTATGCTTACTAAAAAGATATAGAAGCTCCGCCAATCATCTAACCATCCGATGTTATCCTGCACAGTAAGGCCTATTCAAAGATGGTCTCCTAAAGGAATAAAAAGAAGCTCCTTCCATGGGTAAACTAATTTTGTCCTTTATTAAATCAACAGGATGCGTGGGTATTTTCTTGATTTTGGCTGCAATGATAGCAACGCCAAAAACTGTTCAGGCCCAAACCAAAAAAGCACTTCAATCTAAAACCGTACAACATGAAATTATTGTCGGTACTTCGGGACATTTTCCGCCTTATTCCATGCTTAATGAAAAAGGTGTCCCTTATGGCTTTGCAATAGAAGTTTTGGATGCCGTAGCGAAAAAAGCTGGTTTATCCCTTAGATACAAAGTTATTACTCCGCCTCGTGATGTCATCAAGGCCCTTCGTAATGGGTTTGTTGACGTTATCCCAAGCCTTGGCATTTCCGATTTTCGTAAAAAAGATTTTGCTTTTACAGCCCCGGTTGAAGCTTTTCGGCTTTCGCTTTTTCTGCGGAAAGGCACTACCGGTGTTCATAAGCTCTCAGATTTAAAGGGGCGAAAAATTGGGGCTGTTAAACCAAATGTAGCCCATCGCCGCTTGTCGGAACGGAAAGACCTTAATTTAGTTACTTATAAAAGTGTTCCAGCGGCTTTATTTGCCCTTCTCTCGGCACAAATTGATGCCTTTGCTTATTCTGAGCCCGTCGCCTGGAAACATGCCCGTGAAGCCGGGATTGATGAAAAATTAAAAGTAGCCGCAATTCCTATTGCCGAGATTAAAAGGGGGATTGCTGTTCAAAAAGATAATCAGGCTTTATTGCAAGCTCTTAACCCAGCGGTTCTCGACTTTATTGCAAGCGATGCCTATAGAAAGATTTATGTAAAATGGTTTGGTCGGGAAAACCCTTATTGGACCAATACACGGGTTGCTCTGTGGATGGGTGGAGTCCTTGTCTTGGTGCTCGTGCTGATGGCACTGTGGCACTATAATTCAACAGTTAACCTTAATCGGAATTTGTCCAAAACCATTGAAGAGCGGCGACTGGTAGAAGAAAAACTACGTCAAGCCCATGATGAGTTGGAAATTAAAGTACAAGAAAGAACAAGAGAGCTCTCTGAAAGCATGAAAGAGGCCATGGTTGCTAGCCGGAGCAAGTCTGAACTTATGGCTAATATGAGCCATGAATTACGCACACCATTAAATGCTATTATTGGGTTTTCAAGCATGATGCAGTCTGAGATGCTTGGTCCTCTTAGTGAAAAATATAAGGAATATGCTAAAGACATTAATGGGTCAGGGGAACATCTGCTTGAGCTAATTAGTGATATTCTAGATGTATCTGCCATT
Source organism: Rhodospirillales bacterium (assembly GCA_026196105.1). GTDB lineage: Bacteria > Pseudomonadota > Alphaproteobacteria > Rhodospirillales > JAPHRK01 > JAPHRK01. The sequence continues at coordinate 2,250 of JAPHRK010000077.1, read as the reverse complement.
GAAGCAGGTAAGCTTGAGCTACAAGATGAGGAGCTAGATGTAAATAGTCTGATAGAGGCGACTTTGCATATGGTCCTTAACAGAGCAGAGGAAGGGAAAGTCCAACTTTCCAGTCACATTGCCGACGGATTACCAAAATTGAAGGCTGATAGACGACGGTTGATGCAGGTTTTTCTTAATCTCCTGACAAACGCTATTAAATTTACCCTTCCTCAAGGCAAGGTTATGATTACGGCTTCTCTTGATAACAGTAAGGCCTTTATCTTTGAAGTAGCTGATAGCGGGATTGGAATTCATAAAGACGACATTACAAAAGCCATGTCTGTTTTTGGTCAGGTGGATAGCGGACTTGATCGCAGGCAGGAAGGTACTGGCCTTGGCTTGCCTTTGTCTAAAGGTTTAGTCGAACAGCACGGCGGGACATTTGAGATTACAAGCGAGCTCGGCGTAGGAACCACGATTACCCTCCGACTCCCAAGTGAGAGAACTCTCCCAATCTGAGGTGATATAATCTTCCTAAAAGTGATATAGATGATGCATATTATGCACCTAAGGTTACTCTTGTGATCTTAGGTGTTTTTCTTTTTCAGAACGTCAGGCCTAAATTTTACCCTTTGCTTGAAGTAATTATTTCACAATTGATTAACGAAAAACGGCCTATATTCAATAGATTAGATAAAAATATCTCTAAAGGTATAGCTTGGATATAAAAATTCTCTCAAAACGGTGAAGACTTTATCGAGGCCAATCTCAGTCAGGGTTTTTAAAGGTTCAATGGACAGAAAATCTGATTTCAGGTTAGATTTATAGAAAGTTTTGGGAAACTAAATACGGACCCCTATATTAAGACGATAATTAATAAAACATTTGGAAGAGAAAAATGGCCCAGCCGGATAATGACCAAACAAACAATGCTCAATCTGATGATCAAGAACAAACGATTATTGATGAACTAACGGTTCTTCAAGATGACGGCGATCAGGATATGAAGGAATCTGATGGTCCAGCTGAAGGTGGCTCCCAAGGAGGAGACGGCTCTAATGGGGAAGGTAATGTTCTTTCTAGCATCCAGATGGGCAGTCGTGATGCCGATACTGATACCTCTGCTGTTTTCACCAATGCGGGGAGTCAAGATGACGAAAATGACGAACCTGAAAAATCTAAAAGCTCAGAAGGTGAAAGCGAAGAAACCGCTGGTTTGAGTGAGGACGGTAGTCAGAGTAAGCAAGGTGAAGGCAACAGTTCTGATCGTGATGAGGAAGAACAAACTGCCAAAAGCCAAGATAAAGCTAAAGGCGAAGAGGGCGACAACAAAGAGGGCGCCAAAGACACAGAAACAGAAGAAACTGAAGCCGCAACAGGCCAAGAAGCCGGAAATGCAAATGCTTCAAGAAATAGCGGTCAAGATGAATCCTCCCAAGAAGGTACGCAGGCAGCTGGTCAAGGTGACAGCGCCTCTGATGATGATAATTCAGATGATACCACTGACGATGATAGCGACTCAGATTCAGACACGGATACACCAGTAGCAGATGACGATGCTGTAGAAGGAACTGAAACCGAGGCCGAAACACCTGTTGCAGCAGCCGAAGAACCCGTTAATGAAGAGGCCGAAGCACCCGTCACCTACAATGAAATTGAAGGTAGTGAAGGCAACGATAAACTTAACGGAAGTGATGGAGCTGATCAGATAGAGGGCGGTGAAGGAAACGACAGGCTTTCTGGTGCCGGTGGCGATGATCTAATTGATGGCGGCGCAGGCAATGACCGGGTTTCTGGTGGTTCCGGCGATGACCAGCTTTCCGGTGGTGAAGGCAATGATCGGTTGTCTGGTGGCGATGATAATGATGTCGCAGATGGCGGTGCTGGTAACGATCGGATTTCTGGTGGTTCCGGTGATGACCAACTTTCCGGCGGTGATGGAAAAGATCGCCTAGATGGTGGCGATGGTAATGATGTTGTCGATGGTGGTTCAGGTAATGACCGGGTTTCTGGTGGAGCTGGTGATGACCAACTTGCTGGTGGAGAAGGTAATGATAGGCTTTCCGGTGGCACAGGTGCAGATGACCTCAGCGGTGGTGAAGGTCGGGACCGACTAGATGGTGGTGACGGCAATGACGTGCTTGACGGCGGTGCTGGTAATGATGTGCTCAACGGTGGTGCTGGGGCTGATACCTTAAGTGGTGGTGAAGGTAACGACCGCATTACTATGGACGGTGATGATGTTGTCGATGGTGGTGAAGGCCGCGA
>JAPHRK010000054.1 GCA_026196105.1 Rhodospirillales bacterium | reverse complement strand
GGTGAACTACTATCAAATAGCCCTTACTCTTAATACCGAACTGGGGCGCAAGGGAGGGATGGCAAACCAGTACGGTAATCTGGGTAATGTAGAAAAAACACGCGACAATCTGTGCGTAGCGGTGGGTTATTATCAAAAAGCCCTAGCCCTTTATACCGAACTTAGAAGCAAGGAAGGTATGGCAAGATGCTACAGCAATTTGGGCAGTGTAGAAAAAAAACGCGGGAATTTAGATGAGGCGAAGAGGCTTTGGGAGTTGTCACTTGGACTTTTTACGGAGGTGGGGATGAAGCCCCAGATAGAGATAGTTTCTGGATTGCTGGCTGGGTTGGAGGAAGATGAGGACTGAGGTACAGACGTCATTACCACCCCCTTCTCCTCATGTCCGGCTAGATCGGGCATCCAGAGTCAATGGGAAACGTTGGAATTTGTGACTCTGGATACCCGCTTTTGCGATAATGACAATGTGTCGTCGGGTATGACGTTATTAAATTATTGGAACGACGTTCCTAATAAACCTCGTTGATCGCTTCTCTTACAATTCCCATCAATTCATCAATCTGCGCCTCTTCAATAATCAGCGGTGGGGAAAGGGCGATGATGTCGCCGGTTGTTCTTATCAGTGCGCCTTTTTCATACGCTTTTTTGAAGATTTCCATCGCCCGTTTACCGGGTTCACCCTCTCGGGGGGTCAGTTCTATTCCAGCGACGAGACCGAGGTTTCGGATGTCGATGACGTTGCGCTCACCTTTTAGGGCGTGGACAGCGTTTTCCCAATAGGCAGATAGCTTTGTGGCTCGGGTGAGAAGGCCTTCGTCACGGTAGAGGTCTATTGTGGCGATGCCAGCGGCGCAGGCCAGAGGATGAGCCGAGTAAGTGTAACCGTGGAACAGTTCTATGGCTTGCTCAGGACCGTTCATGAAAGCATCGTAGATGTGGTCTTGGACAATGACAGCGCCAGCAGGAACGGTGCCGTTAGTGAGGCCTTTTGCAGTGGTAATGATATCGGGTTGAACACCAAAGTAATCAGTTGCGAAAGGCGAGCCTAAGCGTCCAAAACCCGTAATAACTTCATCGAAGATCAACAAAATACCGTGTTTGGTGCAAATTTCCCGGAGCTTTTGCAAATAGCCTTTAGGTGGCAAAAGAACACCTGTTGACCCTGCAAGGGGCTCAACAATCACCGCCGCAATGTTTGAGGGGTCGTGGAGGGTGATAATGTTCTCTAGGGCGTTCGCTTTTTCAGCACCATGGGCCGGAATGCCCCGAGTGAAAGCATTGCGCTCTAAGTCGTGGGTATGGGGTAAGTGGTCAACGCCGGGCAGCAAGCTGCCAAAAGCTTGGCGGTTTGGGGAAATACCTCCGACAGAAATACCGCCGAAACCAACACCATGATAGCCCCTCTCCCGTCCGATCAATCGTGTCCGTTGCCCTTCCCCTTTTGCGCGGTGGTAGGCAAGGGCAATTTTAAGGGCCGTATCAACGGACTCAGAACCAGAGTTGGTAAAAAAGGTATGCTCGTAGCCATCAGGCAACAATGATGTCAGGCGGTTGGCAAATTCAAAAGCCGTTGGGTGCGCCATTTGAAAATTTGGGGCATAATCCAAAGTTCCTGCAGCTTCCTGGATGGCTTTAACAATCGGCTCCCGGTTATGCCCAGCATTGCAGCACCATAGCCCTGCGGTCCCGTCTAAGATTTGCCGCCCGTCATGGGAGGCATAATACATGCCGTCAGCACTCACCATCAGGCGTGGGTCTTTTTTAAAATCGCGATTAGCGGTGAAAGGCATCCAAAAGGATTCAAGCTGATTGGGATTGCTCATCTTTTGGCTCCTTACTTAAGGGTTGGGAAGTTGAATTCAGCCCCTGAGCGGATGCCCGTCGGCCAGCGCGAAGTCACGGTTTTAAGCTTAGTATAAAAATGGATCCCCTCGGGGCCATAAATAGAATGACTACCAAAGAGCGAGCGTTTCCACCCACCAAAGCTGTGGTAGGCCACGGGAACCGGGATCGGGACATTGATCCCGACCATACCGACTTCGATCTTATCAGCAAATTCACGGGCCGCATCACCATCACGAGTGAAGATTGCGGTGCCGTTGCCATATTCATGTGCCTGGATGAGGTCAACTGCCTCCTGGAAGCTTTTCGCCCTTACGGTAGCGAGAACAGGACCAAAAATCTCTTCTTTATAAATAGTCATATCTGGGGTTACGCGGTCAAAGAGGCTACCGCCGATGAAGTAACCGCCCTCATAGCCTTGTAGATTAAAGCCTCGCCCATCCACGACAAGCTCAGCCCCCTCCTCAACCCCTTTTGCGATGTAACCCGTTACTTTCTCTAAATGCTGTTTCGTAACCAAAGGTCCCATTTCCGCATCAGGGTCGGTCGCCGGGCCAACTTTAAGGGCGCTCACTCTTTTGGCTAACTTACTGACCAAGGCATCTGCTGTCTCTTCACCAACAGGAACGGCAACAGAGATCGCCATGCAACGCTCCCCTGCTGAGCCATAACCAGCGCCCATCAGGGCATCAACCGCTTGGTCAATATCAGCATCAGGCATAATCACCATATGATTTTTGGCCCCACCTAAAGCTTGCACCCGTTTTCCATTGGCGGAACCTGTTGTATAGACATACTCAGCAATGGGGGTCGAGCCAACAAAGCTCACTGCCGCCACATCTTTATGGGTCAGAAGCGTATCCACAGCTTCTTTATCCCCATTGACGATGTTTAAAACACCGGCGGGGAAACCCGCTTGGTGAAAGAGATCTGACACAAACTGTGCCGCCGAAGGGTTTCGCTCAGAAGGTTTCAAGACAAAGGTATTGCCACAAGCAATGGCGTTGGGGAACATCCACATAGGCACCATGGCTGGGAAATTAAACGGGGTTATTCCGGCACAAACCCCAAGAGGAGCACGGTGGGTATAGGTATCAATTGAAGGGCCGACATTGCGGCTGTACTCTCCTTTAAGCATGTTCGGCACACCGCAAGCGAATTCCACATTTTCAATGCCCCGGGTGACTTCTCCCAAGGCATCTTCAAACACTTTGCCATGTTCGGTGCCAATAAGCCGGGCGAGTTCATCATTATTTTGATTAAGTAAATCACAAAAACGAGTCATCAAGCGCGCACGTTTTAAAGGCGGGGTTTCAGCCCAAGCCGGAAAAACTGCTTTAGCGGCCGCAACTGCCTCGCTAACTTCTGTTGCTGAAGATAAGCAGATAGACGCAATCTCCTCGCCAGTTGCCGGGTTATAAACCGGGGCAGATTTGCCACTGGTAGAAGAAACCGTTTTACCGTTAATAATATTGTTGATTTGTTTGGTCATGCTTAAGCCCCAATTTCATTCAGGGGCTAAGGTGTCCGATTTAGGGCTTAGTTGGCAACAGCTAAAATGTATGGCTACATTTACTTAAGTGAGATCAATAACCCCGCCAGATTTGAGGATATCTTCGTATTTCTCAGACGAGAGGGGGCGGCTGAAGTAGAAGCCTTGGATCAGGTCACACCCTTGGTCTTTCAAAAAGGCAACGTGGGCTGCATTTTCGGCACCTTCCGCAACCACTTCTAAGTCTAATCCCCGCGAAAGACCGATAATCGCGCGAGCAATTTCTGCGGTGTCGGCGTTTGATTCGATATCATTCACAAAAGCACGGTCAATTTTGAGGGTGGTAATGGGAAAACGAGATAAATAACTGAGGCTGGAATAACCCGTACCGAAGTCATCAATAGCGAGGGAGATACCCATGCTTCTGATCGTATCTAATTTCTCAATGGTTTTTTCCGTATCCCCCATCAACATGCTCTCGGTGATTTCAAGCTCCAACCACTCGGGGGGGATACTGGTTTCAACCATAACCCTTTCAACTTGCTTGATAAAATCATCACGCATTAATTGTCGGCCAGAAACGTTGACGGCAAGACGGGTTTTAAGCAAGCCTTTGTCCAACCATTCTTTGTTTTGGCGGCAAGCTTCCTCAAGCACCCAATAACCAATGGGTACGATCAAACCACACTCTTCAGCAATTGGAATGAACTCACCGGGGCTGATGAAATCCCCATCACTATTGGTCCAACGCACCAAAGCTTCCATCCCCTTCACCTTGAAGTCTTCGGAGGCAACTTTGGGCTGATAGTTCAAGTGATATTCCCCGTTATCCAAGGCGCGCCGCATAGCAGCTTCCATAGAAATACGAGTTTTTGCCTTATCGTTCATATCGTTGGCAAAAAATTGATACTGAGCACCCCCAGATTTTTTGGCGTATCGCATGGCGGAATGAGCATGCTCTACAAGGTGTGGCCCTGTTTCACCATCATTGGGGAACAGACTGATCCCAATGCTGGCTCCAATAACGACCTCTTGATCATTGATGGCAAAAGGAGCGGCGAGAGTTCGAAGAACTTTTTCAGCTACAAGGACACTATCATCAATAGAAGTAATCGCCAGGGAAAGACCGAATTGGTCACCTCCAATCCGAGCAGTGGTATCACTTTGACGCACACATTTTGAAAGACGTTTAGCCACTTCCTGAAGAAGTTTGTCACCTACTTCATGGGTAAGGCCATCATTAATTAAGGAGAAACTATCCAAACCAATACGTAAGATTGCCAAAGATTTTTCTGCCCGGTTTGCCAAGATCAAGCTTTGCTCTACCCGATCATTAAATAGTTCACTCCCAGGTAAGCCAGTTAGGGCATCCCGGTTGTGGGCCTGGTCAGGATGAAAATTTGCATCATTATGTTCAGTTTGTTTAAAAACCCCAAGATAGTTACTCGCATTGCCATTTTTGTCTTTTATTTCGGTAAAAGTAAGAGTTAAAAGAGCTGTCTCTTGATCGCGTTTGCGGCACCAAAATTCGCCAGTCCAATAACCTTTGCTGATTAAAGAACGCTCAATTGTTGTTTTAAAAATAGATTCGTTACGTTCTGCAGCTAAAAATTGGGGATGTTTTCCAGATAAATCGCCTAAATTAAATCCGGTAATTTCTTCAAAAAAAGAATTTATTTGGACAATTCTATTCTTACCATCGGTGATAATAACAGCATCACTGGTGGTTTCTAAAAGCGCTTCAAGAATTTTTGACTGAGCCATAGCTTCTTTTTTTACCTTCAATCTCAAAACCCTTCCCTACAAAGGTAGCGAAACCGGGGTTCCTAATCATAGGTTGAAGCGAGCCATATTCTAGCCTGTGGGTCAAGCAAGGATTAAAACAACCCATTATTCACATTTCATTTTAGTTATTTATTTCAAACATATCATAAATATGATGTTTATTTTCTAAACAACACATAGAGTGCATCAGCAACAAAATTTCATCACATAAAACAAAGAAAGTAAAAAATTACAACAAGATTTTTGTATTTTACGTTATTAAATTACTGGTAAACAAAATATTTTTGTTTTCATTTTGATGTGCTACTCAATAGTTGGAAATATTTAAAAATAGCACTCTATATACAGGGAGGGCATAATGCTTCGTATAAAATCTATCCCGGCGGCACTTGCCGTGGGGGTTCTTGCTATCTTTACTTCTATCAATACAGCGTCAGCCGAAATGGCTAGCGTTCAAACCTTGGCAAGTCCATGCGCTGGCTGCCACGGTGTTAATGGGGTTAGCGTTGGTCCAGCGACACCTAGTATCGCCGGATTAACTGAAGCCTACTTCTTGGATTCTATGGCGACTTACAAATCAGGTAAGCGTAAAGGAACCATCATGAGCCGTATTGCGAAAGGCTATACGGACGAAGAAACCAAAGCCATGGCAAAACTTTTTGCTTCTATGAAGTTTGGTCGTACAACCCAAATGAGCGATGCTGGTCTTGCTGCTAAAGGCAAAGAGCTTCACGCTGAATTTTGTGATTCATGTCATGAGCAAGATGGCCGCAAAGCCGATGGTATCGGTGTCCTAGGGGGTCAAATAGCTGCGTATCTTGATTACACCATCGCCGATTTCTACAGCGGTGTTCGTACAATGGAAAAACGCAAAGCTCAAAAAATGAACGCGTTTAAAGCTGAGCACGGCGCTGATGGTATAAAAGCTGTCGTTCAATTTTACGCCAGCCAGAAATAAGGGAGGATCGAAACTATGACAAAAGTTAACCAAAACGTGAGTCGCCGATCCTTTATGCAGTTGTCAGGTGGCGCCGCCGCCGCAAGTGCTCTTATCGGCTTACCAACCATTGCCAGAGGCGCTGGTAAAGATGTTGTTATTGTTGGCGGCGGCCCTGCCGGTGCCACGGCAGCTCGTTACCTCCGCATGATCGACCCTTCAGTTAAGGTTACCTTGATTGAAGCCAACGCCACCTACCACACTTGCTTCATGAGCAACGAGGTTATTGGTGATCTACGGACAATGGAATCTATCAGCACCACTTATGACGGCCTGAAAAGCGCTGGCGTAAACGTGGTTCAAGATATGGTCACCAGCATTGATACCAAAGCGAAAAAGGTCATGACCAAGGGTGGCAACACCTACTCTTACGAACGTTGCATCGTTGCTCCAGGCATCGATTTCAAGTATGAGTTGACCGATGGCTATGACGCAAAAACGGCTGAAACAATTACTCACGCCTGGAAAGCCGGTCCACAAACTGCAACCTTAGCTAAACAGGTTAAAGCTATGGATGACGGTGGTGTTGTTTGCATCGTTGCCCCTCCAAACCCCTTCCGTTGTCCTCCTGGGCCATATGAGCGGGCAAGCTTGATCGCTAACTACATGAAGAAGCATAAGCCAAAGTCGAAAGTAATTATCTTCGACAGTAAGGATAAATTCTCCAAACAAGGGTTGTTCACCCAAGCTTGGAAGAAGTTCTATGGCTTTGGCACTGATAACGCCATGATTGAGTGGATGCCTGCAGCTAAACTCGGCAAGATCAATGCTATTCATGCAAAAGATATGGTTGTTGAAACTGACTTTGAGCAACTGAAAGCAGCAGTCATCAACTTTATTCCAGCCCAAAAAGCCGGCAAGATCGCTTTTGCAGCAGGCCTAACTGATAAGTCAGGTTGGTGCCCTGTGAAAAAACTGACTTTCGAGTCATCCATGGTGCCCAACGTTCACGTTCTTGGTGATGCCTCGATTGCAACCAAAATGCCTAAGTCTGGCTATTCAGCCAACTCTCAAGGTAAGTGGGTTGCTCAGGCTGTTGTTGCTCTGTTGAACGGCAAGCAACCAGGCGTACCTTCCTTCGTTAACACCTGCTATAGCCGGGCTGCTGACGATTGGGCTTTTTCTGTAGCAGCAGTTTACAAGCTGAACATGGAGAAAAACCTAATCGGTGGCGTTAAAGGCGCTGGTGGGTTGTCGCCAATGGATGCTAGCGCTGAAGATCGTAAGCGTGAAGTCGCTTATGGTCATAGCTGGTACAACAACATCAAAAAAGATATTTGGGGTTAACTCAAAGTCAATCAAACGAAACGGTGGGGCAAAACTCCCCGCCGTTTCTCTCTTTTTGCTGGGAATGACGTTGGAGAGGACGCCTGAATTAGGGCGTAGGGGAAGTTGTGGGCTATTCATCATATGTTGTAAAAAATAAACTAAAGCTGGCAGTTTTTGCCAGCGTTGTCGGCACAGTTATTTTTGCCCTTGGGCTTGATACTTTTTTTAATTACACGAACACTACTGAGTTCTGTATTTCCTGTCATTCGATGGAAAGTACTGTCTATCAGGAATACAAAAAGACACCTCATTATAAAAACGTCAATGGCGCAAGAGCCGGGTGTCCAGATTGTCATGTTCCTCGTAACTATCCTGACAAACTGTTTGCCAAGATATATGCCGTTAAAGATATATACCACACCATCTTGGGGTCGGTTGATACCAAAGAAAAGTTTGAGGCCAAACGATTAATAATGGCACAAAAAGTTTGGGTAAAAATGGAAGAAACCCAATCCCGTGAATGCAAAAATTGCCATTCCTTTGATGCCATGATCATGGAAGAACAAGGCCGACGAGGTAAGAAGAAACACCCTGGAGCTATTGAGCTCGGTATGCACTGCATCAGTTGCCACAAAGGTGTCGCCCATAAGCTCCCCAAAGGGGTAAAGCGTAACGACGTTATCTCCTACGATGGCTCACCAAGCCGACGGAAAGATTGATAATCAGGTAAGAACGTCACGCCCAACTTGATTGGGCATCCAGGATAAGCGGGAAGCATTAGAGAATGAGACTCTGAATTCCCGCTTCTGAGGAAATGGCAGTATAGGAAAAACTATCCAGCCATCTCTTTGCTGATTTTTTTCAGAATGCGTTGTAGCTTGGTGTGGAGGACATCGTTAGCGGCAAGTATATCACCGGTAACCATTTCGTCCTTCTTGCCAGTCACACCTGTACAGTAACCGCCAGCTTCCCGAACGATAATGCTGCCTGCAGCAATATCCCATGGTTTGAGGCCACATTCCCAGAAGCCATCAAAACGCCCAGCGGCAACATAGGCCAAATCCAACGAAGCAACACCAAAGCGACGGATGCCTGCTGATTGAGCCATTACGACCTCAGCTTGTTTCAAGAACAACTTATGACCTGGGCGGCCAAAGAAAGGGATGCCTGTGGCAAAGATTGAATCAGCCATATCTGTTCGTCCAGCAACCCGGATGCGACGGCCATTCAAGAAAGCACCGGCCCCTTTTTCAGCCCAGAACATTTCGTTATGCACGGGCTCATAAACCACACCCGCAATGATTTCCTTATTACGTTCAAGGGCAATGGAAATAGCGAAGTGTGGTATACCATGCAAAAAGTTAGTGGTCCCATCGAGAGGATCAATGATCCAACGATGACTGGTATCCTCACCAATAATCTCTCCACCTTCTTCCAGGAGAAATCCAAATTTAGGCCGTGCTTTCTGCAAATCAGCGACAATGGATTTTTCAGCGGTCGTATCAGCTGTAGAAACAAAATCTGCTGGGCCTTTTTTCGAGACCTGTAGATTTTCAATTTCGCCAATATCGCGAACCAAGCTCTGTGCCGCATTTTGAGCAGCAGCAACCATTACGTTGATAACTGCAGAGCGGTTGGCCATGGAGGGATGGGACATTTGTTTCTCTTTATCTTAGTGTCTTATTGTTGAGCTACTTAGCTCGTTCTACGTAGGTACCATCTTCGGTATTTACGACGATTTTTGTTCCTGCGGCGATGTGAGGGGGAACCAAAATGCTGATTCCATTTTCAAGTTTTGCAGGTTTGTAAGAAGAAGAAGCCGTTTGCCCTTTGACGACTGCATCAGCTTCAACAATTTCCAAAACAACTTTTTCTGGCAAGGCAACGCCGATGACTTTCTCTTCATAAGACTCAATCTGAACGATCATGCTCTCCTGAAGGTAAGGCACTTGCTCTTCACCGATAAGTTCACCAGCCAAGGAAATCTGCTCGTAATTTTCATTATTCATGAAGGTGTACATATCGCCTTCAGCAAACAGGTACTGATAATCAGTTTGCTCTAAACGAACTTTCTCAACGTTCTCTGAGGCCCGGAAACGCTCATTGAGCTTGGTCCCGTTCATGATTTCCTTCAACTCGACTTGAAGGTAAGCCCCGCCTTTGCCCGGTTGGGTGTGCTGAATTTTTACCGCACGCCACAGACCACCTTTGTGCTCAATGACATTACCTGGACGAATAGAGTTACCGTTGACTTTCATAGCTTCATACCGCTCTTGAAAATAGGGAATAATAATTGGCGCGGAACCTATCAGGTCATGCCTCAAGAGGCAACCTTAGTAAGGGTTAAGCGCCGACCTAGGTTATTAAAGGCTTATGGTTGCTTCTCTAATCTTATTATCAAAGGCCCTAACAGCTTCCCCTGGCCCTTCTGGATAATCCCAAACCCCTGCCACCACAGCCAGGAAATCGGCTCCGGCTTCAACCAAAGGCGTACAGTTCTCAACCGTGATCCCACCGATGGCAACACTGGGGACAGTGGTCATCATGTTCCAGGCTTTGAGAGTTTCAAGCTCTGCTTGATGTTTCGCTTCTTTTGTTTGGGTTGGGAAAAAGGCGCCAAAAGCAACATAGTCAGCCCCAAGTTCTCCCGCTTCAAAAGCGAGATCACGGGAGTTATGGCAGGTGACACCAACAATCGCATCATCCCCAACAATATCTCGCGCTTTTTCGTAGGAACCGTCTTCTTGACCGATATGAACTCCATCACAGCCCATTTTGGCGGCAAGGCGTGGATTATCATTGAGGATAAAAGCGACCTCTCGTTCTTGAACGATGGGGCGTAGAACGTCACAGGCTTCCATAATTTCGCTATCGGATGCTTCTTTGAGACGTAGTTGAACACAAGCCACGTTCCCAGCATCAATAGCCTCAGCCAGCTTGTCGGCAAAGGAAACCAATTCAAATTTAGGCGGTGTAATCAGGTAAAGCTGGCAAAGAGGGTCAGTCACGGCAGAAGTTCCTGCATTTTGTCTCAAGAATATTTTACTGGTCTAAAATTAAATGGGTGTTGTTGGCAAGGGTAATCGCTATAAGGGGTGAACTATGGATAGCCTTTCTGAGTTTCACCAAGACAAATACCGCATCCTCAAGGAAACTTTCGGGTTCGATGAATTTCGCCCAGGACAGGAACCCATTGTGGATGCCTTGCTCAACGGTGAGTCCATCTTGGCCGTTATGCCAACTGGAGCTGGAAAATCTTTGTGTTTCCAGATTCCAGCTATGGTTATGCAAGGCCTAACGATTGTCGTCTCTCCTTTAGTTGCTTTGATGCAAGATCAAGTGTCGGCTTTACGGCTAGCAGGTGTGGCGGCAGAGACCATTAACTCATCCAAAGAGCGTTATGAAAATGTTGATGCCTGGCGGCGGATTTCCGCCGGTGAAAGCAAGATTCTCTACATGGCTCCAGAGCGGCTGATGACCGAGCGGATGCTCTCCGCCCTTTGCAAACTACCTGTAAAGCTGATTGCCGTTGATGAGGCTCACTGTATAGCCCAGTGGGGGCCCTCCTTTCGACCTGAATATGAAGGTTTATCTCAACTGAAAGAGATCTTCCCAAATGTGCCGCTTGCGGCACTTACCGCTACAGCCGATGAAAGCACCCGCAACGAGATTGAGACAAAGCTTTTTGGAGGACAAGGACAATCCTTTGTCTCCGGCTTCGACCGCCCCAATATTCACCTTTCAGTTGAAATGAAAAGCTCGGTAAAACAACAGTTATTGCGTTTTGTTGATCGTCATGCCGGAGAAAGTGGCATTATCTATTGCCTATCGCGCGCCAAGACGGAATCTATGGCAAAAGTTCTGGTAGAAAATGGCATTCGCGCCCTACCCTATCATGCAGGTATGGACAAACGAGAGCGAGACAACAACCAAGATATTTTCATGACCGAAAAAGCCGTGGTCATGGTCGCAACTATCGCTTTTGGCATGGGGATCGACAAACCAGATGTACGGTTTGTTGCCCATACCGACTTACCCGGCTCTATGGAAGCCTATTATCAAGAGTTTGGGCGCGCCGGACGCGATGGAAAACCTGCCAGAGCTAAAATGTTTTACGGCTTGGATGACATCCGTATGCGTCGGGTTTTCATTGAACAAGAAAACTCAAGTGACGAGCGTAAACGCCGAGAACATATGCGCTTAAACAGCCTGATCGGTTACTGTGAATCCCCTCAATGCCGCCGCTCGGTTCTCCTTGCCTATTTTGCCGAAGCGACAGAGCCTTGCGGCAATTGTGATGTTTGTCTCGACCCGGTTGACCTACTTGATGGGGCTGAGGTGGGGCAAGCTATTCTCTCCACCATTCAACAAACCAACGAAATGTTTGGCGCAGCCCACATCATTGATATTTTGTGTGGGGCAAAGAATGAGAAAATCCGTAAATTTAACCACGACGAACTCTCAACCTTTGGCACCGGAACAGAGATCAAAAAAGAACAATGGCGCTCTATCATCCGCCAATTGGTTGCAGGGACATACCTAAACCTAGATATCCAAGGTTATGGTGGCCTGAGTTTAACGGACAAAGGAGACCGTTTACTGAAAGGCGAAGAGATTTTCCAATATCGCAACGACACGACCCAAGGGGCTGCCAAACAGCGCAAGAAAACCAAAGCCCCTCGCCCCGATATCAACTTAACTGCTGAAGACGAAACTTTGCTCGACAGCTTAAAGCAGTTGCGCCTTACACTCGCTAAAGAAAAAGGTGTCCCTGCCTATGTCATCTTTCCCGACCGTACCTTAGAGGACATGTCCGCCCGCCGCCCCCAGAACTTAGAAGAATTCGCCGAAGTTCATGGGGTTGGGGAGAGTAAGTTGGAGAAATTTGGTGAGGTGTTTTTGGAGGTTATTACTAGGTAAATGACTTAGAAAATAAGTACAGCTTGAATGGTAATTTTTGATTTCCCATATCAACGTGGTACCCATAAATAAAATAAGCATACACCTAGGGGCCTTTAGGAGAATAATATGAAGACCATCCTGAGAACCACCTTGCTCACACTTGCTTTAGCTTCCTTTATAACCCCAACCGCCTTTGCTAACGATACCCTCACTCTTAACACCGTTGGAAAACCACCTTTCTCAACGGTTATGAATGCTCTTTTAAGTGAAGCATTCAAACGTGTTGGCCTTAATATTAAAGTTCAGGAACTTCCCGGCAGAAGAGCCCTTAAAAATGCCAATGAAGGTATCGACGATGGGGATACTGGTCGTGTTAAAGGGACTGAAAAACGTTACCCAAATTTGATGGTTGTTCCTGAGTCCATTTTATCTGTTCATATTGTTGGGTTTGGAAAAAACATTAACTCACCCCTTGAAAAAAAATGGGGCGACTTAGAACCTTATAATGTGGGTATTCTGAGAGGGCATCAACACTCTGAACGTATGGTCACTTCGTATAAATCCTTGGTGAAAGTAGATAATACTGATCAGCTTCTTAAGCTCCTGGATAAAGATAGAGCTGATATTGTTGTCACAGTTCAAATTGAGGGACTCTCAGCGATTAAAAAGGCGGACCTAAAAGGCATTAAAATCCTTCAGCCTCCCTTAGAAGTCGTTCCGATTTATACATACCTTCACAAGAAGCATGCAAAGCATATTGAGAAGCTTGATAAGGCGATTAAAGAGATGAAAGCGGATGGGACCTATGCCAAAATTAGGGATGGCATTTTAGGGCCTTACTATGACTTGGTGGGACAATAACAGTCACTGATTTATGGTTTTTAATGGGGTAGGTGTCAAACACCTGCCCCAGTATTTTACTCTAAGCCAGATGAAGAGATTGGAAGTTCAAATGAGAAAACACTTCCTTGATTAACCACACTCTCAACCTTTAACTCGCCTCCCATCACATCGACTAAGTTTTGCGTCAAAGATAACCCAATCCCAGTCCCTTCAATATTGCTGCTCTCGGCTCCAAGCCGCGCAAAGGGGCGGAATAAATCTTTCATTTTATCCTTAGGAATACCGTACCCCGTATCTTCTACACTAAACAAAACATGTTTCGTCGGCTGGACTTCACATCTGATTTTTACCGACCCATTAGGCTTATTATACTTAATTCCATTAGAGACTAAGTTCACCAAAGCTTGCTTAAGTCTTGTCGGGTCGGCTTGTATCATGGGTAAGTGGGTACCACTAAGCACTTCATCGATGATAGTGATTTCAGCTTTTTCTGACAACGGAGCCATTAGCTCAAGACAGTCACGAACCACGTCTCCTGGAGTAACGTTTTCCATTGAAATGGCGATAGAGCCGCTTTCAATTTTTGCTAAATCTAAAATATCATTAATGAGAGTTAAAAGGTGTTCCCCCCCACTCAAAATATAATTTATGGAAGCATTTCTTCTTTCGTCACCAGAAATTTCTTTGTCTATTTGCAGAAGTTGCGCAAATCCCATTATTGAGTTTAACGGCGTCCTTAATTCATGGCTCATTGAAGAAATAAATTTAGACTTCGCCTGATTTGCCGTTTCTGCGGCTTCTTTAGCATGGATTAATTCATGCGTTTGATCTTTGACCAGTTCTTGGAGGTGATCGCGGTGCTGCTCAAGCTCTTCTGCAGCTAATTTAGCATTAGTAATATCTGTGTAAAACGCATAAATATTAAGTAATCCCCCTGAAGGATCAAGCAAATTTGAAGCAGAAACCCTTAGCACGACTTGTTTTCCAGCTTTAGAGATCAAAGTAACTTCAAATACATTATGTGAGGCTTGATCTAGATAATCTTTATTCTTTTTCAAAACTTGACGGTTTTTAAGATCTGTGAACTCGTTTGGGAAGCCAGAGAGTAGTTCTTCACGGCTATAGCCAAGAATTTCACATAAAGCTTGATTAACCTCGACAACCTTCTGGGTTTCAGCATCAAAACGCGTAAATCCTTCAGAAGTCGTTTCAATGATTGTGCGATACCTCTTTTCATTTTGAAGCATCTTTGTCGCCATCGTATTGAAAGATTCAACAAGCTGATCTAGCTCATCACCTTGTACACTCTCTTCCTGAGGCCGATTAAGGAAAAAGAGGTGAGGTCCTATTCCATGGGTAGCGTTTCGGGCCTGGTTTGCCAGGAAAAAGAAATGGCGACCAACAAGAAAGTAAAAAATGAAAAGAATAAAAAAGGAAACGATAAAGGTCTTAACGGCTTGGGTTCCAAGGATAACCAAAACCTTATTGATCAGCCTGTTATAAACACCGTCAAGACTGACAATAACCTTCAACTCTCCAATTTCAAGAATACGCTCATTATACGGGTAAGAAAGCACGAATGATCTCGAAACGATATTGTCTTCTTGAGGCTCCCCAACGGAAACGATTGTTTCACTGTTCTCCAATACTTCCAAATATTGCATATCCTGGATACGCAAAATGCCTTCAAGCATTAAACGAATGTTACTCTCGTCTGAAACCCAAACAGCATTGGAGAGGCTTGCAAGATTGGTTTTTTTGATCTGGTTTATCCGTGATTCAATGAGATTCAAATCCACTCGATAATCATAGTAAATGTGGATAGAGGTAACAATCAGTGTGACTAATGAACTACAAAGCAAAATATATAGAACAAGCCTGAACCCTAGAGTTTTTTTTGTCTTCTTGCGCAAGAAAGCCAGCATTTTTTATTCTTCTCCGTAAGCTGGCTCATGCTTGATAATTCAATATAAAAAATCTTGTTATGAAGCTTAACCACTTCAGGTTTCTGCTTGTTGTATATATATCGCTGAGTGTCAATTTCTATTACTAACACACATTTTTTATATGGGGGTTAGTAATAAATTATCAATGTGATCCAACCATTCGATATCAAGCATCAATTATAATTATTTTTTCTGGACTTTGAAATATTGCAGACACACTTATCCTGTACCTTAGCGCTTGATAACATTTAGCTTTTATCCGTCAACCTAATCAACGAGGTTATCATGAATACTATTCTGGCCAAGGGTCTCACGCTTGCCATTACCGCCATTGGATTTTACACGGCTATTTACTTTACCGCCCCCCCAGCAACTGCGGCAGAGATCGTAGATTTACCCCCACCTGTGAAGGCTATGCTTTTGCAGGAGATGCAGGATCATATTGATAATTTGGATGATATAATGGCGGCCCTTGCTGAAGGCGATTTCACAGAGGCAGCGACGATTGCGACTATTCGCATGACTAAGGGCCACAAATTGTGGGAAAAGATGGAAAGCAAGGGTAAAACTATTGAAGAGATTATGGCGAAGCAAAAATCAATTGTTGGCCTATCTCGGAAGGAAATGCGTCAAAAATTCCATGGCAAAAAGGATAAAATAGCGGTTTCACAATTTGCCCCTCAAGAATTCATGGATATGGGCACGGAATATCACAACGCCGCCACTGCCTTTGCCACAGATGCCTTTAAAGCGAAGAAACCTCCAACAGTTGAAAATTACCAAAAAGCCTTTGAAAATATTCAACAAATGACCGCAATGTGCCGCGTTTGTCACGATAGTTGGGATTTAAAATAAGCGGGCGTGCTTTAGGTAACAATAACCCCTCGCCGAGCCTCAAACTCTGCGACGATTTCTGCTCTGACTTCTTGAGGGATGAGGTTATCTTTTAAGGTCGCATCTAGGAGGGCCTGAATGTCGTCAAAATGGGTATCGTTAATCTTCAAGTGCTGATGAGCAATTTGAAGCTGTTCATTTGTATAAGAAACAGGGCCACCAAGGAGCGAGGAAATAAATTTTGTTTGGTGTGTGGCCTGCTTATCCATATCAACACCAACAAAAAACCCTTTTAGGGAGTCAGACGCCATGACTCTTTCATAAAAATCCTTAACGATACCATTCACAGCAGCATAGCCACCTAATTTTTCATAAGTTGTTTGAGACATCACCCTACCTTTTTATAGCAATTCTAATCTACTATTGTTCTACAACATTCAAAGTACTTTCAGCAAAGAAATAACTCAGTCGCTATACTCCTAGATCAGATGATTGCCTGTATTGAAGAAGGTTCTTCCTATTTTACCCCTTCGCCTAACGATAGGCCTGCAATAAAGATAGGTCAGTCAGTCATTCCCCCTCAACAGACCTTTTAATCAACTCCATATTGACTTTTTTTCCAGAGAAACATCTGAGAAACCACGGCCATTAAAAAAACTCCTATAACAATGTTCAAGTAATCCAAACGGCAGCAGCAGGAGGCATCAATGAGTTTTCAAACCAACAGTTACACGACTGGAAACCACATGGAATCACAGGCAATGGCTTATTTAGACAACTTAACTTTTAGCGAAGATGGTCGTAGCATTTATTTTTCAGAAGACTCCAATACCACCGCCCTATTCAAGCAAAGTAAGAATTCTGACACTTATAAGTATAGTCTTGGCGAAGGCAATGACACAATCCTCTGCAAAGCTGGCGACCGGCTGGAAATTCAAGGCGGACCTTTAGGTGAAATTTCTAAGATAAACTTCATTGGAGTAAACAACGACTGGGCCTTACAAGACGGCTTTAACATCCATATGGTTAAATCCGAAGATAACACTGCTATCAGTCTCGTTTTGTTTAGCTTCAACTCAAAAGGTCTTAATGGTGACCGTATCCGAGATTGGGGAACCATCGACCTCAAATCTCCGAATGGCGAAATGATCGAGACCCTCAGCATCGGTAAGATAGAACTCGATATGTCTTATCTCATCCCCCAAACCTATGCAGTCTCTAACAATTACGATAGCCCAGCTGACTACCTCAACACAGAGGAGGAACTTCTAGAGATGGCTGCCAGCTAGTATTCCTTCCCATGTTTCCAAACCCGATGATATTCAAAGTAATCGGGATTGAGTAGAGGATTGAAATGGCAATAGTTTTTCCTCTAATTGCCTTCAGGTTCATAACGAAGGTCGCCGAGAGAAAGAAGTCAAAACAACCAAATAGGAAGACCAGTGGGACAAGAAACAGTTACTGGTCATTTTTCTCCGCAAAAATCCGGTTGGCAATACGGAAGCACTCCACCCCCGCCGGAGCTCCACAATAGACCGTTATTTGATGAAGAATCGCTCGGATTTCATTCTGGGTAACACCATTTTTTATGGCACCCTTTAAATGAAGCTCCCATTCGGTCATACGATTTAGAGCAGCTAGCATTGTTAGGTTTAACATGGAGCGGGTTTTAGGCGGTAATGTCTCGTCTCCCCACACGAACCCCCAACACCATTCGGTTACGGCCTCCTGAAAGGGAAGGTTAAAATCATCTGAGTTTTCTAAAAGATTATCAACATAGTCAGCACCGAGGACCTGGCTTCTCATCGCCTTGCCTTTTTCAAACATTTCTTGGCTCATTATGTTCTCCAATAATTTTTTATGCGACTTGGGCTTTTCGTTCGGTAATATCTAGTATGGAGGTTGCAAAGGTATCTTGCCCTTTAAACAGCATAGGATTAGCCGTCACTGAAGCCCAAAAGACCTGACCATTGCAACGTTTCATCATGACCTCGCGATCACGTAAAATTCCACCTTTATTGAGAATTTCGCGCAATTCTTCTCGCTGTTCGTTAGATTCAAAGAATTGAATCATATTATATTGCGTTTCGTCTTCACCAAAAGCTATATCAAAAAGAATTTTGGCTCGTTGGTTGGCATAGATCAAACGCCCCGTTTTTGCATCGGATATAATGAGAGAAGCAGGGCCGGAATGAACAATGGCTTTGAAAAGAGACTCATTCTCTTGTTGGGTTTTTGTATGGTCATCGATTTCTTCTGCTAGGGCCTGAGATTTCTTTTTGGCTTCAAATTTAAAGAAAAGGGTTAATCCCAACAAAATAATACCGACAACGGCTAAAATAATAGCCACTGATTTTAGCCACACAGCGATTTCATTTCCACTGGCTTTGCCAAACCAACGCTCTAACGATTGATAATAAACCGACCTCTCCGTCTCATGCAGGTCAGAAAGGTGACGGTCCAAAGTTTCTACAAGCGCTTTGTGTTTTCCCTTGGTAAAAGCATAACGAATTTCGATAGGGTTAAAGATAATCGAAGTTTCCTTAACCTTAAATTTTTTGGAATACTGTGACGCAAAAAGACGATTGATCACACCAGCATCTGCTCGTTTTTTACTAACAGCCTCCAGGACTTCTTTGAAGCTATCAACCTCTAAATAAACGGCTTCAACCCTGAACCTGTTAAGCATTTCTTTGAATGCCCGTGTGTGGCCTGCCTTTTTCATAACAGCGACAACTTTGCCACTAAGGTCAATCAAGGAGTTGATTTTTGATTTCGGCTGGGTAACAGCGAGCCCCCAGTTGGTAATTATAGGCGTATCAGTAAAATCATAAATCTGCGATCTTTTTTCCGTAAAACCAATCGCACTTAAGACATCAATTTCACCATTCTCAAGGCGTGCCAAACACTCCGCCCACGTACAAGGTTGATAATTAATTTTCCAATTTTCTTGTTGAGCAACATGGGAGAAGACATCAATGACTAGGCCTTTTACTTGCCCTTTATCATCTTTAAAATTCAGGGGTTTGTTTTGATGGAGACCATAGTTGAGGGTTTGCTCTGCATGTGCGGAAACAGAACCCACTAAAATCGTAAATAGAAGTGAGTGCAAAACTTTAAAATATTTCCACACACAAGCCACCCGCAACAACCCCCACTTAACCCCAAATCAGCATAACTATACAAATAATATATAAACTCCCCAACATAAAACAATAAATACATCATTTGTATTATGACTGTCATGCTTAACAACATAATATATTAGCAAAACTAGTATTTTATAATTAATTTATACTAATAATAAGCAATTTATTCAGAATAAATTTTTCTATATACATAAATAAACCAAACACCTTGTTGGCATAACTTTGAGTGGAATTATTTAGAAAAGAACTTATATGTTCTTGATATTTTCTGAATGATATAACTGCAATATAACACCACAAACGTTTGCCCTTACAATGAAGGTTTGCTCAGTATGATAATCTTGGCCATTGCAATTCATATTTTATGTGCTGTGATTTGGGTTGGAGGGATGTTTTTTGCTTATGTATGTTTACGACCAAGTGTTCCAGGCATAGAGCCTCCTCCTGAAAGATTGAAATTGTGGAGTCGAGTATTCTCTCGGTTCTTTACCTGGGTTTGGATTGCTATTGCTGGGCTCCTTGCTTCCGCCTACTGGATGGTTCTGGTTGAATTTGGAGGCCACGCAGAAATTGATTTACATGTCCACCTGATGGAAGGCACAGGTTGGCTAATGATGGGAATTTTTGGATTTTTATACTTCCGTGTATGGCCCAAATTCCGAACTGCTGTTGCAGAAGGGAACATGCCCCTTGGCGTCAAAAAACTAGCCGTTATCAGAAAACTTGTCGCCACAAACTTAGCTATTGGCTTGATAACAGTCGTACTCGGCGTGACAGGGCGTTATTGGGGTTAAACCTCCAACTTTATAAAATATCTTCAATGTATTATTACGTGATACTTTTAGGTAAAATACGCCTAAATATGATTGTGTTTAACGCTCATAGATTTGATCCATTCTGTATCGTTTGAAGATGAAAAATCAAACAAATGATCAAGCGTTACAGCCATTCTGCCATTGGAAATTTCCAACTCGTTCTTAGCATCGTATTCATAAAGCATCAATACACGGTTCACACCACCAATCTATAATGATTTTAAATTGCATTTATGGTTGGTAAAAAAAATGAATAACGAAGAACCAGACAAATATCCAGAGCTTAAAGATTCTCTGCAATCAAAAGCGGCTCCCACTATTCTTGGCACCAAGAGCATTTCTTTCGCTTTTCTGGCCCTTTTATCCGTACTTGCCATTACTTTCTATATGAACAGAGAAGCTGATAGGTCTCAGGAATGGGTTTCACACTCTCAGCAGGTCCAAAAAGCTCTGGCAGAGGTCTTATCTCTATTACAGGATACGGAAACAGGACAACGGGGATACCTTCTTACAAATGACATAAAATATCTAGAGCCATTTAACACTGCAGTTAAGAAAGTAGAATTCAAATTACCCATTTTAAAAAATATGATTGGCGATAATCAAAGCCACCAGGAAAAGATGGTTAACCTAGAATTTCTCATTGAAAAAAAGATAAGAGAACTTCAAGACACCATTTTACTGAACCAATCGGTAGGTTTTGAAAGCGCACTCAAAATTGTCAAAACCGATATTGGCAAAAACATTATGGACAAAATTCGAGTCGTAATTGAGGAGATGGGTGTCGAAGAGATTGAAGTTTTCAAACAAAGGCAAAAAAAATTTAAAGAGATACGGAATTTTTCAATAACTGCCAATTTTCTTGCCATTACTATGGTCATCGGGATTTCCTTGGTTGTTATCATTCGTATCCAAGATTTTATTTCTTATCGGCAAAAAATGGATTTCTTTCTTCAAGATGCTATCAAAAAAGCAGAAATCGCGAACAAAGAACTCAAGATTAATGAGGAGCGTTATCGCGATTTATATGATAATGCACCAGACATATACTGTTCAGTCGGCGCAAAAACGGTAAAGATTTTGCAATGCAACGATACTTTTACCTCTGTTCTTGGTTTCAGCAAGGAAGAGGTTATTGGTAGGCCCATCTCAGATTTCTATCACCCAGAATCAATTGAAATAGCAAGAACTTGTCTTAACAGGTTTGTTGAAACTGGCAGTGCGAGAAGTGATGACCTGATGGTCAAAAGAAAGGATGGTAGTTTTCTCAATGTTAGCCTACGCGTCTCCGCAGTTCGCAATGAAAATGGTGAAATCGTTAGCAGCAGATCCATTTGGCGAGATATCACCGAGCAAACACAAATGGAGAAAGCCCTAATAGCGGCTAAGGACAAGGCTGAAGAAGCTAATAGGGCCAAATCTAAGTTTCTTTCCTCCATGAGTCACGAACTGCGTACCCCATTAAACGCAATCCTTGGTTTCACTCAAATTCTGAAAACGGACACAAGACAAAAACTTACGCAGACGCAAGATACTGCGGTTGATCACGTACTCAAAGCGGGAGACCACTTGCTGACCTTAATTGATGATATTTTGGATTTGGCTGCGATCGAAGCTGGACAGGATTTAACCAATATTGCAACGCTAGACCCCACACCACTCATCGAAAATTGCACTGCGATTGCTGAAAACTTAGCCAACCAGTCAGATATTACTTTTTATGATCGCACAAGGACTTGGGTTTTACCCATGATCACTGTGGATGAAACCCGTTTTTGCCAAACTTTGCTCAACCTTCTTTCGAACGCAGTAAAATATAACCGTCAACAAGGCACGATCACTCTCTCTGTAGAAGAAAGGGAGAACACTCATATTCGCTTTTCTGTTACAGATACAGGCCATGGCATTGCTGAGGAGCAGCAATCTCATATCTTTAAACCTTTCTCGCGGCTAGGGTTAGAAAATTCCGATATTGCGGGTACCGGTATCGGCTTGGTTATTACCAAGGAATTGGTAGAAAACATGGGGGGAAATATTGGGTTTACAAGCCAATTGGGCGCGGGCAGCACTTTCTGGGTAGAGTTTCCCATTGTTAGTGGTGGTCTTGTAGAAAAAGCTCGTAACTTGCGCGTAGTTAAGGCATCTGCAAGCAGATAAAAGATAATTTTTGCCTCCTATACAAGACCACAGATTGTGAATCTCTTTCGAAGATATGTAAGCTGAAGCTTAACGCTTCAGAAACTGAAATCACCAGAAGGTTCTTTATTTTTTTACCATGGTGAATTGCTTACTCTTCCAGGGAAAGGGTTGTCCCAGCCAGTAATAACTCGTATTAACCTGCCCCGCTATTGAGATAACGAGTGGTATGTTTCAGTCGATTTGGAGTCACATGCAAATCAAAGTTACAAATAACTCTCAGCATAACTTAGTTGTTAAGCCAAACCTGTTTAAGCTCCTATTTCAGGAGCTTAAACTAAGCAACTTCAAGTTTTCACTGAACTGGCGTGGGCAACAAGCT
>JAPHRK010000019.1 GCA_026196105.1 Rhodospirillales bacterium | reverse complement strand
GTCAAGCTTCAGGTGGTGGAGCTATATCTGGCTCAATTCCTGACGATACTCATGCAGATACAGATACGACAATTGGCACTATCTATGGTAGTGGCTCACCGTTGGATTCATTTGAAGGAGTACTATCTGATGTGCGGGTTTGGGATACTGAGTTAGCCCAGCCAGTTATTGCTGCAAATATGGACGGGGTAGACCCATCAACAGCCAACTTGTTGATCAATTGGAAACTTGAAGGTGATTTCACTGACAGCGCACCAAATGGTGTAGATGCATCAGCGACACCGGTAGGTACCCCAACCTCAGTATTTATCCCAGTAGGAGAGGAAGTGCACGGGGCTTTGCAGCTTAATGGTTCTACTGATTATGTTAATGTGCCTAGTAGTTCTTCTATTGATTCCGTCACAACTACTGATGCATTGACTCTTGAGGCTTGGGTCAATGTAAATACGCTTCAAATAGGTAATAACTCAGTCTTAACTCGTTGGCATAATACTGACGCACAATTCGCATTAAACATCTTAGACAATGGCAAATTAAACTTCTTCGTTGCCAGCGATAATGGATCTATTTTTAATTATCAATCCGATAATGTGGTAGTTAATACGGGTGAATGGATTCACTTAGCGGCGACTGCAGATTCAAGCGGCTTCCATATTTATGCCAATGGAATTGAGGTGCCGACGACCAAGATAAGTGGAACGACCTTTACGGGTATCGAGCCAAGTGCCATGAATGTTTTGATTGGTGCAATTGAAAATGGCTCAGGTCCAGAAGGCTATTTCAACGGCCAAATCTCGGAAGTTCGTATCTGGAATGAGGCTCGGGACCAGTCAGAAATTTCTCAAAATTATAATAAGGTCATTGACCCTGCATCAAATCCAACTCTTGAAGGCTATTGGCCTCTTGATAACATTGGTACTACTCAGGTCATTGATGCGACGACAAATGCTAATAACGGGACAGTCCTTGGTACTCCTGTTATCACATCGACTGGGCCAGATATAACTGATCCTATCGATGTCCATGCTGTTGAAGACACTGTCTTTAATGGGGTAGTAAAGGCTTTTGATCCAAATGGTGATGACCTTACCAGTGGTTTCTCATTAAACACACAAGCGACTAATGGGACGGTTGCTCTCAATGCCAATGGTACCTTCACCTATACCCCAACGGGTGATTATTTTGGTACGGATAGTTTTGTTGTTGATATTACGGATGGAACGTTAACAACCACCAAGACCATCAATATTGATGTTGACTCAGTTAATGATGTGCCTGTTGCTGGTAGTTATAACCTTTCAACAGATGAAGATACGGCCAAAATGGGTACTTTGACGGCATCTGATGTTGAGGGAGATACCAAAACTTGGATCGAAGGAACACTACCGAGTAATGGTACGTTGACTTTGAATGCCTCAACTGGGGCTTACACCTATACACCAAATGCAAACTACAATGGTCCAGACGGCTTCACCTATACGGTAAGTGATAATAATGGAGGTGTTTCTCCGGTCTATACGGTTAACCTGACGGTTAATTCCATCAATGATCCAGCGACCTTCTCTGGCAGCGATGTAGGAACAGTAACAGAAGATAGTTCCCCAGCAGTCGGCGGAGCCTTGACTGTTACGGATATTGATGTTGGTGAAAACTCATTTGTTGCTCAACCTGGAACTACGGGTACTTACGGTGACTTCGATATTACAGTTGGTGGTGCATGGAGCTTCATTCTAGATAACGGCAATGCTGCAGTTCAGGCTCTTGCGGTTGGTGAAAACCTCGTAGATGTATATCAAGTAACCACTGTTGACGGCACGACGCATAATATAACCATTAACATTAATGGTTCAAATGACATACCTGTTGGCACTAATGATAATGCGACAGTTTTGAAAGATAATGTCACAACGATCGATGCCAGCACATTGCTTGCTAATGATACCGATGTTGATACTTCAGATGTATTGACCATCAAGGCTGCGAGTATCGCCAGTATCACTGGGCCTCTTGATTCAGTCATAATCGATGGTAACGGTGATGTTGTTGTGACACCAACAACAGGCCAAACTGGAGCTGCTAGCTTTACTTATCGTGTTGAAGATGGAAATGGTGCTACATCTGCCCCAATTACGGTCACTCTAAATATTACAGAAAATATTGTTCCTGATCCCGATGCCGGTGCTGGAAGTACCGATATTCTGACAGGTACAGCTGGAAATGATGTCTTCCAATATCAAGGTGGTAATGACAGCCTGATTAGTAGTGGTGGATCAGATAGCATAGACCTCCAATCCATTCCGTTTATGGGCTTCAGTGTTTCTGGCAATGATTTGATCGTGAGCTTAAGCTCAAATAGTGATTTTGTTGAAAGTGGAACGATCACCTTTGTTGATCAGTTCGCAGGAGGCTCTATTGCCACCTTAAGCGGAATTGATCTCGAAAATGTAGGCCTTGGGACCCAAACTTATAACCTGACATCAACACTTGGTGCCAATGGTAGTGATGGCTTTAATGACATTCTTGTCTCTTCTGCTGGTGGCGGTTTGATGACGGGTGGTACTGGTAATGATTGGCTTATTGGTGGTGCTGGTGACGATACTCTTGATGGCGGTACAGGTGACAATGTGTTGCTTGGTGGCCTTGGTAACGATCAGTTCTCTTCAACTGATACCATGATGAACACTGCCATTGATGGTGGTGCGGGTACGGATCAAGTTGTTCTTGCCAATACTTTGTCCCATACAATTAATGTAGAAAATGTTGAGACAATCACGGTCACAGATGCTGTCGGTGCTTATAGTGACTATGTGACAGTTGAATCCGACCTGACGGCAGCGACGAATATCTTATTAGGTAATGGCGATGATTCATTAACACTGAATGGCGTCCAAACGGGCACGGTCATCGATATGGGGACAGGATCTGCTGATAAGCTCTATCTAGACGCATCCGGTACTCAAAGCGTAGACGTGTCTGGTGCAGAAACTATCACCGCAAGCGCGGGTAACGATACGCTTACTTTACTTAATGCTGTTACCGGGACAACTGTGGATATGGGCGCAGGACAGGATACGCTTGTCCTCGCTGATGGTGGTAATACGATTTCCGTTATGGGAGCCGATACTGTCTTTGGTGGTTCTGGCGTTGATATTATTACTGGTGACGCCGTAGGTGGGGCTTTTGTTGGTCGTGGCGGTGGAGATACCTTAACTGGTGGTGCTGGTGGTGATACCTATGTTTACACATCAGCAGCTGATGCTGCTATTGGGGCAGGGGAGAAAATTACCAATTTTGACCCAGCCAATGATCTTATTTTGCTTGATGGCCTGACAAGAGGAGTGGTGAACTACCTCTCTTCAACGGCCTTTACAGGCGATAATACTAATAGTGAAATTCGCTTCGTAGGCACCACGCTTCAAATCGATTTGGATGGTGATGGCGTCAAAGATATGGAAATCAGCCTTCCAGGAACGACCATTGGCCAACTGGATGCTAACCCAACATCTGTTGTTGACCCCCAAGCACCGTTAGTTATTACGGGTGATTCAGGTGCTAACACCCTCTATGGAAATGAAGGTGATGACTCTATTTCCGGCGGTGATGGAAATGATCTCATTAGTGGCGGTATTGGTGATGATATCCTTGATGGCGGTTCTGATGTTGATACCTTAATTGGCGGCGATGGTAATGATACCATTAACGGCGGTGGCGGTACGTCCTCTGCAGCTGATATTGCTAAATTTGATGGTAACCAGGCGGATTACACTATTGCCGATTTAGGTGGTGGTTCTGCTACAGTAACCCATACGGCTTCTGGTGGTGTTGATACCCTTACCAACATTGGCGTCCTTCAATTTGATGATGGTAATATTGATCTAAACTACATTATTACAGGCGATAGCCTTGATAATACGATCCTTGGTGGCACTCTAGCCGATACAATTTCCGGCGGTGGCGGTGTTGACTCGCTCCTTGGTAATGATGGTTCAGATACCCTTTATGGTGACAATGGTAATGATTACCTGATGGGTGGTAATCAAAATGATCTTCTTTGGGGTGGCTCACACGATGACACTCTTTCTGGTGGTTTAGGTGATGATACCCTTGATGGTGGGAATGGCGTTGATACCTTAACTGGTGGTGATGGAAACGATACTATCAGTGGCGGCGGCGGCCTGTCTGACGGTGCTGATATCGTTATGTTCACGGGCAATCAGTCAGAATACACCGTTAATGACCTTGGTGGCGGTTCAGCTACAGTGACCCATTCAGGTTCAGAAGGAATTGATACACTGTCGTTTGTTGGTCGCTTACAGTTTGCTGATGGCTTCCAAGATCTTAATTACGTGATCAACGGCGATTCTTTAACCAATCAGATCGATGGTGGAACTCAATCAGATACTATAGATGGTGGTGGTGGTGATGATACAATCATGGGTAATGATGGCTTCGACACCCTAACCGGTGGATCTGGTAACGATATAGTTGATGGCGGTTTGGGCAACGATGTGCTGTCTGGTGGATCTCATGATGATACGCTTGCTGGTGGTGATGGTCACGACACCCTTGATGGCGGTGATGGTGTTGACACCCTTGACGGTGGTTTAGGGGATAATATCCTTAACGGTGGTGGTGGTTACTCCAGTGGTGCCGATGTTGCGGTATTTTCTGGCAATCAAGCTGATTACACGATTGCTGATAATGGTGGTGGTACTGGAACGGTTACGCATAACGGAACTGGCGATGTAAACACTCTGACAAATATTGGTAAACTTCAATTTGCTGATGGGCTTGTTCACTTCAATTACATCATCACTGGTGATGCGCTAGATAATTTCATTGATGGTGGTGCAAAAGGTGACATCATTGATGGTGGTGGTGGTAGCGATACCATCATGGGTCAAGATGGCAACGATATTATCCTCGGTGGGAATGGGGTCGATACTCTTGACGGCGGCAATGGTGAAGACGTTATTACAGGAGGTAACCTAGGCGATAGCTTGACGGGTGGCTCAGGCAATGATGTCTTTGCTTATACAGCAGCTGTTGAAGCCGCAGTAAGTGCTGGTGAATCTATCATCGACTTTGATCCAACCATGGATGTAATTTTCCTTGATGGGATTGCTAATTCACCAATTACGTATATTGCTTCCAACGGAGCTTTTACCAGTAGTGGTAATACAGAAGTCCGCTTAAATGGTACTACTCTAGAAATTAGCCTTAATGGTGATGCAACAGTTGACATGGAAATCATCCTGCCGGGTGCAGCAACAGATGGCATCCTTCAGGCTAACCCAGGCTTTATCACCAACATTATTCCAACTGTTGGAACGGCAGGTGATGACACTATTGATGGCACTGCGGGTGATGATGTCATTGAAGGTTTGGCGGGTAACGATACGATCAACGGCCTTGCTGGTGATGACTGGCTCAAAGGTGGTCAAGGTGTTGATACAATCGATGGTGGGGACGGTAACGATACGATCGATTACTACTTGGATGGTACGGCTCCTAGTGGTGTCACGATTGACCTTGGAGCAGGAACGGGTGTTGATGGTGATGGTAATACAGACATCTTGGCCAATATCGAAAACGTCCACGGTACAATGTACAATGACGTAATCACGGGTAGTGATGCCGACAACGAACTCAAAGGCGGCATGGGTATGGATACCCTCGACGGCGGTCTTGGCGATGATACCTTCCACGGTGGAGCAGGGGTCGATACGATTATTGTTTCCGGTGGCGATGATACCATCGTCATTGATACGATAGATGATCTCACAGACGTTCTTCGTGTCGAAGAACCTTATGAAGTGCACAATGCCGTTCGCTCTGGTACTACTCTTACCATTAGCCACTCTGATGATTTTGGAAATCTTGGATCAATAACCGTTGAAAATGCTTACACAGGTGCAGGACAAGCCCTCGTCTTTGAAGAATATGATCCTTACGATGGGCTGACAACCTATACTGTTTCAACCTTAAGCACAGGCACACTTGCAGATGGTAGCAATTGGGTATGGGCAGGTGGAGCTGCCGTAAATGACACCATTACAGGCGGCGATGGTAATGATATTCTGACTACAGGCGGTGGCGGAACTAACACCCTGACAGGTGGTGATGGTGACGATATCTTCATCATGGGCAACGGTGACGATACCATTTATGGTGATGGTGCAGGTGGCACCTTCGGCGATGAAGTTATCTATGCACATGCAACTGCAGGTGTAACCGTAAACCTAGCGACAGGTACGGCAACTGGCGGATCAGGTAATGACACGCTTACGGGTATTGAGAACGTCGAAGGTAGTGCTTTTAACGATACCCTAACAGGTACTATTCACTTCAACGAAATCTGGGGTAATGACGGCGACGACACGATCGACGGCGGGGCTGGTGATGACAGACTTGCTGGTGAAGCGGGTGCTGATACCCTAACAGGTGGCGCAGACAATGATACCTTTGCCTTTGAAGCTGGTGATTCAGTTCTAGCAGCTAATCAATATGATACGATCACCGATTTTAATGTTGGAATGAACCATATCCAATTTGATGACATCAGCGGCGTCACTTATGACGATGCTCAAACCCCATGGACCTGGACAACAGATATTGCCACAACAGTGGGTAATAATGCTGCAGGAGCAATCGATAATGCGATTTACTTCATTACAGATGGTAGTGATGGTTATCTCTATGTGAAATCTGTCGGCAATCCATTTGATGGAACTTTGGTTAAACTGACAGGGGTTATTACCGCGCCTGCTAGTACATATATCATTACTGGTAGTTCTGCTCCAGCCGTTACGGTGGCCGATCCTTCAGTTGGTAATGATATCCTCGTTGGTGGGGTAGGAGATGATGTCTTTGGCTATCTAGGTGGTGATGATACCATAATTAGTGGCGGCGGTTCTGATAGCTTGAGTTCAGGTGCAATGCCGGTTATGGGCTTTGATATTGTTGGAAATGATCTGAAAGTTAACTTCAGCTCTGGCGGAGATTTTGACCTTACAGGATCTACCCTCTTGCAGAACCAGTTCTCGGGGTCTGGCTTAAGTACGATAACAGTGTTCGACCTTCATAATGGTTCAGGCGGTGGTGAAATAACCTATACCCTGGCAAACGGCTTTGGTACCAGCGGTGGGGCTACGGATGATCTCATAGCTCATACTGCAGTTGGTGGTAGCTCCTTAACTGGTGGGGCTGGTAATGACTGGATGTTGGGCCAAGACAATAACGATTGGTTCGACGGCGGAGCTGATAATGATATCATTTTTGCTGGAGGAGGTGCTGATACCTTGCTCGGTGGAATTGGTGATGATGCACTGATGGGAGGAGACGGTGCAGATATCTTAATTGGTGGTGCAGGTGCTGATAAGCTTGCCGGTGGTAGCGGTGCTGATATCTTTGAGTTTAATCCTGGTGATTCAACCACTGCCGCTGGAAACACTGACTCTATCGGTGATTTTGAAGTCGGTAAGGATAAAATTGAGTTTATTGGCATGTCAGGGATTTCTTATGATCCTCTGCAAACGCCATGGACCTTTACCACGGATAAAGCCACTACCATTGCTAATATCATTAGTCTTGCACCAGCAAACTCCGTTAACTTCTTTGTTGAAACTGGTGTTGACGCGTATGGGCCTTGGTCTACTGGCTATCTATACGTGCATGGCGGTACTTTTGATGGCACCCTTATTGGTATGGAAGATGTTACCAGCCCGCCAAGCCCAGAAGACCTTATTGGTGTAACTGTTATCGGAGATTCTGTTGGTACTGTTGGGGTTGATAGTATAACGGGTTCTGCAGGTGTTGATACCATGTATGGTCTTGAAGGGGCGGATTCACTTAGCGGTGCAGCTGGCGATGATATTCTTATCGGTGGTTCTGGTGATGATATTCTTGATCTTGGGCTAGGTAATGATGCAGTTGTTATTAATGCAGGTAGTGGTCACGATACCATTATTGATGGTGGCGGTACCGATACTATCATGATGCAAGGCGATGAAGCCATGCTGATTGGTGGTCATCGGGATATTGCAACGGATGATGTCGTTCTTGATTTCAGCTTCCGAGGAACCACCACGACTCTTACTTTACAAGATCATCTTGCGACGAATGCAATTGAGGAAATCAACTTCAATGGTCACCTTGATTTAGGTACACCAACTGGTGGAGATACCTATCAAATTGCTATTGATGAAATTGGTTCAGCTGCAAATGAACTTATCCTTGGTGAAATGGGGACAATAGCTGACACCCTAAACGGTGGCGGCGGTGATGACGTGCTGTTCGGAGGTGCTGGTAACGATACCTTAATAGGTGGTGATGGTGCTGATAACCTCATCGGTGGAGCAGGGATGGATAGATTTGTCTATACAACTACGGGTGATTCGGCAGTCGGTAATAGTGATACCATTCAAGACTTTAATGCCGATGAAGACATGATTGATATTTCTTCATTTGCTACGGATATCGGCTTTACTTACCTTGGAATTGGCGCATCTTGGTCGATGGGTAATTCGGTTGGTGATGTCGATGCCAGGATCAATGGTACAAAACTTGAATTTGACGTTGATCTCAATGGTACTGTTGATATGGAAATCGAAATTGAAGGTATGACAGGCACACTTGATCACTTTGACTTCGATCTTTCTGGCGGAGCATAAACAATTAGGTGGAGCTTTAAGACCTCGCCTATCTGTTTACTTTTGCTAATATTTTATTGTTTTCAGTTGCCAAAAGCATATGGACACTGTTTGATTAATCAGATGCTTTAAAGACATGAGTTCAGGGGAAAAATGTCAGAATTTATTAAACGTCTGAAACAGCGGCCCGTTTTAGCTTGGCAATTAATCCTTGCTGCCTTTTTGTCCAATATTCTGGCTTTAGCTTCCCCCTTGTTCGTTATGCAGGTTTTGAACCGTTATGTAGCTCATGGTGTTGATTCAACCTTGGCAACCCTGACTGTCGGTACGGTTATAGCCATTTTCCTAGAGTTTGCTTTCCGGCAAGTGCGCCATCGCATGGCAAAAGAGCTTAATCATCGCCCTGGTGAAGAAGTTACTCTTGGTGGCTTTGCAGTTTTAGCCCACGGTAAAGTCTCGGCTTTGGAGACAATTCCGGCGGGAAAACGTCGTGAGATTGTGAACAGCTCCACTGAAGTTGATAGTGCTTTTAGCGCAACCAATGTGACGACAATTCTCGATTTACCATTCTCGTTTATTTTTATTTTCTTCCTCTACTTACTGAATCCGCTTTTAGCGATGATCGCCATTTTTTTCATTGGGGGAATTTTCGCATACGGAATTTTGGGAACCCTTGCAGTTCGGGAAACAACCGATGAACTTCGGGCAGCATCGAGTCAATCAGGCGCTGTTTTAGAAACAGCTATCCGAGAAGTTGATACCGTACACGCCTTTAATGCTGCAGGCTTTATGAAGAAAGCTTGGTTTGAAGCTTATAATGCGGCTCAAGCTTTGCGTGATAAGGTCGCTGTAAAGCAGGGAATGGTGCAAGCCGTTACTCAAAGCGGTACCGGCCTTATGAGTGTTGCAGTGATCACCGTCGGGGCAATCATGGCGGTACGAGGTGATATGGATGTCGGGGCTATGATTGGTGCGAATATCATGGCAACAAGGGCCATGCAGCCCATCTCAAAATTTGCCCAAATTGGCGCGGCTATAGCTAAAGCCCAACAAGCCTTGAAGCAACTTACTGAGTTTGTTCAGGTTCCCTTAGAGCCTGATGCAGGTTCGGCAAAAGCCAATTTTCATGGGGCTCTTGAATTTCGTGACCTTGCTTTCCTTTTCCAAGGTTCTCCTGCACCACTATTTGAGTCCCTTAATGTCCGCTTTGAAGCGGGAAGCATTGTTGTTGTGGTTGGTTCTTCCGGTACAGGAAAAACAACTTTAGCGCGGCTTCTTGTTGGGCTATTAGAGCCTGTCCGTGGGCAAATTCTTGTCGATGGGATGGAGACAAGGCAGGTGGCCCCTGAATGGTGGCGAAAACAAATTGTTTATCTCCCACAAGAACCGACTTTTTTAAATGCATCAATTGCAGATAATCTCATGGTGGTTGATCCAGAGGCGGACATTTCAAAGTTAAACCGAGCAATTGATGAAGCTGGGTTGCGCTCCTTTGTTGATGAGAGCCAAGATGGTCTTGAAACCTTGGTTGCTGATAATGGTCGCCAACTTGCTGTAGGGGTGCGACGGAGTTTGGCTTTAGCGCGTGCCTTGATGAGCGAGGGGCGTTTAGTCATCATTGATGAGATGTCTGATGGTTTTGATGATGAAGGTAAAAAGGCTGTGGCAAATGTCCTCAGGCGCTTTGCTCAAGAGAAAAGAACCATTGTCATCATGTCTCACAAAGCAAGTATGATTAAAGGGATAACAGCAGCTGTTGATTTGAGCATTAAACCAGTCCCA
Organism: Rhodospirillales bacterium; assembly: GCA_026196105.1. GTDB lineage: Bacteria > Pseudomonadota > Alphaproteobacteria > Rhodospirillales > JAPHRK01 > JAPHRK01. The sequence goes on along the minus strand of JAPHRK010000019.1, from coordinate 31,914 downwards.
AGAGTGACCTTCTTCTCTGATGAGTTCCAACCTGAGACAGTTAAAGCAGCGATTGCGGAAGTGGAGGCAGAAGAAAATGGCTGATACACCTCAAACACCTCCACAGCCAAATCCAGAACAACTTCAAGCTATGATGGCCCAACTGCAAGCCCAGGGGCAGGGTAAACCTCAGGGTGCTCCTCTAGGTTTGGGGGTGCCGCCTGAAGAACCAAAGCCGAGTATTAAAGATAAAATTATTCAGCACCTTCTTGTTCCGATTAGATTTGTAGAAGGGCTTTTAGGATTTGGTAAGGAATCTGTTGAGGAACGAAAAGCCAAAGATATCTTTTCTGTTCTCGGTCGGCGCCCGGAAGATGCTGAAGATGACCCCCCAACGGATTTGGTCAGTCGATTGTTTTTCTGGGTTTTTTCAGTGACATGCGTCAGTTTCATTATTTGGATCAATGTTGGAACTCTCGATGTTGTTAGTATGACACAAGGGGAAGTTATCCCCTCGACTTCGCTTAAAACCCTTCAGCACTTAGAAGGGGGGATTGTTCTTGAAATTTCGGCTAAAGAGGGTGAGGCTGTTAAAAAAGGCCAGCAACTTGTTGTCTTAGAACCGACGGTCAGTGATGCAGATGTTGCTGAGCTTAATGTCCGTCTGGACTCTCTTGGTGTTGATATTATTCGTCTCCAAGCGGAAGCGGAAGGGAATGATAACCCAGCTTATACAGAAGATTTAATTGAAAAATATCCAAATTTGGTAGCTCAGGCTATTGAGCGTTTTGATATAAGGAAAAAATCCCAAGCCAGTAAAATTGAAAGCCAAAAACAGATTATTAGACAGCGGCAAAACGAAGAAACTCAAATAGCCTCCCGTCTTCAGCATGGAAAATCAGCTCTTAGGTTACAGAATGAACAAATAAGCATTAGTAAGGGACTGATCAAAAACAAATTAACGACACGTTATGATCATCTTGAGCTTTTGAAGAAAGCAAATGAACTCAAAGGTAATATTGAAGCTGATGAGTCAGCCTTACGAAGATCAAAGAATGCTTTGAGTGAAGCTCGGTCGCAGATGCAAAGTATTGACAATGCTTATCGCCAAGAAGCAAGAGCGGAGCTTGATAAGACACGGCTTGAATTCAGAGAGTTATCCCAACGGCAGCGTAAGTTCACAGACAGTTTGATTAGGACTGTGTTGCGCTCACCTGTCGACGGTATTATCAAAACTTTATATGTAAACACAATTGGTGGTGTGGTTAAAGCAGGGGATAATGTGGTTGATATTGTACCAGGTGAAGACCGCTTGGTTGTTGAATCTCAACTCCCTACCACAGATATTGGCCATATCCAAATTGGTCAAGAAGCCGTTATTAAGCTGACTTCTTCGGACGCTGCGCGTTACGGTGATCTTGAAGGGATTGTTACCGCAATTAGCCCAGATACCATTCTTTCGCCGGAGGGAAACCCATATTACAAAGTTCGGGTTGAAACTAAACAAAGTTACTTCCAGCGGGGTAAATGGAAGTATCAACTTTATCCAGGAATGCAATTGATGACGAATATTCGGACTGGCGAGCGTACGGTCTTTGAATATCTTTTTGAACCACTCCTTGCTGGCATGTCAGATGCCATGCAGGAAAGATAGATAGAATTCCCTTTTTAGGAGGAAAGTATGAGTAACGATGTTCCCAATTATTATGCTGACGCGGTTGTCAACGTAACCCACGTGAATGGTGTTTTCCGGATTACTTTTGCGCAGCAAGCAACCAGCGATACTATGGATTCAACCGTTCAACTCCTCTTACCCGCAAATCAACTTGGTGCAATTCTAACAGGGATTGGGCAGGCTGCAGAAAATATTACAAGCCGATTGAAAGAAGAACAGAAACCAGATGCAGCCCCAGCAAAGAAAAAAGCTCCAGCTAAAACGACAAAGAAAGCAGCACCTAAGTCCAAATAAATTGTTTTTAGCAAAGCCTCAATCATTGGAATATGGGGAAAGACTCCCCATATAATAAGCTCACACGAATTTCTTAATCCGAAACAGGAGGGAGAAATGCCACGTTTTCGCTTAATGTTTGAGCCACACCTCGATGTAATTATTAATGACCCTAAACTTTTTGAGCATTATGCCCGTAACTACCTGGATGAATTTCCAGTAGAATGGGGCGGGTCTATTGCCATGTCCCAAATGGAAAAAAACGAAGAGCGGTTAGAACCAGTTTGGCAACTGCTCATACGGGAAGGTGACAAAAACTGTAAAACCAAACTTCTTTCCTATTTAGATAAAAATCCAATGGAAGGCTATTGGGTGCATGTCTATGAGGAAAGTGGGAATGGAGAATCTGCAAAAATCCATTGATTTTCATGATCTTCCTAGCAAAAGGCTGAGGCAATAGAGTAGAAAGAGGGGGCGCAATTGCGAAACAGTTCTACATGCCTTGGGAGAGAAGGAAAATTAGTAGTACACCGTTTACTTCTGCGGAACGGAAACGGTTTCGCAATTTACTTGAGTTAGCTAAATCAAGCCCATTTCCTGGTGAACAGGCAAATGCCCTTACAGCTGCCAAACGGATGGCGTCAAAGAATGGCATGACCCTCGAAGAGGCTGCGGCAGCTCAACCTCCAGAGCCTGCACAGGTTCCACAAAACCCTAAACGAACCAGAAAAGATGATATTCAAGTCAAAGAGTTTGTGAAATATGCAGACCTCATGGATTATCAGCTTCGTATGGAAAAACTGCAACGCGAGCATGCATTCAATGCTGCTCGTATGCGTGGGCTTGATGCTGATGCGGACAAAGCAAAAGCTGCCCAACAAAAACGTTTTGCCTCAACCATACGAAAAAGCAAAAGTAATGTTCGTATGGAGCCAGAAAAATATGCTGAGGTTTTACTTAAAGAAACAGCTTTTCCCATTCATGAAATTGCTGATCTAAGTGGGTTAGATATTTACAAAGTAGTCACTCTAAAGTTAAAGATGAGAAAATAACTATAATATGTTGATTAATAAAATAATATCAGTTGAAATTAACGCTTCAATTAAACAAGTTGATGCGACGGTTAATCTATTAGACGAAGGCTCAACAGTTCCTTTTATTGCCCGTTATCGTAAAGAAGCTACAGGTGGGTTAGACGATACCCAGCTCAGGTTTCTTGATAATCGTTTGCGGTATTTACGTGAGCTTGAAGAACGCAAGACATCAGTTGTTCATAGTATTACTGAACAAGGTAAAATGACGGAAGCTTTGACCCAGTCCATCGCACAAGCAGATACTAAAGCGCGGCTCGAAGACTTGTACCTTCCCTTTAAGAAAAAGCGCCGAACCAAAGCTCAGATCGCTAGAGAGGCGGGGCTTCAAGCCCTTGCAGATAAACTCCTCGGGCAGCCTCAAACAGTGCCAGAAAATGAAGCCGCTAGTTTCGTGGATGAAGAAAAGGGCATTGCAGATACAAAAGCAGCGCTTGATGGGGCAAAACAAATTCTCATGGAAGAGTTTTCCGAAGATGCCGAATTAACAGGTAGCTTGAGAGAATACTTATGGGAAAACGGCTTGCTGGTTTCCAAGGTTATTGAGGGCAAGGAGGCTGAAGGAAGCAAGTTTTCTGACTACTTTGATTTTTCCGAAGCCATCAAGAAAATACCATCTCACCGGGCTTTGGCTCTCTTTAGGGGGCGTAATGAAGATATTTTGCGCCTTTCCCTCGAGTTGCCCGAGAGTTTAGGTGAAGGGGTTTGTGAAAAACGGGTTGCAGGGTATTTTGCGATTACAGACCAAGGTAGGCCAGCTGATCAGTGGCTGCTAGAAGTTGCCAGCTGGACATGGCGTATTAAAATTTCTTTACGTTTAGACGTTGATCTTATGGGGCGTGTTCGGGAAAGCGCTGAAGAAGAGGCTATCCGTGTTTTCGGGGAGAATTTACGGGATTTATTATTAGCGGCTCCTGCAGGGCCTTTAGCAGTTATCGGGTTAGACCCAGGGATAAGGACAGGGGTTAAGGTTACAGCCCTTGATCAGACCGGTAAATTGCTGGAAACCGCAACTATTTACCCGCACGAACCTCGTCGCCAATGGGATGAGTCGATTGCTTTGCTTGCCGCTATGGTGAAACGCCATGGTGTTAAGTTAATCAGTATCGGTAATGGCACAGCTTCAAGGGAAACAGATAAACTTGTTGGTGATTTGGGGAAAAGACACCCAGAGCTTAAGTTTTCCTCGATCATAGTATCTGAAGCAGGGGCCTCAGTTTATTCAGCTTCTGCATTAGCTGCAAAAGAGTTCCCTGAACTAGATGTATCTTTGCGCGGAGCTGTATCCATTGCCCGTCGTCTGCAAGACCCGTTAGCTGAGTTGGTCAAGATTGACCCCAAATCTATTGGTGTAGGTCAATATCAGCATGATGTCAGTGAACTTAAGCTTGAACGAGCTTTGGACGGAGTAGTTGAGGATTGTGTTAATGGCGTGGGTGTTGATTTAAATACGGCATCAGCCCCATTGCTTGCACGTGTTGCTGGGCTTGGTGAAAATTTAGCTGAAAATATTGTGGTATTTAGAGAAACCAATGGGGCTTTCAAAAACCGTAAAACCCTTAAAGACGTTCCTAGATTAGGCCCTAAGGCGTTTGAGCAAGCAGCAGGCTTTCTGCGCGTTAATGATGGCGATAACCCAATCGATCGCTCTGCAGTTCACCCAGAGGCTTATCCTGTCGTCAAAAAAATCGTTAAAGATACCGGAATCAAGGTTGATGAATTGTTGGGAAATGCTCAAGCAATTGCAGGCATTAACCCAGAAAATTTTGTTGATGAGAAATTTGGATTACCTACCGTAAAGGATATTCTAAAAGAACTTGAAAAGCCAGGCAGGGACCCTCGTCCAGAATTTAAAACTGCCAGTTTTAAGGAAAACGTAAATACGATGGCCGATCTTGAAGTAGGCATGTTGCTTGAAGGGGTTGTGAGTAATGTTGTGAATTTTGGAGCCTTTGTTGATATAGGCGTTCACCAAGATGGGTTGGTTCATATTTCGCAACTAGCAGATAAATTTGTTGATGACCCTCGGAAAATTGTAAAAGCTGGCGATGTCGTCAAAGTGAAGGTTGTTGAAGTAGATATTGGCCGAAAACGTATTGCTCTGACCATGAAGTTAAAAGAAAAAATAAGACAAAATACTGATGTACAAGAGAAAACTTCTAAAGTGCAGCAAAATCGTGTAAAGAAAGAGAATAATAAAAGCAAAAACAATATTGGGGAAAATGGGGGTGCGTTGGCTGACGCACTTAATAAAGCGGGAATTAAAAGATAACCCCTTGAATTTGTAAACTAGAAGTCCTTATCTTTTTGAATGATAAAGATTTTTTCTTCATAAATATATATTACATGGGGTGTTTTGAATTGGGCGTTGGGAAAAATTGAGTAAATGACACGGGTTTATTCGCATAAACTCCTTATGGGGCTGCTGTTTTTATTAACACTAACAGCGGCACCTGTATTTTCTGTTGAAGCTGCAGGAAAAGGAAACTTTGTTGGCATGCAAATACAAGGCATGTCCAAAACCCTTGCTGATGCCCTGGGCTTAGAGGCCGTCATTGGTGTTCTTGTTCGCGATGTAGCTCTTGGTGGCCCAGCTGACAGGGCTGGTTTTGAACGCGGTGACCTTATTGTCGAATTCAATAATACGAAAATTGAGAAATTCGAACAGCTTACTGGAGCTGTAAAAGAATTAACTGAAGGGTCAAAAGTGAATGTCAAAGTTCTGCGTGGACAGAAAGATGTTTCTCTAACCCTTGCTCCCGGAAGCTGGCCTGCTGCTTGGAAAATTAACAAAGTAGCTTTTAGCGGAATAGGAGGGACAGGGGTTACTGTCTCAACCCTAACCAATAAGGTGCGCAAGAGGTTTCAATTACGATGGGGGGCTACAGGCGTTGTTGTAACGCTGATTGATAAGGAGCGCGCCCCCGCCATGGATTTAAAACGCGGTGATATTATCACTCAGGTGAATCAGGAGCCTGTGTGGTTGCCAAAAAGGGTGGAAGAAATCATCAGTGAGGCTAGAAAAGCCAAAAAAGAAGCCGTCCTCCTTCTGGTAGAAAGAATGGACGGCTTTCGATTTGTTGTCTTCCCCTTATCGAAAAAGATGAAGACTGTTAATAACTAACTTCATCCTTAACAGGGGTAACCTACTACTCTAAAGAACGAGGTGGGTCTGGATCATAGTCCCAGTCATCATCAGGTTTTGGGTATTTCTCAACCCAACCTTTTAGTAATTCCACATGCTCTGATTCTTCTTCAGCAAACTCAGAAGCAATTCTTTTGGTCTCAGCATTTGGCGTTGTTGCTGCTACATCAGCATAAAATTGATACGCACTAGACTCGACCTTCATTGCAAGCTGTACAGCTTGATATGACGTCATGAGATAGTGGGTTTCCTCTAATGCTGAAGCTTCAGGGCTGTCGCCCGTACCTTCAGGCCATTTGAAATCCCACGGTGCAATATGTGGGAGGACCATATCTTTAGAAATCTCTTGTACTTCAGCAGCATGGAGACGTCCATATTCGCCAAGTTTACGAAAGAGGTCAGCGACTTCCTGATTATTATGAAGTTCCAGGTTCTCAGCAATCTCTGTGTAATGTTCAGCAGCTTCAGTTTCCATTGCCAGAGCATGAGCTAAAAGCTCCTCTGGTGATTCAATAACGGTGGATGCCTTAGTGTCTTCTACTTCGTTGGGCACGTTTCCCCCCCTTTTCCTAATCTAATACGTAGAATATGTCCGTAGTCTGTATAACTTTTGACCTTATAGCTCAAACAAAAAACGTTTGATACCAAACTTTTTTTATCCATTCTTTTTCTTTTCACGGGCGGTTTGGATCAGTTCTTTCATTTTGTCGATGCCGATCGCGCCTGGGATAAACTCCTCACCGATGACAAAGGCTGGGGTGCCGCTAATCCCAAGAGATTGAGCAAGCATATGGGTTTTGCCAATGGCTTCTTTGACTTTATCGCTTTCCATGTCTTTCTTTAGCTTGTCTGTATCAAGCCCAATAGACTTTGCAATTGAGATAATTTTTGAATTGCTCATGCCACCAGGCACTTCCATAAGGGCGACATGCATTTCTAAGTATTTACCTTGCTCATGTGCAGCAAGGGCAGCCTTTGAGGCATAAACTGATTCTGGCCCTAAAATGGGAAACTCTTTGACGATGTATTTTATGTTCCCATCATCTTTGAGAAGTTTCATAACCGAGGGGAAGACACGTTTGCAGTAACCACATCGATAGTCAAAAAACTCAACCAAGGAGACGTCACCATTTGGGTTGCCCAAAACCGGAGAGGATGGATCATTTAAAAGAAGATCTTTGGATTGGGCTAAGGCGTGCTTTTTAGCAAGCTGTTCTGCTTCAGCTTGTTGCCGCTGGAATGTTCGAATAGCTTCCATAACAATCTCAGGGTTTTTTACCAAAGTATCCCTGATGAGAGCCTTAACAGCGTCTACCTGTTGGTTATTTAGTGGGGTATCGGCGGCTTGTGCAATAGGAGCCGACATAACAACTGCACCAAAAAACGTAACTGCAAAAAACTGGAGAACTTTATTCATAACACCCTCTTAAAGAAAAATAATTAGTTGCATATTGGGGGACTGTTTGCGGCGGAACAAGGACCATACAGTGAAAAAAACATAACTTCACGCAATGGTGAAGATAAATAGGTGTTTACCGAGAAAGGAAGATTGATTTTAACAAGGCAGTCTGTGAATTATCAGCGCCATTTACAGAAATGCCAATAAAGGCAACTTTACTTTTCCCGAGTCTGTCACCAGGCCACAGTCGCGCATATAGTTCATGAAGATCAAGAACTTCAGTTTTCCATATTCCAGCTAAGTAGGGGGCAACGCCGTATATAATCTGCGCTCTTTTGTCTTGCACAGATACGATTGTATTTCTGTTGATTTCTTTTTTTACCACAATAGTTATTGAGCGGTCGAATTCTGGAAATGATGATCCCATTGAAGAGAGTGACCATTTATCAGCTTTTTGGTTTCCTCCTTTAAATCCTATGACAATTCGAAAAGGAGGGGGAGGCCCATTTGTTTTCCATGTCCAACTAAGATAGGGAGAAGCGACAAGTTGAGCCGATGTTTTTCTGACCATTAAAAAATCACTGTCTATTCTCTTTATTTGTAGCGCTTTGACGCCCCCATCTTTAATAAGTTGTAATGCCCTGACATCGTTATCCACGAGTCGGTTGAAAACGACACCTCGAAATATCCAGTTATCTTCAAAGCTATTAATGGTTTGATTTGGTTTTGTGAGTTCAAGAACAGTCAACTTACCTTCAGGTGAAATTGATGTCGTTGGGTGCCCGCAACCTGTTAATATTATAGCAGTAAAACAAAGACATAGCGCTTTGTGAGCAAGCTTATTTCCCATTTTTTTTTAGCCCTAGTTGAGCTTTTATATCCTGTACTCTCAGCCATTCACGGCTCCCACGTTTGAGATATTTATCAGCTTGGCTTGCGTGGTAACGTGCATCATTCTTACGGCCTTGAAGGAAAGCTTCTTCAGTCATCGCTAATGAAGTTATGCCCTGCAAACCACTACGTCCTGCTGCAATAGCAAGTTGCCGCCAAGCAAATGAAGAGTGGGGTTCGTAACGAAGTGCGTTTTGGAGGTTTTTCATAGCTGATTGTAGATAATCTGGTTCGTCTAGTTCCAGTTTAACGCGCGCAAGGTCAACTAAAATCAAGGCAGATTTGGGCGCGTATTTTGCTGCTGTTTGGTAAGGGGCTAGGGCCTCCACAACTCGACCGTTTTCAAACAACATTTGTCCTTTTAGCTCTCTAAAGTATGGGTTTTGGGGTTCTTCTTTAATCAAGCTCTCAATAAGTGGAAGGGCCTTTTCTAGGTTTGTGCTCTTGTAATAAGCAATGGCACGGGCGTACCTAGCGACGATCGTTTTATCGCTTTCTTTATAGGTTCTAAGAGTTCTTTTTGGAGGTTCAATAAAAGCTTTTAGCTTGGCCTGCATACGCAAGTTAAGTTCAATAAATTTTGGGTTGTCTGGAGCATCTGCATATTTTGATTTACGTAAATGCTCTTCAAAGAAATCAATGCGATGGCGAGAAATTGGGTGAGTTCGTATATAAGGTGATTGATACTGGCTGCTAAGAAGTTCTTGGTCAGCTAATATCTCCATGAAGGTTTTTAACCCTTTAGCCGTTTGTTTCGTCGCTTCTAAAAGCCTAACAGCCGATTGATCTGCTGCTGACTCTTGGCTTCGATTATAATTAAGAAATGCTGTAATACCTGCTGCTTGTGAACCTTTTATGACGGCAGCTCCTACATCGGACCTTCCTCCGGCGACAGCGAGGCCCCCAAGAACATATCCAAGTATATTGTAGGATGCGGCATCTTTAACAGCTTGGCTTCTTTGGACTAGGTGTCCACCAAGAATATGACCAGTTTCGTGGGCAATTACGCCGATAACCTCGCTAGGTGATGAACTTTTCATAAGAAGGCCAGTGTTGATAAACATATTTAAGCCATTGGCAACAAAGGCATTTAGGCTATTGTCATTAATTAAATGAACTTTTATAGCCTGAGGGTCTAAATCTGCTGCTAGGAACAGTGGTGTCGCGTAAGCTCTGATGGTATTTTCAATTTCGGCATCACGAATCAGCGAGGGGCCCTTGGCGATTGATGGCGAAGGGTGTACCCATGTGACTACGAGACACAATAAGACGGAAATAAACGGAATGAGCTTGAACAAAAAAATATCCTCATTAACTCGGTTATCTGAGTTTAGCTTCAAGAGTAAAGATAGTGGTGGTTTCAATAAATCTCAACTAGAGCCAGAATACGCTACTTTCCGCAAATGGCGACACCATTTTATGGTTGGTACCATATGCACCTTTTTAGCGGCCTGCAGCGGTGGTCCAGACCTCAAGGAAGGGCAGATAGGTTTTGTTGAAGGTTATTATGGCGGAGTAGCCGCTGATGAACCAAGAGCCGTTCTTGTAGGCCGTGAAATTTTAACCGCTGGTGGTAATGCGGTAGATGCTGCTGTTGGAACTTATTTTGCCCTTTCCGTTACGCTTCCGTCTTCGGCAAGCTTGGGTGGAGGAGGCGTTTGTCTTGTTCATGACCAAAAGACAGAAAAACTAGAAATGCTGGATTTCTTGCCTCGTGCGCCCAAAACAATTGCACCTAATGCAGATCGCCCCGTTGCTATTCCTGGAAACCCAAGAGGGTTTTACGCACTTCATAGCAAATATGGAACTTTGCGTTGGGAAGGCTTGATTTCTCCCGCTGAAAACCTTGCTCGCTTTGGTAACCAAGTTTCTCGCGCTTTTTCATCTGATCTCAATAGAGTCTCAACCGCCTTAATGCGTGACCAAGGAAGCCAGAGGGTCTTTGGCGGTAAAGGAGGGATCAGTGTTGGTGAGTCCGATTTTATCGAACAATTAGACTTAGCAGTCACTCTAACAGTCTTAAGAACCAAAGGTCCGGGTGATTTTTACAATGGAAGGTTTGCTCGACAGTTTGTTGAATCCGTTAATAGAGCTGGTGGTGGTTTAAAGATTGATGACTTGCGTTCCTACGTCCCCGTATGGCGTGAACCGATTAAAGTTAAAGTTGACAATAACGCGGCTTATTTCACCGCTCCTCCCGTTGTTGGTGGGGTGACAGGGGCACAGTTTTTATCACTTCTGGTGAATGATGATCGCTATGAAGATGCCGATGAAATTGAGAAAAGACATATGTTTGTTGATGCTGCCATGAGAACCTATGCTAATCGGGCAGGCTGGCTATCTTTAAATAATACGGTTTCAAAATCGCCAGGGGTTATTTTGAGTGAAAGCCAAACAGAGAGACTTACTGCAGGCTATAATGAAAATAGCAGAACCTCCCCAACTCAAGTTAATCCAGCCTTAGGCCCTCGTCAGGAAAATCCCTCTGCAACAAGTTTTGTTACTGTTGATAAAGATGGGAATGCTGTTGCCTGTAACCTCTCCATGAACAACCTGTTTGGAACGGGAAGGATGGCAGGAGAAACAGGAATTCTTCTTTCAGCTAGGCCTGGAAACAATGGTCGTGGCCCGATCTCCCTTGGACCCGTTATTGTGATAAACGACCACAATAACCAACTGATCTTTGGCGGCGCAGCTTCAGGTGGTGTGGCTGCTCCTGTCGCTTTGATTGGTGTTCTCGCAGATGCAATGATACGTGATATACCTTTGCAAAAAGCCATATCACAAGGGCGCGTTCATCATGGTGGGTATCCTGATCAGGTATACTATGAGTCTTCTGTCTCGGCTGAAGTGGTTGCTGAGTTGAAAGCTAAGGGGCATGATTTGGTTCCTACCAAAGCCCTTGGGTTGGTAAATAGCTTTCATTGCCCAGAAGGTTTACCTGCTAACCCCCAGCTTTGCACCATGAATTCAGACCCCCGCGGTTTTGGCTTAGCAAGCCATGCTAGCAACTAAAGTAGAAAATTTATGACCCTAAAAATTGCTCAAAGGGGGGCAATTCCTCCCTTTATTGTCATGGATGTCATGCGTGCTGCAGCAGCACGTGAAGCTAGGGGTAAAGATACACTCCATTTAGAAGTTGGTCAGCCCAGTACATCGGCTCCTGAAAAGGTGTTGAAGGCGGCAGAAGAGGCCCTTCGCAATGATAAACTGGGATATACCTTAGCTCTTGGCGTCCCTGAACTTCGGGAAAAGATTGCCGAACATTATCAAAAAAGTTATGGCGTCTCCATAAATCCTGAACGTATCGTCACGACAATGGGCTCTTCCTGTGGCTTTTTACTTGCCTTCTTAAGTGCATTTGACGTTGGAGATCGAGTTGGTGTTTGTAGCCCTGGATATCCTGCCTATCGAAATATTTTAAGAGCTGTGGGGATTGAGGCTGTTGATATTCCGGTCGGTCCTGAAACGGGGTTCAATCCAACGCCAGAAATCATAAAAAACTTTGGCAAAAATTTAGATGGTTTGCTCTTAGCAAGCCCTTCGAACCCAACGGGAAGTATGTTGTCGAATGTTGAGTTGAAAAGCCTCGTCGATTATTGCGCGATGAATGAAATTCGTTTTATTTCAGATGAAATTTATCATGGTATCACTTATGGAAAGCAAGCCCATACAGCTTTAGAATATGGTGATAACAGCATCATTATAAATAGTTTTTCTAAATATTTTTCGATGACAGGTTGGCGGTTAGGCTGGATGGTTATTCCTGAAGAACTTAGCCGTTCCATTGAGTGTTTAGCACAAAATATGTTTATTTCACCTCCAACCTTATCGCAATTAGCTGCGGTGTCAGCTTTTGATTGTTGTGATGAGATGGACCTGAATGTACTTCGATACAGCAAAAGCCGAGAACTTCTTCTCAACGAACTTCCTAAGGCTGGATTTGGTAAAATGGCACCGGTTGATGGGGCATTTTACATCTATGCTGATGTTTCAGAATTCACAGATGATAGCCTCAGTTTTTGCAGTCGGATGCTTGATGAAACAGGGGTCGCTGCGACGCCAGGTGTCGATTTTGACCCTGAGCGTGGGCATCATTTCATGAGATTTTCGTTTGCTGGTTCGACAGAAGATATGGCTGAAGCTGCAAAACGCTTGATTGCCTGGAAAAAGTAGTAAAAAAAACCTCACCGGTGAGTGAGGGTTTTTCTATTTCTCTTAGCGTTCTTAGCGGCGCCACCAACCTTTTTTAACTGGTTTGTCTGCGCTCACTTCTTCTTCCTGACCTGATTTCATAACCGTTACAGGCTTTTCAACGAAAGGCACGACCGCTTCTTCAACTGGAGCTTCTGCCTGAACAGGTTCTGGTGCAGGTACGGGGGTAGGTGCTGGTGGAGCAACTGCAACTTTAACCTCTGTCTCTTGTGGAGCAGGGGAGATTTCAACTGTTTCAACCTTGATTTCTTTGCTTGCTACCTTTTTACGAGGAGCCCGGCGACGTGTCCGCTTGGGCTTCTCTACTACTTCCTCTGTAGAGGATTCAGAAGGTTCTGCAGCAGGTGTCGTTGTAGTTTCTGTCTCTTCGTCAGCTTTCTTCCGAGTGCGACGACGTCGAGGTTTTTCCTCACCATCCGTTGTTTTCTTACGTGTACGAGGAGCCCGACGTTTTGGTTTCTCCTCTTCGCCTTCAGTTGTTTTATCTTCAACTTTAGTTGGTTCAGAAGTTTCTGGGGCTTGAGGAGCAGCCTCTACTGAAGTTTCCTCAGTTACAACTTCTTCTTTCGCCTCTACTACAGGGACGTTTTCTTCAGAAGGTGTTTCTACTGACTCAACAGGCTTTGTTTCACTGGTGTTTTTGATGTTTTCTTCAAACTCTTCCCGATTGCGTTTTCTACCTCCACGGCGTCCGCGACGACGGCGTTTTTTAGGCTGATCTTCATCGGTTCCAGGTTGTGCGGTTTCTTCAACTGGACGATTTTCATCTGAAACAGTTGCTGGAGCCTCAGTTGGCTCTTGGTTCTCTGTTTCACCGTTATTCTCAATGCGGTTTTCTTGAGGCTTTCTGCGACGCCGTGGACGACGGCGGCGGCGTTTTCCGTTTTCTTCTTCCTGTTCTTGCTGTGGTTCTGTCGTAGGTTCAGGAGCTGAAGGTTCTACAGATTCGGCTACAACTGGTGTATCTAACCCTGTTGGGGCTTGGTTATTAAGTTTTTCCATATTGTAGGCAGGTGGGATGAGTTCATCATTAGCTGTAATCTCAACCGTCAACCCATGGCGTGCTTCAATATCAGTCAAGTTGCTGCGTTTTTGGTTAAGGATGTATAATGCAACGGAAGACGGAACTTGAATCCTCATTTCTGTGGTTCTGCGCTTAATCCCTTCTTCTTCAATGGCCCGTAATACATGAAGAGCTGTTGAATCAATGGAGCGCCGAACACCTGTTCCCTCACAATGGGGGCAAACTTCTGAACTGGTTTCTAAGATACTAGGACGCAAACGCTGGCGAGACATTTCCATAAGACCGAAAGGACTGATCCGTCCAATCTGGATACGTGCCCGATCATGACGCATGGCATCTTTTAATCGACGCTCAACGTTGCTTTGGTTTCTGTTGTTCTCCATATCGATAAAATCGATAACGATAAGGCCTGCGAGATCACGTAACTTTAGTTGACGGGCAATCTCATCTGCTGATTCCAGGTTTGTCTTGAAAGCAGTCTCTTCAATATTGCGTTCTCTGGTCGCTTTGCCGGAGTTTACGTCAATAGCCACAAGAGCTTCTGTTGGGTTAATAACAATATATCCACCTGAACGAAGCTGAACTGTCGCACTATGCATAGCGTCGAGTTGGCCCTCAACCTGATAGCGGTGGAACAGGCTCATACCTGTATCTTGATAAGGCTGTACTTTCTTCGAATGGCTGGGGATCAACATTTTCATGAAGTCCTTCGCTGTACGGTAGCCTTTGTCTCCTTCGACAATGATTTCGTCGATGTCACGACTATAGAGGTCGCGAATGGAGCGCTTAATCAAATTCCCTTCTTCGTAAACGATGCAAGGGGCTGTGGAATCTAATGTCATTTCACGGACGGTATTCCACAAACGAACTAAATATTCATAGTCACGGCGAATTTCAGCTTTACTGCGCTCAGCACCCGCTGTGCGAACAATAATCGCCATGCCTTTGGGGATTGAAAGTTCAGCGAGGACAGATTTAAGCCGGCGACGATCTTGAACACTGGTGATTTTACGAGAAATTCCGCCACCACGTGCCGTATTTGGCATCAAGACACAATGACGACCAGCCAAAGAAATGTAAGTGGTTAAGGCTGCACCTTTATTACCACGTTCTTCTTTGACCACTTGGATCAAAACAATTTGGCGACGTTTAATAACTTCCTGAATTTTATAGCGTTTTTGGGTGCGTGTGCGGCGGCGGATGTCGGTTTCTTCTTCATCGTCACCACCGAGATCTTCAACGGGACCTTCTGCTTCACTTTCGCCTTCACTGCTCGCTGCTTTGGCTTCAGCTTCTTTATCTACTTCAGCTTCGTCTCGCTGGGCTTCGTTTTCTTCGCCCGCAATGAGCTCTTCCCGGTCTTCAATGGGAATTTGGTAATAATCTGGATGAATTTCGCTAAAGGGAAGGAAACCGTGACGATTTCCGCCGTAATCGACAAATGCCGCCTGTAGTGACGGTTCAACTCGCGTTACCTTTGCGAGGTATATATTGCCTTTTAACTGCTTTTTGGACGCTGATTCTACATCAAGGTCTTCTAATCGGTTCCCATCTACCACGACTACTCGGGTCTCTTCCAAGTGCGTGGCATCTATAAGCATACGCTTTGTTGCCATTTAATTTGTAACTCCGGAAAGCGGTCGGCGGCATCTCATTGGAGCGCGGACCGTTTTGTTCTATTAAAGAGCCAGTGGCGCCAGCAGTTCCCCAGGCGAAAGTATACTCTCGCGCGCTTCCTTTCGCCTTTAAGGCGGAAGCTCTAGATGAACGGGCTGCCAAAACCAGCATGAAATTTCCTCAAAACATTTGTTCTATCCTTATCTGGCTGTGCCAAATTCAGGATTTTTGACTTTTAACTTGCGACGCGGACCATTGCCGCTATACACCCAATTCAAATAAATTTATAAAAATCGGACATATGAACACGCGGCGTTAACATAACCGTAGGAAATTAATTCCACAATCACCTTATGGAAGTTTTATTCTCCATAGGGGAAATCCTAGGGTTGAAGTCGCTAACTTCTTATCAGCTAGTCCTTTTTTTTATATTAAGACTGGTTAAATATTAGCTTTTGGAAAGAGAATCGCTGCATGTTGCGGCTCATAATTCGATTTGGACTGTTTTTTTTACTTGGTTTTGTTGCCCCATTAGGGGCAATGAGCGATTACGCTTATGCAAAAGCGGAAGTAAAAGAGGTTCGTCTTGCAGCCCATAAAGACAAAACTCGCTTTGTTCTAGATATTACAGAAAAAGTAAGCTTTCGGATATTTACCTTAAGTAATCCTTATCGGGTTGTTGTGGATTTACCCGAAATGGACTGGCTCAACGAAGAGAACTTAAAAAAGAAAGCTGGCGGGCATGTCGCAAATTTCCGATATGGACTATTTATTCCGGGTACATCGCGGTTGGTTCTTGATGTTAAAGGCCCTGTAAAAATCAAGAAGTCGTTTATTCTGCCTCCGGCAAACGGAAAGCCTTACCGTTTCGTTTTAGATTTAGTAGGCACTAGCCCTGATCAATTCATGGCTGATATGAAAGCCAGAAAAGCGAAAGCAAGGCCACCCGCTGCTGCTCGTGCTATTATTCCCCTGCCTCGTACCCTTGAACGAAGTCAAAAACCCAAAGGCGCTAAACGTGTCGTGGTGATTGACCCCGGACATGGGGGCGTAGATCCTGGAGCCATTAGCTTGAATGGGGCCTATGAAAAACGGATTACGTTAGCAGTGGCCAAAGAGATTAAGAAACAACTTGAAGCAACAGGTAAGTTTAAAGCAATTTTGACCCGCAACCGTGATATCTTCATCCCTTTACGCGAGAGGGTAAATATTGCCCGTCGTGCTGACGCTGAACTCTTCATATCAATTCATGCAGATACAATTAAAAATCGCCGTATTCGGGGGGCTTCTGTTTATACCCTTTCTGAAAAAGCTTCTGATAAAGAGGCGGCTGCTTTGGCAGAACGTGAGAATAAGGCTGACGTTATTGGCGGTATGGATTTGTCGCATGAGTCAAAAGAAGTCTCAGATATTCTTATTGATCTAGCCCGGCGCGATACTATGAATGAATCAGCGCATTTTGCTGAAGGCTTGGTCAAAAAACTTAAAGGCAGGATAAAAGTACTCCGCAACACCCATCGTTTTGCTGGGTTTGCTGTGCTCAAAGCCCCTGACGTTCCCTCAGTTTTGGTTGAACTAGGTTTCCTTTCCAACCGTCACGATGAAAAAGCCCTTCGAAATCCAAAATATAGGGAAAAAATTGGTATGGGGGTTGCTGACGCTGTTAGCTACTACTTTAAAAAAGTAGAAAAAGCGCAAGGTTCTTGAAGAAACCTTAAATTGCCATAATATAAGCCAATAATCTTAAACAGCAGATATTATTTAAAGGCTGAAGAAATAAGAATATGCTGAGATCTTTTCTCACATTAATGGGCATCCTTGTGCTCCTCAGCTTAGCTGGTGGTGGCAGTGTTCTCTACGTCTTTTATAAATTTGGACAAGGGTTGCCAGCTCATACTCAGCTTGCTGATTATGAACCCCCGGTAATGACTAGGGTACATGCTGGTGATGGGCGTCTTTTAGCTGAATATGCCATTGAAAAAAGGGCTTTTGTCCCAATCAAGGCCATGCCTCAAAGGGTTATTCGTGCTTTCCTTTCTGCTGAAGATAAGAACTTCTATTATCACCCTGGTATTGATTTTACGGGACTGCTCAGGGCTGTTCTTATTAATATCAAAAATATTGGGCAAGGACGGCGTTTAGTAGGAGCGTCGACAATTACTCAGCAAGTTGCGAAGAACTTTTTATTGACCAATGAGGTTTCATATACCCGGAAAATCAAGGAAGCTATTCTTGCTTTTCGTATTGAGAGGGCTCTAGAGAAAGATAGAATTCTAGAACTGTATCTCAATGAAATTTACCTGGGTATTGGTTCTTACGGTGTCGCTGCGGCATCACTCAATTACTTTAACAAATCCATGGACGAGTTGACTATTGCAGAGACAGCTTTCCTAGCCGCACTACCAAAAGCTCCTAACAACTATAACCCCCGAAAGCACCTTAAAGCAGCGATTGAGAGAAGAAATTGGGTTATTGGTCGTATGGTCCAGGATAAGGTGATTACCCAAGCTGAAGCTGACGCCGCTAAAACGCACCCCTTAATTGTTGAAAAACGCTCTGCGACAGAATTCGTGAACGCAAGTTTTTACACTGAAGAAGTAAGGCGGGAGCTTGCCCATCGCTATGGTGATGAGAAGCTCTACAAAGGAGGGTTATCTGTTCGGACGACACTTGACCCTAGATTACAGGAAATCGCTGACCGGGAATTGAAAAACGGTTTGATTGCCTATGATCGCCGTCATGGTTGGAGAGGGCCGGTTAAACATTTTAATACTCCCTTAGGATGGCTTGAAGAGCTTGATAAAGTTAAACAGCCTAAAGGTTCTGAAGGTTGGGATATGGCGGTGGTTATGGCTGTTGATGACAGCAAGGCCGACATTGCATTGAGTGAAACCACACAAGGAACCATTCCTTTAAGTGAATTGAAGTGGGCACGGGCTTGGAAAAAAGATCAAAAACGTGGCCCTCAAATTCGCAAAGCAAGTGAGGTACTCAAAGCGGGTGATGTAGTCCTCGTAGAAAAAATCACCCACATGCCAAAAGCTAAAGACGAAGAGGAAGCTAAGCCATATCCAGAAGGAACCTTTGGTTTGCGTCAAGTTCCGGCTGTACAAGGGGGTGTGGTAGCTCTTGACCCTCACACTGGTCGCGTTTTGGCCATGTCAGGAGGCTTTAGTTATGAACAAAGCCAGTTTAATCGGGCAACGCAGGCCAAGCGCCAGCCTGGGTCAGCTTTTAAGCCCTTTGTCTATCTAGCAGGTATAGATGCAGGTCTAACACCTTCAACGCTTGTTTTGGATGCGCCCTTCGTTATTGATCAAGGACCTGGAAAACCAAAATGGCGACCTGCTAACTACACTAAAAAGTTCTATGGCCCCAGAACGATGCGTTTTGGGGTGGAAAAATCTAAAAACCTAATGACTGTTCGCCTTGCTCAAACTATTGGCATGGAAAAGATCGCCGATTATGCAAAGCGGTTTAATATTTATCAGAACCTGCCCCAACAATTATCCATGTCTTTAGGGGCAGGGGAGACGTCGCTGTTACAAATGACAACGGCCTATGCCATGCTTGTGAACGGGGGCAAACGGATCATCCCGACACTGATTGACCGTATTCAAGATCGACATGGGAAAACCATATTTAAACATGATGAGCGCCAATGCCAGGGGTGTGTATCTAAATTTTGGACCAATCAGCCCGTTCCGGAAATACCGGATGAGCGAGAATCTGTAACTGATGCAGCAAGTGCCTATCAGATTGTGTCGATACTTCATGGTGTCGTTAAACGTGGTACAGGCAGGCGAATTAATAAACTTGGTATTCCTTTAGCCGGTAAAACCGGAACAACCAATGATAGTTTTGATTCATGGTTTGTCGGGTTTAGCCCTGACCTAGCTCTTGGAATCTACGTGGGGTTTGACACGCCAAGAACCCTCGGAAAAAAAGAAACTGGATCAAGCGTAGCTGCTCCGATCTTTAAGGACATAATGGGCGAGGCTTTAAAAGATAAGCCGAACATACCCTTCAGGATTCCTCCCGGAGTGCGCCTCGTGCGTGTAAACGCTAAAACAGGCGCCTTGGCCCGTCCTGGTGATAGAGACATTATTCTGGAAGCCTTTAAGCCAGGAACTATACCAACCGGAGAGATGGCTGTTATTGAGGGTGTATCTGATACCATATCAGGTGGCACGGAAGGCTTCCCGGCTTCAGGAACTGGCGGTCTGTACTAGTCGGACTACCAACACTTATAACCCCGCTTTACCCATGCTGCGGGGTTATAAATTTGTGATTGGAACCTTTCATGTATGAAAGGGAGTTCTTAGAGCTTTTTAAGGGCTTTTTTGCCTTTTTCAATATGAGCTTTTACGACATTGAGTTTGTTCTTAATAGATTTTTTCTCTTTGTCTTTTTTAGCATCTTTCAGCTTCTTCTTAAGGCGCTGTTCTTTTTTGTCGAGTTTCTTCAATATTGCTTTAAGCGCATCTTTTTTTGCTTGTGTTTTTTTGTCGGCCATTTCCACTACCCTCTTCAAAGATTTAACTAACTTAGGTATCTTCACTGTTATTTATCCTATTTCTTACACACAAATTTTATAGATTTTGTGTGACACTTTTATGTCAGTTTTTCTTTATTTGCTCTTAGACATTTTCTTTTCGTCTATGGCTTCTTCCGTTGCGATTTTGACGACATCTTCGTCATCAAGAGCCAAGAGTTCTTGGGCTGTTTTAATAGAGTCATCTGTGTCCTCATAGAGCGTTTTACCAAGCTCTGTGAGGTTCCAAACAACGTTTCGAGCGTAACCTAAATCATTCATCAAGGAGACACCTTCAACGGCAGTAATGGAGCCATTCCTCATCATTTCATCAAGTTCACCGTTGACAATGATATTGTTCTCTTCAGCTTCAACCTTGAAGTCATCAAGATCGAGAACATCAATAGTATCGTCTTCGCCAGTTTGAAGAATATGGATTGTCCGCATTACTTCTGCGAGTTGGATACGGATGTCATTGTACTGTTCGCGAATAATGTCGTGGTCAGTCACAATATAGGTATCAATGTTTTTCTTGAGGTGTTTGATACCTTTAATGCTTTGAACCACAAAACGACTGGCATCGCGAAGCCTTGCCAATTCACCCGCTTGTTCCAATGGAATGTTCGGTTGAGCTCTACTAATGAAATCAAGGATTGCCGCATATAAAGCTTTGACCTTAACCATGTAAACTTGGTCTAAATCAAAATTCATAACTTCTTTGCTGTTTTGGAGTTTTTCCTCCAGGTCAATTTCTGACTGAATATCACGGCGATGTACATTCAAGCCATGGGCCATAACTTCAAAGGCATTATCATAGAGGTGCATGGTCTCGTTACGTAGAGATTCAAATACAGTCTCTGGGAATTCAATTGCTGCATCATTTAGGAACTTAGGTTCAACCATATTTACATGTGGAGCAGGGATGGTTTTTTCTAAAAATACAACAAGTTTTCCAGTTAAAGGCGTCATAACAATAACGCCAATGGAATTAAATATCGTGTGGAAGACGGCAAGTTTCAGGGTGAAATCTCTCTCCCCGATACCAACATTTGCACTAACAATATCAACGGCCCACATAATCTGTTGAATGAAGACAACAGCAATCAGGCCAGTGACCACATTGAAGATAAGATGGGCGAGGGCGAGACGTTTTCCCTGATAATTAGCGCTCAGAGAGCCAATGATAGCGGTAATTGTTGTGCCAACATTTGCGCCAATTGCCAAGGCCAAGCCGTTCTCATAGGTGATTTGCCCCGCCGCTAATGCAGTAATGATCAATACCAATGTGGCATGGCTTGATTGCATGACGACTGTGGCAAAGGTGCCGATGAGCATAAAGACGAGAAGGCCAAAGAAGCCCGGCATGGCATATTGGGCAAGGTCAATGGTATCTTTGAAGTTCTCAAAGCCGGATTTCATATGGTGGATGCCGAGAAACAAGAACCCAAGACCTGTCAGGACGTAGCCGATACCTTTGATGGTCTTATTATTCTGAAAGACCATGATGATACCAAAGACCAACATAGGCATGGCATAAGCAGAGATTTTAACTTTCAGACCAAAACCAGCAACCAGCCAAGCACCAGTTGTCGTGCCAATATTGGCTCCAAAAATAATACCGATACCTGCAGAAAGACCAATAAGGCCGGCACTGAGAAAGGAGATGGTGATAATAGAGACCAGCGAACTGGACTGCATGATCGTTGTCGATGCTATGCCAAAAGAAATTGCTCTACCCAGAGTATTCGTCGTCTTTGCAAGAATTTTTTCAAGCAATCCTCCTGTAAAGGCGCGAAAGCCTTCTTCAAGCGAGAGCATGCCAAAAAGAAAAATCGCAACACCGGCTGCAATCTCTTTGAAATCAGGGCTTGTCCAAAACCCAATTGCAAGGATAACGAAGATAGTCGGTAATAGAATTTTCTTGAGCATAAAAACCCCCACTCATCTGCATTGTTTTTATAATTGCTTTGCAGAATGGGCCGCAAACTCTGCGGCCCGTTCTTAATTGCTGTATCAGAGTATTACCTGATTACAATAGCATACCTCTTAACATGAAGTATAACATTGCGGCCATCAAGCCCGAAAGAGGAACTGTAATAATCCAAGCAGAGGCAATTTTAAGAGCGGCTGAGCGTTTTACCAGTTCTTTGTGGTATTCTCGTCTCAGACCTTTACGCTCTTTTTTGGTGAGAGTTTTATTGCTTCTCTTCTTAAGTTCTTCAAGCATTCCCCCTTTTTCATCAAAAGAAGCTCCTTCAAAGGCACTCAAGAAATCTTCTGCTATATGGTCTTCTTCACCTTCATGGTGATGCTTAATTTCAGCGACCACTTCGGCATAGTTACTCTTGATAGCTTCACGCAGAAAACCGACACCAAAGACGGCACCAATTGCTACGTGGGTCGAGCTTACAGGCAAACCAAGTTGGCTTGCGATAATCACTGTAATTGATGCTGCCATGGCAATGCAGAAAGCACGACTTTGGTCTAGTTCGGTAATTTCAGACCCAACAGTCCGAATGAGCTTCGGACCATATAGAGCAAGGCCGATTGCGATACCGATTGCACCAACGAGCATTACCCAAAGTGGGATTGTTGCTTTAGCGACTACCCCCCCATGAAGTATCGAGTCATTAATAGCAGCAAGAGGACCAACAGCGTTAGCTACGTCGTTGGCGCCATGAGCAAAACTCAAAAGAGCTGCCGCACAGATGAGAGGAACAACAAAGAGCTTGTTCACACCTTCTTTGGCGTTCGGTAGGGTAGCAACGGATTTTTTAATGAAAGGTCGAATAATCAGGTAGATAATGATCGCAATAACTAAGGCCGTAGGAGCGGCTGTCAGAATATCTACTTTCCAGATTTTCTTCAGCCCTTTGAGGATGAGGTAAGTCCCAAAAGCCCAAGCCATGATTGCTACAAGGATAGGAACAACTCGTTCCGCTGCGCCAATCATGTCTTTCTGATATGTTATTGTTCGCTTTATTATGTAAAGGAATAAGGCCGCAATCATCCCCCCGAACACAGGAGAAATAATCCAGCTGGCGGCAATAGCCCCCATTTTATCCCAGTTGGCGATTTCCATGCCACCTGCAGCAATACCAGCACCAAGAACACCACCAACAATTGAGTGTGTGGTGGAAACGGGCAAGCCGTAGTAGGTGGCAATATTAAGCCAAAGAGCACCAGCAAGAAGAGCTGCCATCATAAGCCAGACAAAAGTTTGTCCATCAGGGATAGCTGCGGGATCAATGATCCCTTTTTTGATTGTTCCGACCACATCACCGCCTGCAATCAAAGCGCCTGCAGCTTCAAATATTGCCGCAATAATAATAGCGCCCGTCAGTGTCAGGGTTTTAGACCCAACGGCTGGGCCAACGTTATTGGCAACGTCATTGGCACCAATATTCATGGCCATGTAGGCCCCGATCATGGCAGCAGCAATAAGAAGGTAGTTGTTTTGGACGCCTTCTGTTGTCAGACCTGCATAAATCATAATCGCAACAATAAAGAGAACGGCTATTCCTAAACGAAACAACTCACCTCGGCCGAGCAACATAGCTTGCTCGATTTGATAGACATTTTTAAGTTCCATGAATCCCCCACAGGATACAAACTCAATAAAAAAACTCTTTCTTTTTACTAATATTTTTTGAGAAAGAGAGCCCAAATTTTACAAAAACTAACCCATTTCACGTCACGAACTGCAACGCAAATCACACCTTTTTCGCACCACACAAAAGTGGCGCAAATTTACTGTATTTCGTCCCTTGAAAAGGTGACGACTATCCCTACCAGGTGACGCCGAAAAAAGTGGCGAGAACCCTGTATCACCTTCAAACTATCAGGTGACACAAAACTGTCACATAATTGTTATTTTGTGACAATAACCAAAGTCAATTTTTTGAAAGATTCACAGGAGTTTTAGCTTTTTGTATCTTTTTAAATTTTAACGCTAGTATTTTGATTTTTAGTCTAGTCTGTGTAGTTTTAAGACTTAAAACATACCATGGAAACAGAAACCTGAATGCCTAAGTTTAGGGTATTTATGATGGCGCTTTTGGTTTGTATAGATTGACGGTTTTTCGATCATAAGCAGGCAAGGACATTGAGTGTTACTGGCCAATATTTAAAGAATGTAGAGATAACCAAACCACAAAATAATGGCAGCAACTATTCCTGCCCCGATGTCATCGACCATTACGCCAAAGCCCCCTCCAACTTTGCTGTCCAGTAAACGTATGGGCCAGGGCTTAAGGATATCGAAAATTCTGAAAAGGATAAAAGCAGCGATAACACCAATAATATCCGCCTGACCCAAGAAATAAGAAACAGGGAAAAGGCTTAGCCATTGTCCGGCAACTTCATCAATAACGATTTCTCCTGGGTCATGTTTGGTGCTTGCTTGTTCCATGTACTTGTTTGAGGCAAGCCAACCGATGAAGAAAATAGCAACGGTCGCGACAAGTAAGCCTGTAGAGCCTGTATAGACGATTAGAAGCCAGCCAAAGGGCAGAGCGGCTAGTGACCCCCATGTCCCGGGGCCTTTAGGCAGAAGGCCAGAGCCAAACCAGGTTGCAAGTATGGTCCAAAACATTTTCTATCAATCTTCCTGATGGTTGCTTGTTTATTCTTATAGCTCGAATTTTATACCTTGGGCGAGGGGAAGTTCGGTGGAGTAGTTAATTGTGTTTGTTGCGCGGCGCATGTAGCTTTTCCAGGCATCTGATCCGGACTCCCTACCTCCTCCAGTTTCTTTCTCGCCACCAAATGCACCGCCAATTTCGGCTCCACTTGGCCCGATATTAACATTGGCAATACCGCAGTCTGATCCTGCGGCAGACAAAAATCGTTCTGCTTCTCTCAGGTCATTGGTGAAAATACAGGATGAAAGCCCTTGAGAAACGTCATTATGTTGCGCAATAGCCGCGTCTAAGTCCTGATACTTCATGATATAAAGGATGGGAGCAAAGGTTTCTTGTTTAACAATTATCTCTTGGTTCTGGATTTCGACAAGGGCAGGGGTGACGTAATAAGCGTTACGGTAAGTCTCTGTAAGAATTCTCGACCCTCCTGTAACTCTGGCCCCATTGTTTTCTGCTTCGGTTAACGCCTTTTGCATAGTGATATAGGCGTCTTTGTCTATCAAAGGGCCGAGAAGGTTGTTTTCATCAAGAGGATTTCCGACAGCAATTTTTTCATAAGCAGATTTAAGTGCTGTGATAAAGGTGTTGTAAATATCATTATGAACGAAAACCCGACGCAAGGATGTACAACGTTGCCCTGCTGTGCCGACAGCGCTAAACACTGTGGCACGAATAGCCAACTGAAGGTCGGCTTTAGGAGAAACAATCATACCGTTATTGCCCCCAAGCTCTAAAATGCATCGTCCAAACCGTTCTGCGACCACTGGAGCGACTTTACGGCCCATATCGGTGCTTCCTGTGGCGCTAACGAGTGGAATGCGTTGATCTTTGACCAACTGTTCGCCAGCCGACCTGTCTCCGATTACCAATTGCAATAATCCTTTAGGTGCTTCGGGCAATTTTTCTAAGGCGCGATGGAAGAGGGCGACGACAGCAATAGCAGTAATGGGTGTTTTTTCTGAAGGTTTCCATATCACAGAATTGCCGCAAACTACCGCGAGGGCAAAATTCCATGAAAAGACAGCTACAGGGAAGTTAAAGGCACTGATCACTCCAACAGGGCCAAGTGGGTGCCATGTTTCCAACATTCTGTGTTCAGGGCGTTCTGAAGCTATAGTCAGGCCGTAGAGCTGCCGTGACAAGCCAACGGCAAATTCACAAATATCAATCATCTCCTGGACTTCTCCCCGGCCTTCCTGGAGGCTTTTACCCATTTCGATAGAGACCAACTGTCCTAATGCTTCTTTAGAATGCCGAAGTTCTTCTCCGAATAAACGGATGAGCTCACCTCGCTTAGGGGCAGGAACTGTTCTCCACTGGAAAAAAGCTTTTTCAGATTGGTCAATTTTCTTATTTGTCTCCTCTTTGTTATCGGATGAAACAATCCCTAGTTGCTCGCCATCAATCGGTGAGAAGACTGGAATATCGTTCCCTTCTAGATGGGTGGTTGGGATTGATAATGATTTAAGGAGAGGAGTTAAATTCATAGGTTTTCCTAAGCCATACGTACAAGGTCAGTGTTTTTTGACACTATTGAATTAAAAATATATTGCGAATGTTCTTATTTTGTTCTATTTTGTTTTTAATGTTAAATCAAAGTGGAGTTAGTCATGGTAAACGCAGATCTTTTTTCAGTAGTTAAAGAAGCTATTTCAGATGCCCATAGTGGGGGAATGGAATATATTGGTCAAATGGAACGTGCCGTTGCCTCTGTTCTTCGTGTTCGTCCTGATCTAACTCGTGGCGAAGCAATTAAAGCCGTTGAGTGTCTATGGTCTGTTAAGCTAGCGGCTTGATTGTTCATCACTAATAGTGATGAAGCCTGAACTGGCTGCTAGGTAGCACTCTTGGAGTTTTGCGGTCATCATAGTTGCTTGCATGGCAGCCCATTCCATTTTTGCTGCGGCATTTGGCTGCTTTTGTTGGTGTGCTTGTTCTGATAGGGCTCTCATTGCCGCTGTAAGCAATGCCATAGCTTGCGACAGAGAAAGGGCTTGCTCGGCTTCAAATTCAAAACCACCTGCTATTTCAAAAGCTTCAGCAATTTCAAGATAAAGACCAACTGTTTCTCTAACAGATTGATCTTCATTCCCATCATCATCATCTTCATCATCATCTTCGGCATCTTGTGTGATTTGTTCCGCAATATAGCGCGTTATCTTGGCGAATATTAGCCCTTCTTGGTTTTCTTCTTCAGTCGTTTCGTCGGTCATGCCGATACCTTTTCATCATCTTGTTGCCGCACTTAATTAAATTTTAGTGTTTATCCAAGTACTTATAATAGTAATGGAGAGATAGCACTGGTTGTTTTGCTGCTTCTCATGGGGCATCATACAAAAACTGCTTGGATGAGCCAGTATGAAGATGGAACTATTTTTCATATTTGGCATAGTAATATGAAGGGGAAAAGCTAGCGTGATTAGAAAAAATGTATCCCGCTTTGCTGCGATAATTACTGTAAGTGTTGGCTTGGCCGGTTGTGGCGCAATCCAAAAAGGTGATTTGCTAAATAGTGGCTTTTGGGCATCAAGCCCAATGCGGGGCGACCCAATTTCAGCAGATTTAGGTATTGCAGAACTCACCAAAGGGAACTACCCAATGGCAGAGGCGCGGTTTAATGCTGCCCTGAAACGTAATCCTAAAGATCCATACGCCCTATTAGGTATGGCGATGCTTTATAAAAACACTGGCCGTATGACACAGGCCCGGGCAGCTTTTGAAGCGTTGTTAGCCTCACGTCCTTCTGAGTCAGTTCGGATGGTTTTGCTTAACCAAGCTGACCCTAAAAGTGTTTCTGAGATAGCCAGCGTTAATCTTGCTCTCATGGAAAGTGGTGGGGTGACAAACCAAATGTCAGACCCTAATGCAACTTCTCTAAGCCCGACTGCTGGGGCACCTATGGTAAGCAGGATGCCAACAGTTAGGGCTATGCCCTCAAATCCTGTTGTTTCATCACCCATGGGAAATAGAGCCGCTATGCAACCCGTTGTCACTTCTTTGACAGGAAGAGACGCAAATTTTGTTTCGCGTTTTGAGGCAATAAGAACACTGTTAGACGAAGGTTTAATTACGCCTGATGAGTATAAAGTTAGACGGGCCCGTAATATTGGTGCTCTGTTGCCATTAACCTCTAAACCCGCTGCGTCTGGTTTAGAACGTCCGTTACCACCAGCTGAACAAATTGCTGCTCGTTTGCGAGCCATTAGTCGGGCTTTAGAAATGCGAGCGATTACAATATCCCAGCATTCTGCTGAACGATCTATGATTCTTGATGGGCTTATGCCTGCAGAACCGGCTGTTTTAGCAAATCCAGGAGTTCCCCCTAAAGGACTCATGGCAGCAGCAGATTCAGTACGTCGTCTAGAAGCTTTAAAAACATCAGGACTGATCAGTTCTGATGAATATACTAAGGAAAGAGCCGCTATTGAAAGTGGTTTGCAGCCAAATGTGCCTAAAATGAAAATGGCTAAAGAAGCACCTAAAGAGATGAGCAAACCTAAAGGTCCACAGCCAGGTGTACACATAGGCTCTTATAAATCTAAAGCGGCTGCGAATAAGGGATGGACACAGTTACGTCGTGCTCACCGTGCCCTCTTAGGTAAGCTTCAGCCCTCAGTCAGTAAAGTTAACCTTGGTCCACGTAAAGGAGTTTTCTATCGTCTGAAAGCGGGTCCTTTAGAAAGCCAAGCCGAAACAACGGCACTCTGTAGAAAGCTAAAAACTCGCCGACAGTTTTGTGATCCAAGCTTTTATGATGGATAAAGTTTTTAAAATGAGAATTGAAAAAAGGGCAGAAAATTTTCTGCCCTTTTTTTATTGAATTATTTCAACCTTAATTACTGGCCAAACTTCGTTGGTGGTGGTGCGAATGACGAAGGTTTTTTCGGTATATTTGAAGCCGTACCAGGGGTATAAGGTGCTCTTTCTGGGGACGCTGTTATCACGACTTCGGAAGTGCTAACCTTACCTGGGTGTATTTGAATAGTGGCAATACGCCCGAGTCTTGAATAACTCATTACACTATGGATCGCCCGAACAGCCGTCATCTCATGCCAGCCCATCCCAGGCATCTCTGTTTTATAGAAGTCAAAAAGCTTTGTTGTTTCATCTTGCGACGAAAGCACTAAACGGCCAAGCCATGCCCCAGTTGCCCCAAGAACAATGGTGCGTTCTACATTCATCGACACATTGTTTGGGACGGGGATATCTGTGAATTGATCTGAAACCGTTTTGTAGACCATTTGGTGTTGAGCAAATTTTTGTGCTTCCGCTTGGGTAGCTTTCTCTGCTTCAAGCTTTATTGGGTCTGGTCCTCTCTCGGCACAGCCACCTGTCGCGAGTAGTGCTGCGCAAATTGGCAAAGCAATCGCTATTTTTATCATTTTCATCGTCGCCCCTTTTCCCAAACGTTCTGTTGTATCTATAGTTAAAGACGATCCAAGGCTAAAAGCAATATTTTTTCTAAAAAGCTTTAGTGAAACAATGTCGTATCTGGTTCACCATTGCTCAGTAACTCGTCGACCACCAAGCTAATGCGTTTCCACATGCGGTAACCCGCCAAGTTTCCTTCAAGTTTGAGTTCATTTGCTCTGAGTTCTGCAATTAAGGAAGCATCCCTGCCGTGAGTTTCGGCAAGTTTTGATGCGGAATGAAGGATATCTGAGTTACTAGGATCTATATTCATGATGGCAATGACTATGTGCTGCCCCAAGTAAATTTCAGGTTAATTTAGAGTCCTTTTCAAATTTTTTAAGCCACTCAGTTAAGGCCTCTTTTGCTCGCTGAGATTGGGCTAATTTCCTTTCTCTTCCTTTTACTTTCCTCCCTTTTGCATTGCGTAAATCAACTGGAGGAAGGAGGCCGAAATTAACATTCATTGGCTGGAAGGTTTCTGCAATTCCGCCCTTTGTGATATGATTTAGAATTGCACCTAAAGCTGTTGTTTCAGGGGGGGGAATTGCTTCTTCTCCCAATCTTTGGGCTGCTGCAAATTGCCCAGCAATCCATCCTACTGCAGTGCTTTCAACGTAGCCTTCGCAGCCGGTTATTTGCCCTGCAAACCGAATACGTGGATCAGCTTTTAGTCGTAATTCGGTATCTAATATTTTAGGGCTGTTAAGGAAAGTATTCCGATGGATACCTCCAAGGCGGGCAAATTCAGCATTTTCTAAGCCGGGAATTTTTCTAAGAACCCGAACTTGCTCCCCATGCTTCATTTTGGTCTGAAAACCAACCATGTTCCACAATGTACCTAATTTGTTATCTTGACGAAGTTGAACAACGGCGGCATTGCGTTGGTCGGGATTGTTTGGGTTGGTTAAACCAACGGGTTTTAAAGGTCCAAATGAGAGTGTTTTGGGCCCTCGTTCTGCCATAACTTCAATGGGCAGACAGCCTTCAAAATACGGTGTGTCTTTTTCCCATTCATGAAACTCCATTTTTTCAGCTTCAAGCAGGTCATTGATAAATTCGTCGTATTGTTCCTGCGATAATGCGCAATTTATGTAGTCGGTTCCTTCGCCCTTGTCATAACGGGACTGGTACCAGGCTTTGGACATATCAATGCTGTCTTTATGGATAATAGGTGCCAAGGCATCAAAGAAGGAAAGAGCTTCTTCTCCAGTTAATTCCTTAATAGCTGCTGATAAGGCTGGAGAGGTGAGGGGGCCCGTCGCAATAATAACGTTGTCCCAATCTGCTGGAGGAAGGCTAGCAACCTCACTCCGTTCGATCGTAATAAGAGGATGTTCCTCTAGGGTCCTGCTGATTTGATCACTAAAACCATCCCGGTCAACGGCAAGAGCCCCCCCAGCGGGAACAGCATTGTCATCTGCAGCTTTTAAAATCAAAGAATCACAACGACGTAGCTCATCATGCAACAAACCTACTGCATTATATTCTGAATCATCTGAGCGCAGCGAATTTGAACAAACTAACTCTGCAAGACGGTCCGTTTTATGAGCTGCTGTTGGTTGTGTCGGGCGCATTTCGTGAAGGATTACAGGGATGCCCCTCTTAACCACCTGCCAAGCCGCTTCACATCCTGCTAAGCCGCCGCCAATTATATGTACAGAATTTGTCATGATGGACGAACACATATAGGTCAGAAGAGCGCTATTCAATAACTAGTTTTCTGGTATTCATTAGGGCTTTACCATATAAACCAGACGCGACCTTTAAAATCGATGGATTACTTTGATGGACAACAGAACTATTTTTGCTCTTATTGCTACTTTGGCTGTGGTTTTAGCCATTCGTTACTTGCCTAAAATGTTATCGGGGGCAAAGCATGCTATCCCTGAAGATGTCGAGAAACACCTTAAAGAAAACAACGAGATAGCTATAATTGATGTGAGGTCTGAGGGAGAGTTTTATGGTGATTTAGGCCATGTCCCTGGTTCAATTAATATCCCAATTCAGCAAATTGAGGCTAAGCTTAAAGAGTTAGGAGATAAGCTTGAGGGCATGAAAGAAGAAACTCTTTATGTTGTCTGCCGGACTGACACACGTGCCAGCATGGCTGCCAGAACATTTGTCAAAGCTGGATTTAAAGATGTGCGAATCATGGTTGGCGGTATGGTGCGCTGGAAAAGGGACGGCCTTTCCAGCACTTCATGAGACAGCTTTAAGCTGTTTCTTCTTCTTTTGGCCCTTCTGGAAGGCTTTCATGAAGTTTAATAGCGCGAATACCGTTGACAATAAAATAGAGAATCATGGCATCAAACATCGCGAGAAGAATATCAAAGTTTAAAGCAAGATGAAGGACGGGAAGCGCATAGCCAATGATCGCAAGGTTAGGTTTACGCTTGTATATGGTGATCGCTACAAATAGAAGCCCTAATGATATGAGAAGGTTAGGGTAGCTTGCATTTTCCCATCCGGTATAGCGAACCGTATAGGCTTCCATTGCCATGACTGCGAAAAAGCCAAAGCTAGACATCCAGACGCCTTCCATAATCGTTTGATTAGCGTCGAGCTTATTTTCTAGTTTAGCAAGCAACATAGGTATTCTCTCCAAAGGGAATCAAGTTTAGCGCATCCTACGCTCTAAAACCCTTCATACCATGATCATGATCAATAGGGGAGGCTTGTGTCTCTAGAAGACCAATTCGTCTTCATCACCGCCTTCAGAGATAACGATCTCTCCTGAGTCAGCAAGTTGTTTAGCTACACCCACGATTTCTGCTTGAGCTTCATCAACATCTGAAAGACGAACAGGGCCCATGGCCTCCATATCCTCTTTCATCATCTTACCAGCGCGTTCAGACATATTGTTGAAGAACAGCTCTTTAACCTCATCATTGGCCCCTTTAAGTGCCATACCCAAACGATCTTTCTCAACTTGACGCAACATCATCTGGATGCCTGCTGCATCAATACGGATCAGATCATTGAAGGTGAACATCAAGGACTGAATCTTCTCAGCGG
>JAPHRK010000023.1 GCA_026196105.1 Rhodospirillales bacterium | reverse complement strand
TTTGCCGTCGCCACCTTCGATGACGGTGTCGTCACCATCGACATAAATCCGGTCATCACCGGCACCACCGCGCAATTCATCCGCACCCGTGCCACCAATGACATAGTCATTGCCAGCACCACCATTGACAACATCGTCGCCATCGTCACCACGGAGGTAATCAATACCAGAGCCACCATCGATGTTATCATCACCGGCGCCACCATAAACCCGATCGTTACCAGCTCCTGCGTCAACCGTGTCGTTCCCTGCCCCGGTTGAAATATTATCATCACCAGTACCGCCAACAATTACATCATCACCCTCGCCAGCCCTTACAATAACGGGAGGGTCTGGCGGAGGAGGAGGGGTTTCCACAACCGGCTCAGGGTCAACAACAGGGTCAGGAGTCTCGTCGCCATCATCTTCATCATTCCGGGGACGCGGTTGCCTTATTGCTCTTTGAAAATGTTGTTCCGGGTTAGTCGCAGCATCGGTTTCCTCAGGATCAGTTGGCTCACTTTCTGAGAGGATTTCTTCATCGATAGCCGCATTATCTTCATTAGCTTCATCAAAAAGCGCTTCATTTTCACCAGAACTTGCAGCCTCAGGAACTTCTGATGGAGGGGGCGCAACTGCTTCAGAGACTTGAGTTGTTGTATCCGCCTTCGCTTGGTCTTCAGCACCTTCAGATTGTTCAGAGTCTTTTTGAGCTTTTTCCCTAGCCTGTTCTTCACGGCGTGAAAACTCAGAATCTTGATCGCTTAAGCCCTCTACCAAGGTATCAGTGTCTTGGTCTTCGCGAGTAATAACGTTTTCGCTCTCAATTTCTTCAAGTTCAGTAGATTCAACTTCAGGAGGGAGATTACTAAAAACCTCTCCTTCAGTTGCTTTTTCACCTTGGTGAATAGCGGCACGCTCAGCGGCCTGACCTTCTTGGTCAGCCCCCACGTCTTCCCCTTCATGGGAAGCTTGTTGTTCGGCATCCATTGCAGGGGGCGTTGGGATATCTTGAAGGACGGTTAGCTCATCATGTATCGATGCGTCCTGATCTTCGCCTACATCTGTATTATTTTCTTGATTCTCGGCCATGAGATGGTTTCCGCTTTTTTGATATTTACTTATTTACTTTCCATAAGATAGGGCTGAAATAGAAATTTCTCAATATTTCCAAATGACAAGATCAAAGCTTTGAACCTGTTTATAAAAGCAAGTAAGCACAAAAAAAGATGGGAGAACTATAAGTCATCCCATCTTTTTATCGTGTAGATTGTAAAGTAAGGCCCCTAAGCGGCAGCTTCTCCACTGCCAGCTTGACGGCCTTCCTCAAAGGCTTTTTCGTTGAGCTCCGCTAATTCCGGCTTCTTCACTCTGAAGCGTTCAATAATAATTTGCTTCATAGTTTCAGCAGGATAAGGCAAATATTCAGCAATGGCACCAAGCATGATTGTATTCACTAACCGAAGGTTTCCAAGATCTTTTGCCATAGCCCCTGCGTCAAAATGTCGGATATTAACCCCTGCATTGACCACTTCCTGAACCGGATCATCAGGATAATCAAACAGGCCAATATTCACTACAGGGGGCTTTTGGCGCAGAGTATTAACCATAGCAATTCCCCCAGGGCGCAGGTAAGTACACCAGCGCATTGCCTCGGCAGGTTCGAATCCTAACAAGATATCGGCTTCACCAGGATTAATGGTTGGAGAAAGAACTTTTGGTCCAAACCGCACATGAGACGTCACCACACCACCACGCTGGGCCATGCCTGCAACTTCAGTTTTTTTAACGTCCATATCTAGTGAAATAGCGGCCTGCGCCAAAATTTCAGAGGCGGTCATCACCCCTTGTCCACCAACACCGACAACCAGAATATTTGTTATGTTGC
The DNA here is from genome assembly GCA_026196105.1 of Rhodospirillales bacterium. GTDB lineage: Bacteria > Pseudomonadota > Alphaproteobacteria > Rhodospirillales > JAPHRK01 > JAPHRK01. The sequence goes on along the minus strand of JAPHRK010000023.1, from coordinate 8,146 downwards.
TCATGGTTATCCCCCTACAGGTAAAGTGAATGAAAGTTTTGTTTGGACAATGGCATCTGGCCCACAGGTTTTGGGACAAAGGTCACAGCCCGTACAGGCTGAGCTTTCAATTTGAACCCAAGCTTTTTCAACTTCCTTACCATTGGCTTTCACTTCTGTTTCCCGGCGGGTCACTTGAATAGCCGGACAACCTACGTTGAGACAGTTCGCACACCCCGTGCAATCTTCTTCTTTTACAGTGAAGGGTCTGGATGGGCGGAAATCATCAATAAGCACGCAAGGCTCATTGGTGATAATGACGGAAGGTTCATTGATCGCGGTTTCTTCTTTAAGAGCCCGGTAAAGGACTGGAAGTTCATAAGGGCTACATTCCCTGATCCGTTCAGGCTTAATGCCTAAAGCTTCAACCAGTTTGCGGAAGTCAATTTTAGGAGCTTCAGCCCCATCAATACCCCGACCCGTACCTGCATGGTCTTGCCCACCTGTCATACCTGTTGCGGTGTTATCCAGTAACAAGAGGGTCACGTTACCCTGGTTATAGGTCAGGTTCAGCAAACCTTGCATACCCATATGGAGGAAAGTTGAATCCCCAATAACGGCAACGATGGCTTTCTTTTCATCAGCCTCACCACGGCCAATATCCATCCCCGAAGCCATGCCAATGGAGGCCCCCATACAGGTCACCGTATCAAGAGCATTCCATGGGTGACCCGCCCCTAAGGTATAACAACCAATGTCACCGGCAATCAGGGTTTTTTTGTGCAGTTTGGCGAGGGAGTAATAAACAGATAAATGCGGACAACCCACACACATGGTGGGTGGGCGGGGGAACACTTTAAGCGGAGGAACATCTTGTGCTTTTTCTTCTTCCCCTAAAAGCCGATAAATACCCGGCATAATATTTGGCGGTGTCAATTCACCAGTGCGGGGCATGATATCTTTACCATAAACTTCTAAGCCCGCAGCTTTAAGCTCTTGCTCAATCAGGGGCTCGGTTTCTTCCACAATCACCAGTTTTTCTACGGTTGCTGCGAAGGATTTTATGGCTTCTATCGCTAAGGGATAAGTTAAAGCTAGCTTCATCACAGGAACATCAGGAAAGGCTTCTTTGACATGCATATAGGCTGGGCCGGAGGTCAAAATACCCACCCGCTTATCGCTGCCTTCTTCAATCCGATTAAGATCAAAAGTCTCGGCAAATTCAGCAAGGACGACATCGCGCTCAAGCTGGCTCACCAAGAGGCCCTTGGCATAAGCAGGGATCATTATCCATTTTTCAGGATTTTTCTCAAAGCCCGTTGCCTCATGCTCTTTGCGCACGCCAACTTTAACAATGGTTTTCACATGGCAAACCCGGGTGGTCATGCGCAAAATAACCGGCACATTAAATTGCTCTGAAAGATCAAAGGCCCGGATGGTCATCTCATAAGCTTCTTGAGAATCGGCAGGTTCTAAAATTGGTAAATGACCAAAACGACCCCAAAAACGGGAGTCTTGCTCGTTCTGTGAGGAGGAAAGCCCAACATCATCAGCAATTGCGATCACCAATCCGCCATCAACACCCGCAAGAGTTTGAGACATCAAAGCATCAGAGGCGACGTTCATACCCACATGCTTCATGGCACAAAAAGCCCGGGCTCCGACCACAGAAGCGCCAATGGCAACTTCGAGAGAAACCTTTTCATTTACGGACCATTGGGCCGAAACATCTGGATAAAGGGCGACATTTTCCAAAATTTCTGTCGATGGCGTCCCAGGATAAGCGGTGGCACATTTGACACCAGCCTCCCAAACGGCACGGGCGACGGCTTCGTTACCAGACATAAGGTGTTTGGTGGCTGATTGAGCTCGAACAATGGCGTTCACGGATCTTCCTCTCATTAATTAATTCTTGGCAGGGAAGATAATTGAACTAGCCCATAATTGCCACTAACTTGCGTCAAGTCAGGGGCAATTATTGTTATTTTCTGAGTATTAAGGTACCATTATTGACAGAATATGTCCGAAGCCGTTTTAAAAAACTCATACCTAAAAGGGACTTAGACATGGGGGCGCCATTGACAATTGCGGGCACATCATCAAAAGCAATCGGCCCTACCGCAAGACGCCTTAAGGTGACTTTTGCGGTTCTGATCACCCCATTTGCGGTGTTGGCCCGTCCGGTGAAGGCAAGGGATTCGGCCCCATAACCAAGACGCTCGGCGTCCTGGGGAGAAAGCACAATGGAAGTTGCCCCCGTATCGAGCATAAAATCTACCCATTGTCCGTTGACCTCGGCCTTAATTTGGTAATGCCCATTACGACTTTCGCGGAATGAAATCGACGCCTCATCCAGCGTTGCACCCTGGGAAGGAACAAGCTCTCCTAAAACTCGGTTTTTCACCCCTTCAAGTTCACCCCGGTAGCTATAACCCAAAAAAATAACCGCAGCGATCCCAAGCCAGGCCCCAATATTGCGCAAAGCCTCGTTCATTTTCATCCGCATATGAAGAAACCCACTCCCTATCAGGATCGAGAATCCAAGCAGGCGGATAAAATCTATTTTGCTATCCTCGTCTTCCAGAGCCGAAGGAAAACTGGCATTCAGAACGAGGACGAAACCTAAAAACCCAATACCAATCGCAACAATCCAGATTACATTGTTACTCTTTTTGGGTTCTGGCGGTTGGTTCCACGGATTGTCCGAAATGGTCTTAGCTCCTTTTTTATTTAAGATTGATTGAAATCAATCTGCGTTCAAACGCCACGCAAGCTCACGCCAAACGTTTGGCGAGCCACAGTCGTGGCTTTAATTCTACACTGTTGCTTTGTCCCTTAAAGACAATATAGTCCATTCTCATGAAAAGAGAACAAGCAGAAACAATTGCCCTTCAAGCTCTCGCCTTTATTGCCGGAGAAGATCGTGCTCTTGAGGGCCTGATTAGCCAGACAGGTCTTGGCTTTGAGGATATGAAAGCCCAAGTTGGTGATGCGACTTTCCTTGCGGGCGTCATGGATTTCACTTTGAGTGATGAAAGCTTGCTTCTGGCTTTCTGTGAAGCAGCGGAATTGCCCCCCGAAACCCCGACTCAAGCTCGCCGAGCCTTACCCGGTGGCGAGCAGCTAGAATATTAAAGACCAGGGTCTTCCCTAAGGGCCAGATACCCTCTATGTGTAGAAACCATGAATAAAGAGACCAAACTTCGCAAAGGATGGACCACCGGAGCTTGCGCCACGGCTGGGGTAACCGCAGCCTTTGAGGCCTTGATAACCGGAAGCTTCCCCGACCCTGTCACCATTACCCTGCCCAAGGGACAAGAAACTTCATTTCCTCTTAATCAGCAAAACCTTGAGGGAACTGTCGCCACCGTTGGCGTCATTAAAGATGCGGGTGACGACCCTGACGTTACCCATGGAGCAGAAATTATCGCCTCGGTGCGCAGAATTCCTAACAGTAACGCAGTTACTTTTAAAAGCGGAGAGGGCGTTGGCACGGTCACTATGCCAGGCCTGCCAGTCCCCGTTGGTGAACCTGCCATCAACCCCGCACCTCGCAAAATGATGGTCGGGGCGATTATGAAGTTAGCAAAGGCACATGGTGTGTCGCCAAGTGTTGAAATCACAATTTCGATTCCCGGTGGCGCAGAACTGGCTCAAAAAACCATGAACCCGCGCCTCGGCATAATCGGAGGACTCTCAATTCTAGGCACCACGGGTATCGTCACCCCTTATTCCTGCGCGGCTTGGATCAGTGCCATTCATCGCGGTGTTGATGTGGCCTTGGCTACAAACCTCACCCAAATTGCCGCCTGCACGGGCTCAACCTCAGAAACAGCCCTCAAGAAAATTCTCCCCCTGCCGGATCATGGTTTTATCGACATGGGAGATTTTGTTGGCGGTTTATTAAAATATCTCCGTCGGAACTCAGTTGAAAAACTCACCATCGGCGGCGGTTTTGCCAAAATCACCAAACTGGCCCAAGGTGAAATGAACCTCCACTCAAAAGAGTCGACCGTCGACTTCGGGTTTTTGGGGGAGATTGTGGCTAGTTTGGGGGGCTCCACGGCTTTATGTGGAAAAGTTTCTAAGGCCAATACAGCCATGGAAGTGTTGGAATTATCAACAAGCGAAGGCCTGCCTTTAGCCAATGCGATTGCTGTCAAAGCTCAAGCGGAGGCATGCAAAGCCATTCGGGAGTCGGGAAAAGTTGAAGTAATTATCTTCAGCCGAGCCGGAGAGAAGGTGGGCCATGCCCCAGCTTAAACGAAAATTGCTGATCCTTGGCGGCACCAAGGAAGCCGCCTCACTTGCTCAACAAGCCGTAGATAAATTTGGCCCTCAGCTAGAGGTCATCACCTCCCTTGCTGGTCGCACCAAATTCCCTAAACCCCTCCCAGGTGAAGTTCACATCGGCGGTTTCGGGGGGTCCCAAGGGTTAGCAGATTATATTAGCCATAATTCGATCGATATGCTCATCGACGCCACCCACCCTTTCGCGGCACAAATATCTGCCCATGCTGCCCAAGCTTGTACTCAAACCAACACCCCCCGCCTCACCTTCTGCCGCCCCAAATGGCAACAAACCGAGGCCGACACATGGCATCGCTTTAAAACTTTTGAAGAAGCCGCCAAAGCCCTCCCCAAACTCTCAAAACGCCCCTTCCTCACCGTCGGCAAACAAGGCGCTGAACATTTCTCCACAAACTCCGTTGGATGCTACTTTATTCTCCGATTATTAGAAGAACCAGCAGCTCCGCTGCCCTTCAAAAACTACGAAGTCGTCATCGGCAAACCGCCTTTTTCAGCAGAAGACGAAATCGTCTTGTTCAAAAAGCATCAGGCCGATGCCCTCGTCACCAAAGAAAGTGGCGGCAAGACTACTGAAGGGAAGATACTGGCAGCAAGGCAACTAGGACTTCCCGTAATCGTTATCGAACGACCTAAAATGCCGGATGGAGAAAAAGTGGGTAGTGTTGAAGGGTGTTTGGCGTGGGCGAATCAATGTAACTCCTAAATTCTCCAATGACCGTTTCAATCGTTCTATGCACTCTGTGTCTCCTCAGTGGTCTCTGCAACCTAATACACCTTATGCCTCACAAAAAATTTCCCCCACCTAAACTCCCTGTTCCAAAAAGGGGTTTATATGTATAACTCTCCCCATTGATCGTCTAAACACCCCTGGAATAGTGCGCATGACCGATAATTTGCAGACTTATGTAGCAAAAAAATTGCCTTTTGAGCCGTTTACGCTGGAAACATTACCTCTGCTTTCACGGCTGCAATTGATCGGTTTTCACATTTATCGCAACCGCTGGGCCAAGCGTCTGGGAAAAAAACCGGGGCGGATGTTATTTGATTTTGCCTATCAAGTATTAGGACTTTCAGGACAAGGCAAAGTTTCATTCTCAAGCAGAGGCGAGAGCAAGCAGTTTGTTTTTGAAGCCCGTAAACTTCATTTCTCCCGTCTGTTTAATAATGAAATTATCAATGTCTGTGAGCCCGAGCTGGCGACATTTTTAGAAGCCTTTTTAACAGGCGATAAGGTATTCTACGATATTGGCTCCAATTGGGGCTATTTCTCCCTCTACGCTTCTGCCTTGCCAAATTACAACGGGCCAATCCATGCTTTCGAGCCGATTAAAGATACTTTTGCCGATTTACAAAGCTGGGTTAGCCAAACCGGGTTAGAAAACCGAGTTAATTGCCATAATATTGCCGTTTCCGATGCCGATGGCACTGCGCAAATGGGCGTTTTCCCTGATGATAGCGGCATGGCGAGCCTCGAAAAGGTAGGCGATTCAGGGACCGAGCAGCACGAAGTCCAGACTTTCCGCCTCGATAGCTTAGACCACCCAAAGCCTGATTTTATTAAGCTTGATGTTGAAGGTTTTGAAACTGAAGTGATGGCAGGAGGCATGGATGTTTTAACTACTGCCAAATCCATGCTGATGTTTGAAAATTGGGCCTATCACGACGATCATGAGCGCACCTTACGCCCAATTAAAAAGCTGCAAGACTGTGGTTATAAGCTCTTTGTGCCCATGTGGTGGGCCGGAGCCCCGACTAACAAACTGGTTTGGCCTGAAGCCCACGAGCCTTTTCCTGAGGGGCCAAAATTAATGGCCTATGTGCCGTTTGATATTGAGCAACGTTTCGCCCTGCGCAGCCAGATCAACTTCATCTGTTGCCATCAAGACCGGCTTAGTGAACTAGAAAATATCTTTGATGTGATGGATTAAAGGTTCACTTTAACCCATCACAATAATAGCGTTTTTAAAGCCCTAGAACTCGATGCGTTCAATACCTTCAAAGGAAATACTTTCCCCTGTATCGTTATCAACGATCGTTCCGTCGGTGTTTTCAGCGATATCTGTATAAGAGTTTTCATTGCCAGGTTTAATCTGGAAGGAATCTCCATTATCAAGGGTCACGGTCCAGCCACCTTCGTTGCCAACACCGCCATCTTGACCACCGAGAGACATGGTATCCCAGCCGTCACCACCATTAACAACATCGTTGCCGTCGCCGGTATCCCACAGGAACATATCGTCGCCGTCGCCACCGTTAAGCCAATCTTCGCCAACTTCACCGTGGATCACGTCGTTTCCGTCACCGCCGTCGATACGATCGCGTCCGTCGCCACCGTAGATGACATCGTTGCCATCTCCACCAGAGATCCTGTCATTCCCGGCTCCGCCATCAAGCACGTCGTTACCGTCACCACCATCTAGTCGGTCCCGACCTTCTCCACCGCTCAGGTTATCATTACCATCACCACCGGAAAGTCGGTCATTACCTTCACCACCAGAAAGCTGATCATCGCCAGAACCACCTGACATACGATCGTTACCTGCACCGCCGTCGATAACATCATTCCCATCGCCGCCAGAAAGTCTATCGTTGCCTGCGCCGCCATCGATAATGTCGTTACCGTCACCACCGGAGAGATTGTCTTTTCCGTCACCGCCTGTGACAACATCGTCGCCACCGCCAGATTTGACGTTTAGGTTTTCTGTAGAGCCAGAGCCATCAAAGGTATCATCCCCTGATCCGCCACGGGCGACTTCAATGCTGGAATCGGTCATGTCGAGATTGACGCCGTTGTCATCTTTGACAATGACCGTATCGCGGCCTTCACCACCATCGACAACATCATCACCGTCCATGGTGATACGGTCATTACCTTCTCCACCACTTAAGGTATCAGCTCCAGCACCACCGTTGAGAACGTCATTACCAGCACCGCCGTCAAGCACATCGTTACCGTCGCCACCATCTAGTCGGTCCCGACCTTCTCCACCGCTCAGGTTATCATTACCATCACCACCGGAAAGTCGATCATTGCCATCACCACCAGTAAGCTGGTCATCGCCAGCTCCACCAGAAATCCGGTCGTTACCTGAACCACCGTCGATTATGTCATTACCGTCACCACCGGAGAGATTGTCTTTTCCGTCGCCACCTGTGACAACATCGTCGCCACCGCCCGCTTTGACGTTTAAGTTTTCTGTAGAACCAGAGCCATCAAAAGTGTCGTCCCCTGAGCCGCCCCGGGCGACTTCAATGCTGGAATCGGTCATGTCGAGATTGACGCCGTTGTCATCTTTGACAATGACCGTATCGCGACCTTCACCGCCATCAACAACATCATCACCGTCCATGGTGATGCGGTCATTGCCTTCACCACCACTTAAAGTGTCAGCACCAGCACCACCATTGAGAACATCATTACCAGCGCCACCGTCAAGCACATCGTTGCCGTCACCGCCAGCAAGGTTATCTTTACCCGCACCACCGCTGAGGTCATCTGCACCTGTGCCACCGGAAAGCCTATCATTACCTTCGCCACCAGCAAGCTGGTCATCGCCAGCTCCACCAGAAACCCGGTCATTACCTGAACCACCATCGACAACATCATTCCCACCGCCGCCATCTAAGCGATCATTTCCATCACCACCAGCGAGCTGGTCATCACCAGAACCACCAGAAACTCGGTCGTTACCAGCGCCACCATCGATAACGTCATTACCCTCACCACCGGAGAGATTGTCTTTGCCATCGCCACCAGAAACCTGATCATCTCCGCCACCGGCTTTGACATTAAGGTTTTCAGTAGAACCTGAGCCGTCAAAGGTATCGTCGCCTGATCCACCGCGGGCGACTTCAA
>JAPHRK010000051.1 GCA_026196105.1 Rhodospirillales bacterium | reverse complement strand
CACCTATACCGCCAACGACGGTCTTGATCACAGCGGCGATGCTCTGGTTGATACCTTTACCTATCAAGTCACCGACAGCGATGGTTCTACCGCCACGGCTGAACTCGCCATCACCATTACCGATACCGGACCGGTTGCTCAAGGCGAAGAAGAAACTGCCGAAGAAGGTACGACGATTACGGGCACCGTTCTCGATAGCAACGACAACTTTGGGGCTGATGGTGCGGCAACTGATCCAATTGCGAACCCTGGCACCTATACTGGTTCTTTGGGTGGTTCTTTGGTTCTTGCCGCTGATGGCTCTTACACCTACACTGCTCCTGGCGACCTTGATCATAGCAACGGTCAAACCTATTCAGAAGACTTCAGCTACACAATTGAAGATTCTGATGGTTCCACAGATGATGCTGTCTTAACCATAAACTTGACAGACGAAGGCCCAACAACTGGTACTAGCGAGAATGTCTCAATTGATGAAGACGACCTTGCTAATGGTACCGATGGCTCTGGCTCAACTTCAGTAACTGGCGATCTTAAGATTGACTTTGGTTCTGATGGCGAAGGTTCCGTTATGGTTACCGGACCTAACGGCCTGACATCTGATGGTAATGCTATCAGCTATAGTTGGGACGCAGCCTCACAAACATTGACAGCTTCTGCCGATGGTGAAGAAGTCTTTAATGTCGACGTTGATGGTAGTGATTATACCTTTAATCTGACGGGTAATTTAGATCATACCAATGCCAATGGCGAAAATGATCTGGATATTACCTTCAACTTTGTCGCAAAAGATGGTGACGGCTCTGAAGTCCCTGGCATGTTTAATGTCACGGTTGTTGATGATGTGCCGATAATTGATGGGCCAGACAACTTTGTCTTTAACAGCAGTTTTGAAGATCATCCTCCAATGAATCGTGGCAATTGGGGCTTATTTGAAAACGGTGGCGCTGATGTCCCTGGCTGGGAAAGTGATAAAGGCTCTCTTGAGCTCCAAGCAAATGGCGTTGGCGGGCTCAGAGCACAAGACGGCAATGTACTCCTGGAGTTGGATTCACACGGCGCCAACAGCGACAGCCACATTTATCAAGACCTTGCAACACAAGGCAATGAAACCTTTAACCTGAACTTCTGGTATTCACCACGGCAAAATAATGCTGAAGAATCTAACATGGTTAAAGTTCTGTGGAACGGCGAAGTTATCGACGAGCTCAGAGCAGATTCAAAAGGGTGGGAATTCAAAACCTACACTGTTGAAAGTGACCCTGAAGCAGCAACTTCTCGTCTAGAGTTCCAAGCTGTTGATGACAACAACACATTAGGCGGTTTCATTGATAATGTTTCCGTTACTTCCGTCCTAACCGTTGACGAAGACGATCTCGCTGGCGGTTCTGATGGATCAGAATCAACCACCGTCCAAGGCGCTCTCGGCGTAGAACTTGGTGCGGATGACGAAGGCGCTACAATTGCTCTTGAGGGCGTCACCGAGAACCTAACCTCAAACGGCGAAGCCGTGACTTATAACTGGGATGGTTCAACCTTAACCGCTAGCACCACAAGCGGAACAGTCTTCACGGTGGTTGCTGACTTAGCGAATGATAACTTTACTTTCAACTTAGTCGGCACCCTTGATCACTCCGCAAGCGGCGAAGACAACCTATTGATTAACTTTAAAGCCACGGTCACCGATGGTGATGGTGATACAGCAACAGGTACTTACACGGTTAATGTTGTCGATGACATTCCAGAAGCCATTGAGAATGCCAACAGCCTTGTTGAAGGCCAAACGGCAACCGGAAACGTCCTTACCGATGACGTAAACGACATTGCTGGAGCCGATACTATTGCCAGCGTAAGCCTCTTGGATGCAAACGGTAACACGACCAACTCAATCACTGGACAATTCGGCACGCTGACTTTGGGTAACAATGGTGAATATAGTTATGTTGCAAATGATTCAGTTGATCATACCGCCTCTAATAATGGTGGCGCTCTTCCTGCTGAATCTTTCACCTATCAAATCGTTGATGTTGATGGTGATACCTCTACGGCAACCTTGACCATGACAATTTCAGACACAGGTGTTGTGGCTGAAAATGACACCGGAACTGTTGAAGAAGGCGATACTGCAACAGGTAACGTTATTGCAAACGGTGCATCAGGTGATGTTGCTGACACAGTTGCCCAAGATGGTAACGGCGAAATTGCTGATGTTAGCTTTGGCGACACGACCAAGAGCTTTGAAAATGCTGCCGATGTCCAAAGTGATGCCAATGGCAGCTATATCGAAATTGATGGAGATACGGGTACCCTGAAGCTTTACGAAGATGGCTCCTACCAATACCAAGCTGACGATAATCTTGATTTCAGCAATACTGGCGGCGGCGACTTCATCGCTGGCAAAACCAGCAATGGCAACGACGACTGGTCTGATGTAGAGCTCTTTGCCTTTAACATGGGCACAGCTTATACCGCTGATGGCAAACTTGACCTAAGTGGAGCTGATGGAACAGTTTCAAACAGCAGTCATGGTTTAGGGGTAAACGGCAACCAAGGTGCAAATGCCACCATGCCTGTCTCCTATCAGATCAACCATGATGGCTCTAACGATGCCAACGGCAATGACCTGAGTAACGACAGTGAAGCCCTCGCTATGAACTTTGGTGGCATGGTTTCCAGTGCAACTGTGACGGTTTCTCGCATGTTCCTGAACGAGAACCAATCTGGCAACCATGAACAAGGTAAATGGGAAGCTTATGACGCTGATGGCAACTTTGTCTCAAGCGGCATTATGGATACCTCTACTGTTGATTATGGCAGAAGCAACAATGTCGGTACGGCTGAAATCAATACGGGTGGCGAGAGCTTCCAATACTTGGTCTTCACAGCCGTTCCTTACAACCAGTACACAGCTGATACCAATGACAGCAGTGATTATGTGGTTCGTGGTGTTGAATATACCCTTGAAGCTGATCAAATAACTGATGAATTCACCTACACTCTGACCGATAGCGATGGCTCTACAGATACTGCAACTCTGACTTTCGATGTGACGGACGGGGCCAACGGTACAGTAACAGGCAACGCTTTCGGATATGAAGACACCGATATTCCGCTAACAATTAACTTTGATAATGCGGACAACGAAACTGTTACCAGCTTCACTGTTGATGCCCCTGGTGGGGTAGACCTTGTGCTTAATGGGGCGGTAGTTGCTGCAGACACAGCCTTTGATGCTGGTGATCTTGGCAATATTTCCCTTCGTCCAGTAGCGGACTCAGATGTTGACTTCAGTGTTACAGTCAATATGACCGTGACCGACCCTGATACAGGCGCTACCTCAGCCCTTGACCCAGTAGCAATTGATGTAACGGTTGATGCTGTTGTGGATGCAACAACGGTAAGCATTTCTACTTCTCAAGGTGAACTCCCCGTCGAGAATGGAGATTCATTCTCAGCAACAGCCATTTCTTCACATGCAGGCTACAATAACTCCTATGGTTATTATGTCACTGATGAGAACGGCAATCCTACTGAAGGTGGTATCCTTTGGGAAAATGTTAAACAACACTTTGGCGAAACCAAAACGGTTGATGGTGTGGACCAAGATAACGTTGGCTTCTTCATTATCCCTAATGGTGGCCGGTTAAATGGTGTGGAAGATGACCAAGCCGTCACCTTTACACAAAATCCAGCCGGGCATTGGGATGTCGTAATAAACGGTGAAACCCTTAATGTTGTTCACGGTGGCGGGCGTCCATTATTCAGTGATTCAACCTTGCATAACGCTGAAAACCAAATGGTGGATAATAATCATGCTGGTAATCAGAATTGGGATGACCAAATTCACGCAGGTGATGATGATGACTTCAATGATGTAGGTGTGCAGGTCGATTGGAATGACCCAGCGACACAAACGACTATTGAAATTGCTGTAAATGCAACATTTGGTGATACAGGTGATGGTTCTGAAAGCCATGTTGTCGTCCTCACTGGTGTTCCTACTGAATGGACATTGGCAGCAAGTGATAACAGTGGCTTCGAACTAGTTAATGGTGTTTATCAAATTACCCTAGATAACGCTGATAGTTCCTATGCTGGCACACCTACATTTGATATTGGTGACTGGAAAGGGGATGTGGATATTGCTGCAAAGGCAATAGCTACTGACACTGAAAGCGATTTAAGCCTCGACCTGACCAATAACGAGACATTCTCAGAAGCTAGCGTTAGTGTGATTTCTGACACCAGCGAAGGCACCGTCACAGGCAACGCCAGTGGATATGAAGATACCGACATTCCGCTGACAATTAACTTTGATAATGCCGATAATGAGACCGTTACCAGCTTTACTATTGACGCTCCTAATGGAGTAAATTTAGTGCTTAACGGTTCAGTGGTTGCAGCTGACACAGTCTTTAACGCTGATAATCTAAACAATATCTCCCTGCGTCCAGTAGCAGATTCAGATAATGATTTCAGTGTCACCGTGAATTTGACAGCTACTGACCCAGACTCAGGGGTAACTTCTGCTCTTGATCCAGTATCAATTGATGTAACTGTAGATGCAGTTGCTGATGCAACAACCGTAAGTATTACTGCAACAGAAAATACCGTCACCTCCACTTCAACACCTGACAATATTGATGTTGATTTGCATGTTTACACGGGAGGAATGGGAAGCCCCTTAGGTTCAGAGCTTGATTTCGATGGCGTGACCATGACGGCTTGGGGTGTCAACCCAAGTAGCGGGGCTTACCAAGCAGAAGATTTTAAAACTGCTGGCGTCCAACATCCAAATACAAACGGTACGGCTTACTTCGGCATTGGCATTCAAACCGGTCAAGGTGAAGAAATTGATGTCGTTAATAAAAACACCTTCGACTCACCTAAAACTGAATATGTTGAGTTCACTTTCGACAGTTCAATGGTTTCAACTGATATTGGCATTGGTGCCTTATTCAACAGTTATGAATACAAGTCAAAAGGCCAAACTCTTGTTTCAGAAGGTGAAAGCTTAGATTGGGAAGCTCTTGATGCAAACGGTAATGTGGTTGCATCAGGAACAGTTGCTGGAACGGCTGATGGCCTTACAACTATCAACGTCACAAGCACTGAAGCTTTTGACTCAGTTGTTCTTAAACCAACCTTAAATACAGGTGTACAAGATACAGGTGAACATAACAGTGACTTTGTCGTTACAGGCCCAATCACCGGTACTCCAGCACCAGTAATTGAAAGCGAACAGGTTATTGAAGTTGCTGTGAACGCAACGTTCAAAGACACGGGTGATGGGTCTGAAACCCATGTAGTTGTTCTCACAGGCGTTCCTGCTGAATGGACTTTGGCAGCAGATGACGATAGTGGTTTCGAGCTTATTAATGGTGTTTACCAAATCACTCTTGATAACGCTGATAGCTCCTATACAGGCACACCTACTTTTGAAATTGGCGATTGGAAAGGTGATGTAGATATTGCTGCAAAGGCAATAGCTACTGACACCGAAAGCGACTTAAGCCTCGACTTGACTAATAACGAAGCAGTCTCTGAAGCAGAAGCCAGCGTTGCCGTTGGTGGTCCTCAAGACTTCACAATTTATACCAACCAAATGGCTGGTTTTGTGGCAATGCCTGAAGTGTTCTTTGATGCCAACACCTACGGGCAACTCGACTTTGACACCAGCGCACTTGTTAACCTTAACAGCGGCGCTGCAAACGCCAAGTTCTGGAAAAATGGTCAGGACGAACCAGACGAAAACAACAGCTGGTTTGGCAACTACAACAACAATAGGTCAGGTGATGTTGAGCAAGTCTTTGACCTGACACCTCCAGGCATGGGCAGCCCAGGCAACAACTGGCATGGTAAATTTGAATACCAAATGTCATCAGCTACCATGGCTGCTATGACAGCAACTGTGACCGTTGAAGGTATGTATCACAGCAAATCTGATGGGGCTTACCACAAAGAGTTAGATATTACTGAGATCGCTAATTATGACGCTACGGGTGGCACCGGTTACAATATCGTCGGCTGTTACCAAAGCGATATCCTTATCGGCGGCGAAGGTGATGACCTCATCCATACTGGCTTGGATCAATACCAAAATTACAACTTTATTGACCGTGTTGAAGCTGGAGCTGGTAACGATGAGATTTATGGTGGAGCGGGCCGTGATTACCTCTTCGGTGAAGACGGCGACGATATCATTCGTAGCGGTGACGCTCTTCGGTGGGATAACTCAGACAAAGAGTATGAAAACTATGAAGCTGGTCAAGAACGCACCGTTAAAGACGAAAACAATGAGAACGCTGCTCAAATTATTGGTGATCTCCTTGATGGTGGTGATGGTAACGACGAACTTTATGCTGGCTCAGGCCACGATGTCCTTCGCGGTGGCGATGGTAATGACATTCTTAACGGCGGTGCTGGTAACGACCTGCTTAGCGGCGGAGAAGGCGACGATACCTTCGAATTCGATCTAGGTGACGGCAACGATATCATCACCGACTTTGAAGACGGAGATACCATTGATCTTGATGCTCTGTTCGATGCCTTAAATGCAACAGGCAATGATGCAGGTGAATTTGATAGTGAAGAAGCTAGAGAAGGTGCCATCGACCTGACAGATAGTGCAGATGGCGTGGTTCTTTCCATCACAAGCTCTGGAGATGCAGGAACAACAGTCACCTTCTCAGGGACGACTCTTGAAGATGACTTAAATGCTATTAAATCAGCAATTATTGTCGATGAATCATAAGCTGATAGCCTGAAAAACTTAAAACGGCGGTCTCTTTTGGGCCGCCGTTTTTTTATTTAGCAGGTAATTGTTGCAGCAAGGCCCCAAGTTCTTGGTCCGTTGGTTTGGATGGGCCCGGAAAGAGTTTTAGAATTTGTTTGGTGGTTTTAATCGGCGGAGCATCTCGACGCCAAGGTTCACGCCCAGCAAGGTCTTTTCCTTGATTTAGAGCACCTAAAAAAGCTTGGCTCGGTACAGCAATTCCAAAGTTAGATTTCTTTTTTGTCTTCTTGGATATTTCTGTCGCGGTCGCAGAATGAATAGCAACGATAGAGAACGAGCCATTTAGATAGGTAAAGAGCGGCGAACCAGAATCTCCAGAAATTGCATCACAAAGATGAATGAGCGAAGGGGCCTCATTAGCAAATCGACCTAAAGAACAATTTATATGGGCTGAGATTATGTGTTTCCGGTCTTGGCTGTACCCCCCTTGTACAAAAACAGCTTTCTCACGTTTTAAAGTTTCTAACTTTTCAGGCGTTAACCCAGTCACCCCTAAATATCCTGCAACAGCCCCTAGGGGCTTTTCCAACGTAATCAAGGCCCAATCATTGGCAGATTTCTTCGCCCCCGAAGCTTCTTTTTGTACGTACTTAGGTGAAATTTTAACCTTCACCGCCTTCGAGAAAGCCAAATAAGCACCTCGCTGATAGGAAGCGACAAAGGTAAGAGAGCCAGCTTGGAAATTACGTCGTGTTTTACGATTAAAAATACAATGAGCAGCTGTCAGGACTGTTTTTGGTCCAACAAGAACCCCTGTACAAAACCCCAACCCTGCCATATTCACTCGACCAATAGCACTCCAAGGGTATTCTAATGCTTCGACGATCAGACGATCATCTTGACCTTTAAGTTCAGGGTGTTTTATCGATTCGGCGGCATAAGAATAATTTTGCAAAGATATGAGCGAAACAATCGTCAGATAAAGACAGGCTATGTAAGAATTCATCAGTTTTATATAATCCCAAATCTCGATTTCCACTCAAACCATTCAACTTTTAATACAAAACCCATCTTAATTATCTATTTTAACGAATTCTACTGAAATTTAAGGATAACAATTGTTTCTGTTTGTACAAAATATTTGCCACAGCAAAAAAATAAGAGCAATAGTTTCATCATGGTAGCTGGTAATAATCTCAAACTTCTTATTATTGATGAAAACCAAGATGACTGTCGTCACCTAGTATGGGTTTTATCACGCCTAACTTATCCCGTCTTTTTTGTCTCTACACTGACCCCAAGTGAGTTGCGGGAAAGTGCCCGTCAATTGCATCTTTGGGATGTCGTTCTCGTTGCCTCCGACAACGAACATTGGAGCGGTCTAAAAATTCTAGATTTTATTCGCAAAACTTCCCCGTCTCTGCCAACTATTTTCCTTACTGAGACCGCAAATGATGATTTGGGCCTTACGGCTTTACGTCGTGGGGCCAGGGATTACCTTGCCAAAGATGAATTATCCGGACCTTCCCTAAGCAAACTTTTAGTCAAAACTGTTATTCGTTCAGCGGTACAAAGACGCAGCCGAGGCCGCCCTTCAAAAGAAGTTTTGGAACAAACATTCTCAGCAGTTCTTGACCGTCTCCCAATGGGGGTTTTATTGCTTGACGTTGACAGCCGGGTTATTTTTATGAACGGCAAAGCTGAAAAGATTGTTCAAAATGGCGATGGATTGGTTGTTGATGAAGAAGGGTATTGCGGAGCCAGTACCCACTCTGATTCAGCTCATTTGAATAGACTACTTAACAATGCTCTTTATCCTGGAGACTCCAGCGACAGTGACTCCCATAGCGCTTTATCATTAGAACGGAAAAACGAAGCCCCTCCGTTATCACTCTTGGTAAGTTCCATTGGCTCTCGTTCAAGTTTTCATGGAGCCGTCGTTTTTATTGTCGACTCAGAAGACCCCATCAATGTGAATGAAGAAGCCCTTGTAGAACTCTATGGTCTTACTCGAGTTGAAGCTAGACTGGTCGCAGGAATTGCTTCTGGAGGCACCTTGGAAAGCCTGGCAACAAAGTGGAATGTCAGTCAACACACCTTGCGTGCCCAGTTGAAACAAATCTTTACTAAAACGGAAACACGCAGGCAATCAGACTTAATCAAGTTAGTGCTTACTGGCCCAGCAGTTTTAGGAGGAAAGTGGTCCCAACCTAAATCAACATAATTTTTTAGGCCCGAACCAAACATTTATTTTTTCTATATTTAAGGGGGTTCTAATGATGCTAATTCTATATTGATATGGACTACGAATATAAAATTGGTTATCAGAAGAAAAAAGACGTCTGATTGAGGGAATGTTAGTGAAGAGAAGACCAATTCAATCAGCCACTTTAAGAGGGTGGTTATTGAAGAATTTTTGTTGTGCGGCTTTGGCCTTAAGTGCTTGGGCTTCGCTACCTAATACTGTGTCTGCTGCTTCGCTAAAAGAAACTATTCAGCTCGTTATCGATACTCACCCGACAATTCTAGAAAACGTGGCTATCGTTCGCTCAACAGCACAGGAGTTGGACCAAGCAACTCGCAGATGGCTCCCCCAACTCGATTTTGAAGCAAAAGGGGGCTACGAGTACACCAACAGCCCAACGACGCGAAGCCGAACTAACCGAGGACGTCGAGGTCCAGGATTATGGCTTACCCGGAAAGAAACAAGCTTAATTTTCCAACAAAAAATCTTTGACGGTTATGCAACCCAAAGTGAAATCGGTCGCCAAGCTTCTAGAACAGATGCTGCCAGTCTCAGACTCCGAGACCAGACAGAAGGGTTAATCCTAGCAACAGTTCGCAGCTATTTAGATGTGATGAGAAATGTCGCCCACGGTGAACTCGCAAAAGAAAATATTGAAACCCATAACCGTTATCTAGAAGAGGTTAAAGCAAGAGTAAGCGGCGGCCAAAGTGGGGTTGGTGACCTACAGCAATCCCAGTCTCGTTTAGCGAGCGCCAAGGCTGCTGCCTCAGAGATTTTTAAAAATCTTGATGATGCTAAAATTACTTTCAGGCGTTTAACTGAAGAAGAGCCATCTGATCTCACCTTACCAGAATTTCCCGAGAAATGGCTTCCGGTGGATTTAGAGTCTGCCATTAGTATCGGAATTCAAAACAATTCTCGGTTACGTATTGCTAGTGCTGAAATTGATACAGCAAACCAAGAAATTGAAGCCGCTAAAGCCCAAATGTATCCAACGCTGGACTTAGAGGTTAACACAACAAAGAACCATCATATCGACGCTGTACGAGGGGTTACTAGCGACATCACAGCTCTCTTAGTCATGAATTACAATATTTATCGCGGTGGTGTTGATAAATCCAAAACTGAAGAAACGAAGGAACGACTTTCCCAATACATGGAGCGTGGCTTACTTAGTCAAAGGCTAATTGAAGAAGAGGTAAGGCGCTCCTGGAGTACAATGGCACGGACCAAGCAACGGATTGATGCTCTTGAACAACAGGCTCTTTCAGAAGCACAAGTTGCCTCAACCTACGCCCAGGAATTCCAAATAGGGCAACGCCAGTTGATTGATCTTTTGGATGCTGAAAACCAACTTTTTAACGCTGAAGTTCGACTCTTAACAGCACAATATGCTGCAAAATTTGCTGAATACCGCCTCCTATCTGCCATGGGCGTTCTTGCCCGTCAGATGAAAATTCAGATGCCGGTTGAAACCTTTGGCAGCTACCGCAAAGAGCACGAAGTTAAGCGAGTTTGGAAGCCTGCAGTTGAAATTGCCCCAAAATTTGAGGAACCCTCACAAGAACAGCAGCCGAAAGAAGAGGAGTAACTCTCACCCCAGATGACGTTAGTCCTCCAAAAAGTAATTGCCAAATACAAAGATGCACAGCCAAAAGGCAAAGCACCTGAGAATACAGTTCTCTACGCCATCGGTGACATTCATGGTCGCGATGATCTACTTGAAAGCCTCCATCTTTCGATAATTGAAGATGCCAATAAAAGATCAGCATCTCGTCGTGTCGTGGTTTATCTTGGGGATTATATGAGTAGGGGGCCTTCTGCCCGCAAAGTGATGGATATCCTCACCACCGACCCCCTACCAGGGTTTGAAAAAATATTTCTCAAAGGAAACCACGAAGATATTATTGGCCAATTCCTTGCTGGTGACCTCACCTGGGGAACTCATTGGCTTAATTATGGAGGCATCAACGCTTTAGCTACCTACGGCATTAAAGCTTTCCCAACTGATCGATTTAATGACAGTCGCCTTTCAGAAATTTTAAAATCTTTTAAAGCCGCTCTTCCCAAGAGCCATACCCGTTTTCTTGAGGACCTTTCTTTTAGCCATCGAGAAGGGGAATATATTTTTGTTCATGCAGGATTAACTCCCGGTGTTCCTTTAGAGGAGTGCAACATTAAAGACCTAATGTGGATCAGGAAAAGCTTCCATATTTCTAATGCTGACCATGGGGGTATTGTAATCCATGGCCATACCATTACGAATCAACCGGAAGTACATAAAAACAGAATTGGAATTGATACCGGGGCTTATATGAGCGGTGTTTTAACTTGCTTCGTTGCTGAAGGAGACCAATGTTGGTTTATGCAAACGGCAGGGAGTAAAGGCAAAGAATGAAATTTTCTGAAAACCCATTTTGGAATTTTTCCGTTAAAGTATACGGGCGCGAAGGTGTTCACGATGCTTGCCTTGCCCTCCAGTTTAGCCACAAAACCGATGTTAACTTACTGCTTTATTGTTGCTGGGCTGGCGTCATTGGGGCAACTCCTTTAAGCAAAGAGCAATTCTCAAAAGCTAATAAAGCGACCGAAGACTGGCACCGACAAGTTGTTACCCCTATATGGCAGGCCCAACGTAATTTGAAAGAAACTTACTCAAGCGTCGATAACACTATTCAAGACGAACTCCGCAAACGGCTCGTCTCATTTGAAATTGACGCAGAGCATGTTGCCCAAGACCTACTCTATAAGGCACAAGATCTTATCAAAGAAGAGTGCCCTGATTGCCTCCTAAATGCCGAAGCAAACTTGAAGCTGTTATTTCCTCAACGAGACGAAAAGATCAAAGCTTCTTTAATCACCGTTCTTAAGGGATGCTTCCCAAAAATAAATTCAGCGGACATCGGGCAAAGTCTTTAAAATCCGTCGGGCAGCATCATCAAGTATTGAAGCTTGAACATCAATTTTATCAGCTTCATGTTTGCCGGCAGAAACAGCACTTGAAACTAAGGCCATCGGTGTTATTGGCACTCCCCCATCACCTCGTCTTGCTGTATGTTCTGCCCGCCAAAACACTTCATTATCAGCAGCACGAAAGAGAGAAACCTTCAAGCCTATTTTCTTTTCAGACCAAACCACATAATAAGAATCATCACTTTGTGACAAGCTTGCTTGTATGAAAAATGGACAGCGTTTTTTGAAAGCAAAACGTCGACGGTCTCCAGAATGATTGGTATCTAGCAAATCATTTTTTTCCATGCGGCGACGTTCTAAGGGGCTTACCACCCGAGCTACTTTCCCCGTTAGGTGGCGAGCAAAAACAACCTCAATTTGGCTTTTTAAATTTTCTGAACCTTTACCCAATGTCTTAAGAACAGTCACGCAATTAGGGGGATCGCGATAAAATGCTGACCGTATTTCATAGCGGACTTCACGATCCAATAAGGAGACATCTTCAGCCTCAGCCATTTTTCTATCATAGGGGCGATAGGTGGTAGAAACGCAGCCCGTAAGGACGAGGACAAGAATTACGAAGAAAGCTTGTTTCATCATACCCTCCTTGAGCACCCACGCCCTGCGCCACTAAGATCAATAGTTCCTGGCAAGGGACGGCCATCAACGGAGATACCACCGACCAAAGTATGTTGTCCCTCTATGCGGTAGGTGGCACGAATATTTTTGGCATTTTTATAGGCACTACCGACAATTTCCCCCAACCCGCTAAGTAACAAAGCATCCACATTGCGAGGGAATAGCCGGATAGGGGAAGCTTGGTTAAGGCCACCGTGATAATGGCGAATTCGTTGAACTTTAGACCGTTCATTACGGGCGAGGCCGCCGGAAGGTTGGCGTAAAAATCCGCTAAAACGATCCATGTTAATTTCCCACTTTCGCCCAGGTTGCCCCTCATCAACAAACAGCCCAACCTGTTCATCCACTAAGGCAATACGCATCCCAAAGCATTGAGAAAACCGTTTATATAGAATATCTCGTTGGGTAGCAGAACCAGGCCAGGCTATTTCAATCATAGGACCGGCACCATGCTCTAAAACCCGTAATAAGGCACGACCTTCCTGTAAACCTTTTTTCCCAGCAGAGGCCAAAGAAACAGTTGGTTCAGGTTTGGGGTTAGGTTGAGCAGGTCGAGGCTTAGGGGCAATCGCTTTACGTGGAACTGGTTTGCGTACGACTTGTTTCACCGGTTGTGATTTGGGCTTCGTAATTGGTTTAGGAATTACCTTAGCAACCTGTTTTTCCTCCGGTTGCATTTTAGGTTTTGGGGGAACAGCTTTAGCCACAGGCATGGGTGGCGGAGGTGGTGCTGGCAAGATTATAGAAGAAGGAGTCGCTTGAGCGAGTTTTTTGTCTAGAGATTTAGGAGCAGCCGTCTTGGTTGGTTGTTTCCGGTTTTCGTCCTTATTGGTGGTCTCTGTAGGGAGAACCAAAAGGACGAGACAGCATCCAAGTAGGATACTAATAAAAACTGACATCAACTTCCCAAAACGGTCATCCCTCATGGCTATCTCACCAATTTTTCAGCGAAGAGGCGTTCCATATCGAAAACCATGCGGCTTAGTTCTTTTTTGCGCGCCAATCGTTTCTCTTCACTTGGCACTAATTCATCATTTGTCTCGACCTGAGCAACAATCGTTTCTTGCTGCAAAACAGGTTCTTGGCGCTCAACAACTCCAGGAGAGACGCCATCTGGAGCCTCATAGGTCACATGAGGCTTAACAACTTTCTCACCATCAAGAGGGGGCAGTTCGGCTGTTTTTAAAGTCTCTGACTTAGAAACTGGAAGTTGTTGCGTTTGGGATTTGACAGGTGCTGTGTAAGTATCTTTCAAAGCCGTTGCCACCTTGGATACAGGCTTCTCAGGTTGGGTCACCTTTTGGGTTAAATCACCAACGGCTTGTTTTGCCATACCGACTATTTGTTCTGCACGACCTTTGGCAGCTTGAGCCGTATCACTTTCCATCAGAGTTTTGGCTTGTTGAATATTTCCACCCGTCAGCAGGTAGAAAAGGGCGCCAACGACGACCAAATTAAACATTAAGAAACGCATGATTTGTTTTCCTTTTCACAACGAGCTTCAGTAATCATCAGCAAGGCTCTCAGAGCTGCAGCCAAGGGTAAACCAATTACAGAGGTTAGAAAGGCGAGACTAAAGTGCTCGGTAAGGCCAGCAATAATGATTTGCACAGTCTCAGGGTTAAGCTGTTGGTCGGCTAAGGTACCAATACCCATGCTGATCCCAAGCAAGGTATAAGTTAGAGCTACAGTTGAGACGCCATTTGCGGCATGCATTCCGGTTTCAAGCCAGACTTGTCCGCCGTCATATTTTTGAGCTTGGCAATAACGCACCCAGCTAAACAAAGCAGTAAAGACAAGACCACCAATGAGAAGAATAAAGGTGACACCGAAAACCTTTAGAGCCCAAGCCGCAATTGAAGAGGGATCAAGGGAAGTCGTTCCTACCGCAATCGCTAACCCAAGAACCAAGATACCTAAGAGGAAACTCAAGCTCCGCGATCCAGTTTCGGCCATGGAGAGAACGGCGCGCATTTTAGCGTCTCCCTACTTCAGCGGTCATCAAAGTTTCTGTCGACAAACCGAACTGTTCCATCCAGTTATCCACCAAGGTCAGATTTTTCTCAGCCGAAGCATGGGCCATGAAGGAAACGTCGTAACTTTTAAAAGCTCGACGCACCACTTTGGTGTTTTTGCCACGTAAGCTCTTATCACGAAGAACCATGCGTTCCAAATCAACAAGGCGACGATTAGTAGAAGCGATAGAAGCTTGACGTTGTTCAGGGGTCAGGGTGGGGTTCATAAAGGTTTGCACCAGAATGGCACGCTCCCGTTCAAGGTTCTCTAGAGTCCCTGCTTGGGCTGAATTGGTTCCGGCAAAAGCAGCGGTAGCGACAGCTATGGTCAAAGCTAAGACATGAAGTTTTGTTTTAATTGAGGTAAACATGATGTTTCTCCAACAAATATTTTAGTTATTCATAAAGAAAGATACCGCACCAGCAGGTCCTTGAGAGCCTGGGGTATCACTATCTGAAAGCTCGGCATCCAGGCTTTCTTCAGCTAAGGCCATGGCATCAAGAGCCACTAACTTAGCCATATAACCGAGGATACCTTCTTCTTGGTCGAGCAAAGCGATTTCAGCTTGAACGTTTGAAGCCATACGGCGCAATTGCTCTTCATGAGTTAAGGGACGACCATCATCTTCTGGTATAGAATTCATACGGTGGCCTTGAATACGGCTCATCAGTTTTTCGATAGCCGAAACATTTTCATGGTGCTTCTGACCGTACTTACTATCTGCAGCCATACCGTTTTTAAACAACCGCATGTCTACTTTATCAAAGGAAGATTCAAACCTCTGCATGGCTTCATCTTGCTTGTCCATCAACTCTTGACGAACAGGCGAGACATTTTTGCTATCTGCGACCTTCTCCAGCATGGTTTCAAACAAACGGCGTTTGGTTACAAGATGTTTGCGTTTGAGCTCATTTCGTTGAGACATCAATTGAATATAATCTCGCTTTTCACCCAAGAACTGATGACGGAGCTCATCTTGAACTTCCCCTTGAGATTGACCAACAGCACTTTGCAAATCATTCAAGGTTTTGGCTTTAAGGCCAATATTCTCATCGGTATTTTGCAAAGCTAACCCCAACTCAGATTGTTTGAAATCATGATCAATAGATTTTTTCAAATAGCTTGCAGGAAGCTTTACCAACCGTTCGCTAGATTGAGGACGCCAACTTGGGTTACCATTCGTCGCAGCACTTGCGATTTGGCTGGCAGTCACCCCAACAACCAAAGCAGAGGTAAAGGCCAATGCAAGAGTTAATCTTTTTGGGGACATTTTATCTACCATTAAAGTTAAACCAGTCATGACAGTCTCCTTGGGGATTTTTTAATTACGTTTCCAATAGCGGACACGACGGAGTTCGGATTTGAGTTCGCCATTTACATTTGCAACGGAGAATTTAGCGATCGCACCTTTGTCTTTCATACCGAGCAGCACTTCCATTGTTTCAACAAAAGAAGACCCATCAGCAAAATAGAGATCAGCGCGGGGATGAGCTTGTTTAAGCTTCTGGAGATTTTCACGCGCTTTCGCAACATCGCCACCCTTGAAGTAATTTTGAATACTTAAGGCATAAGCACGAAGACGTTCACCTTTGGCAGCGCCAGCCGCATCGGGGCCAATTTCAGCTTCACATTTTTCAAGCAAGCGAGCGCTTGAAAGGTAACGAGCCGCTTCACCAGAGGCCCGAGCCTTTTGGTCAAGATTGAGAGCTTCGTCTTTGCATTTACGATAATCACGCATAACTGAAATTTGCTCAAAACGAGCCTGACGGAAGCCAATACCCTCATCTTGCCCCAAGTTTCCTTGGGTCACGCAAGCGCTTAAAGTAAAGGCGGCTGCCGTAAGGACGAGGAACCGTCCAACATTTTTTGAAGTAACCTGTAACATGGATAACCCTCCATTGCGTTAATCTTGAGAGGGCTATGGAGGGGGGAGAGGTGTTTTTTTAAGGAGTGAGTAAAATTTTCATATATTCTTGAAAAACCATTTGTGATGTGGTTCAGCATGATAATTTTTTGAGATAAAATAATCTTTGCTCGCTTAATTAGTTAAATTCCAGCACAACTTTACCTACCCAATTTCTGCTGCGCCGCCTTAATCGATCTTCAAGGGTTTCACCTTCAAAGCTGACAATTTTCGCATTTTCCGGAAAAACTAATCGATCTTCAGCCGTATTGATATTAAAAGCACCGTAAGTAGTCCCGTTTATTTCGCATAAAACAGCTGGGACAACACCACAACAGGCGCACACCAGAAACTCTGCTGTGCGATGGCCAAATTGATATCGATTAAGAATATCTATATCTGCAACAAATATATCAAGTTGCCCATCTGGGTCGGAGGTCCAGTGCACACCATGTAAGTTGCAGAATTTACAGTCGCATCTCCGAACAAACAAATCTTCTAAAGGTTTTGCCGGAATAAACTTTAAAGTTATATTGCCACAATGACATCGGGCATCCACGGCATTGCTCATTGTTTCCCTTTCATTTCTTTTAAAAACTCCAGAACCGCTACTCCGGCGCCATGTTCAAACAAATTATTATGCCCTGCTTTTGCAAAGCTATTCCACTGCTTGGGCTTTGCTGATTTTTCAAAGAGACGGCGGCCTAGTTCCTGGGGAATTACTTCATCTTTTTTGCCGTGAACAATCAATTTAGGGATAGAAATTTTATCAACTTTATCGATTGAGTCGAAACGATCTTTGAGCAACCAACTCACGGGAAAAATCGGGTAATATTGGGAGGCTATATCTTCGAGCGAGCTGTAGGGCGCTTCCAGGACAAGGGCTCTACCGTGTCCCTCAAGGGCCATCTGAACAGCAATACCAGTGCCAATTGATTCTCCATATAACACAACCTGTTCTTTGGCTATGCTCTTTGAAGAAAGATCAGATAGAGCTGTTCTTGCATCTTCGTATAGCCCTTTCTCTGAAGGAGAACCGGAATTACCTCCATACCCCCTATACCCAACGAGCAAAACACCATATCCCTGATCAAGGAACATCCTAGCCTTGAAGCCACGGTGCCCAATATGCCCGGCATTACCATGAAAGAAAACGATGACCGGCAAAGTTTCATCTTGAGCCGGGGCATACCAAGATTTCCCCAACACCTGCATCTCTGGCATGCCATATTGTGCTGGCGTACCTAGGTTATTATCGGGGTAATAGATCAAAGATCGTTGACCAAAATAGATCGCGGCAACAAGCCCAATATATATAATAAAAACAATTGTGATGATGTTTGTGAAAGTCACTACGCTACTACTCACTCACCGTGATTTCAATATCTGACCGAGTTACCTTAGTTCCCGGCAAACCCTGGAATATTGCTTCAATTCCTGAAGTCGTATGGTTAGGAATGGGGTCTAAACTACGGCCTTGTAACTCTCCTGGGAGAGTATCTGTGACATTACGGTCCGCAGCGTAGCAGATGATCTTTTCTTGGCCCAAGGGTAAGGAAACAATCAGGTCAAAAGGAAAAACAGTTTCGCCGGGAATGGTATAATCTCGACTCCCCAACAAGAGGGGTTCTTTATGGCTTTTCCAGAATGGGGGGTTGGGGAATATTTGGACGATTTCCCCATTAGCTTGGTCATAAAAACAATAGACCCAGGCGTTTTTGGTCAGTTTAAGTTTAAGATTAAGCTTTTCACCCACACGATATAGCTCGCGCTCCGCTCTCATACGTAAAGTAAAAGAACCTATTTTTGGGTCAGCTTTAACGGCAGCTTGCTGTCGCTTGCGAAGCTTGATTTTAAAGCGCTTTGGTTCGGTTTGGGCAAGGATAACTCCATCCATACGAACGGCCTTGAAGCTGATTAATGACGCATCCCCATCAGTAACGGCAGAGCCTTTAATCATGATATCAATATTGCTAGCATCTTTAAGCAGAGCAGCTATAGGGTCTTTACCCCCTTGGTCGTCTAAGGCACCAGTTGCCTCCATATCCTCAATAATGGTTTTCAGCTCATCGCGTGCCATAAAGGTGAACTCACCGCTACCCATTTCTAAAAGAGCCGAAACCAAACGGTCATTCAGCTTTTTTTCAGCGCGGGGATTAAGAGAAAAATTATCCTGTCCAAAAGGCCATAAAACCACCCGAGGGGGATCATTATATTGGTACTTATCGCCTTTCTCTACCAAGGCTTTACGGCTTCTCTCAATACCGCTGATAAGAGATTCTGCTAAAGAATAAATCTTCTTTTCCGGCCCTTTACGCTCAAGTTTTGGCGATGTGGGTGTGGGTGTAGTTTTAGATGTTAATGGAGGGGCAGGAAGTTGAACCGTCTTTATTGGAGCTGCTCCTCTTGTGCTCACGCCCATCAGAGCTAAAGACATTAAATATCCCTGATAGATGAAACCTGCTAGAGCAATCCCCCCTATAAGCCACCACCAAATTTTATAGCTTTTTTTCTTAGGTGGAGGTGGTGTTACGGGAATCGGTTCAACCGCAATCACATCAGAAGAAGAAGCCGCGCTATAAATGCCCTTAACCGTCAGCAGTTCCATTGCATTATTAAGGCCAAGAACTTCTATTCCAGGCAAAGCAGGAATCTCTTCAGAATTTTGTTTTTGAGAGAGACAAAGGGTTATATTTTTGCCACTGGCTTTCCAGGTCTCAAAACTCAATTGAGAGGCTTCCAGTTTTTCAGGAATATGATTTACTGGCCCCAGGTTAAGGTCGTAATCTACCAAGCCAGTAAGCCAGAAAATTTCTTCAGCTTCATCGTCACTTTCAGCCAGAGCATAACCTTGGGCTGCATCAAGAGCATGGGCGATAAAAACACCAAACTGCCAACTTTTACCGGCACTGATTGAGCCAGAAAGGTCAAGCCTGAAAGCATTATCTTCAAAAGGGCCAAACTCTCGGACAATTACCCCGCTACCCGGCTTCACAAAATCATCATAATCCCCACTAATAGGCAGAACTTCAGAACTGCGGCGTAAACAAACCACCGATTGAGGGGCTGGTTCTTGAGTAATACGCTCTACCCTAACCGGCCCTCCTGTGGTCGCAATATAGACGGCAATTTTACGGCTGGTAGAGTCTTCCAAAATTTTATCTCACATAGGCTTCTGATTTAGGGTCTGCCAGGAGTGTGAGGATTTCTGAGTTTTTTTCAACGATTACTTGGGAAACACCATTTCTAGGAGTGGGGAGTGCTATTTGGGCTAAGAGATCATCTTCTCCACAAACCACCAGAACTTCAGCATGAGCATCACGTTCTTTGGTCAACTCAACGATGATATAAATTTGATCTGGTTCAGCCCGAGATTTTTTTAAACTGATTCTGCACCCTTCCCCTTCTCTTGTCGGCAATGCATCGCTACTCGCTGCGAGAGATTCGGGTAGGTAAAAACTCGCTACTTTTGACACCATTGATTTATAGGTTCGGCGTAGGGATAAATTTTGCCCAAGAGCTTTGTCCAAATCAGATTGGGGATAAAGCAAAGACCCATTTGCATAAGCATATAGCCGACTTGCCGAAACTCCTTGAGAAAGTTTTTCAGACTCTAGCAAAGTTCGTGTAACCATCAACTGGGAGAACTTTTGTTGGGCTTGGGTCGTAATCTCGGGGGAGAGCCGATAGTCGGTCATGACTGTTCTCCATAAAGGATATTAAATTGTTGAGCGAAGACAGTTTTGTCTTGGTCAAATTGATTTATCATAGGTTCTGCTTTTGTAAGGAAATTTTGCAACTGCCCACCGATGGTCAGTAAAGCACCCGCAGCGAGTCTAAAAGCTCGTTCCCGGGTGGGGTCTGTAAAAACTTCATCATCAAATCCCATACGGGTGAGTTTTTTAAAAGCTTTTGCAGCATCAACCTGGGCTGCTTCCAGGGCATTGTTATCAACTTCTTCAGTACCTGGAAAAGCAACCACATTTCCATCTGGCTTTTTCCCAGCAATTACATGGAAGGCAGCTTTTTGCAATTCCCGAACATGATCAAATAAAGAAGCAAGCACCGTATGTTTATCTTGGTAGGGTTCAGCTTCATCACATGTGAGGCGTTTTTTTACGGTGTCACGCCCGACTTGAAGATCGTTGGTAATTCCAGCTTGAACTTGGCCAAAACTTTCATAGCGTAAAAAAGCTAAAGGAAGCGAGGTGGCCTTAGGGCCGAAACTCATCAAAGCCTCAAGAGGTTTCCTCTCTCCGGTTTTTTTGAAAAATTTCACAGAGGCAACAGGTTCTTCGTCAAAAAGAGATAAAGGAGATTGCCAATCTCCCATGCCCTCTAAAACGCCATTTTCTATATCAATATCCACTTCGCCGCTTTCCCAATCAGTACCAAGCCGGGTCGCTCCATGAGCAGATTCCCGGCTCTTGGTCTCGTCGAAAGCATTCATAAAAGTGATAAAAAGTTCAAACACAGTACGATATCCTTTGAATTCCTTACCTTGACTATGGAGGAGCCAGAAGTCCAAAATCGCATCATCATCAATAAAAATTTCTTTTTCTGAATTTCTTTCTTTTAGGAAACCCAAAAGCTGCATGAATTTTCCATCATGCTCAGCGGTTATAAAGTATTTTTTGCGGTACTGGCGTAGGTTGCTTGACAGGCGGTTGGAAGCAGCTTGAGTAGATTTCACACTAAAAGGAGCTTGGGCTAATTCATCAAAAATAGTGTTAAACTCGGTATAAAAAGCAAAATCTTCCATACTGGCAAGAAATTCAAACAGGGCTCCCAACATGGGCATCCGACCAAAGCGAATGGTGAAATCACCTTCAGGATAACAAAGCGTAATCCCTTCTTTGCCGGCCTTAACGCCTTCTAAAAAATCAACTGGGTCAAGCAAGCGCTTGTAAGTCTGGGGTACTGCTCTTTCACCACCAAGAAAAAACAAGGTACGGAAGTCAGGGCTACCGTTACCACGGTCCAAAGCATTAACGAGATGGCACAATTCAAAGAGAGGAAGATCTTTATTAGGGCCACCAGCTTGTCCCGCAAGAAATTTTGCCAACCAAGCCAATGTGGGACGATCGCTATAACGAGGCACCCCTTCAAAGGTAGTCGCGTCAGCCAAGGCACGAAAATCTTCTAGAAGCTGATCTCGCCCTCCTGCCCGAACCAAGGTTGATGCTGACACTTCCATATCTTTAACCTGCTATCCTTCAAATTATGCATACCCTATGGAGGTGTAGCCTAGGCAAATTAACTCCTGTCATCAAGATATTCAGAAAAGTCATCCAGGATGCGTTGGGCCCGGCGAATTCTATCCTCTAAACGAGCATCGTATGATTTATATGAAGCCCTTCTTGGGCGCCACTTCACCTTGGGTTTAACTTGCGCCGTATAGAGGTTCTGGTTTTTTGAGCGATAAGGCTTTACTTTTACCCGCCGCTCCTGATAGGGGCGATCTTTCATAGAGGCAACTTGCCATACTGTCGCCTGTTCCCGATAACGGTTTTGCCAACGCAGAACTGAGGCAACATATTTTTTGGTATAGCTATGGGGTTTTGCTTTGGCACCACGTCCCTTCAATGTGCCACCGTTATAATGAGACAAAGCAAGATCCCAACGCCCACCATACTGACGACGGAGCTGCTTTAAAAACTTCAACCCCAAGCGAATATTCGTACGGGGGTTCCAGAGTTTGTTGGCATCAACCCCAAATTCAGTTCGGGCAGTTTTTGGCATAATTTGCATGACGCCCCGGGCACCCACTTTACTTTTAGCCTTAACTTGGAAATCCGATTCAACCTTGGCAACAGCCAGAGCCAGCGCAGGAGGAACCCGTTGATTAATCGCTTCTTCGACCACCAACTGTTTAATCTGGGCACGGGTTGCTGCATAAGCAGAGGTGTTGACAAAAATAGCCAACAGGCTAAGAACAATCAGAGCCGCGAGGAATTTTCCATAAATTTCATCTCTCATTTTACTTTCTCCTTTAAAGCAGCAATCCATTTCTTATCCAGAGTCGTTACGATCTTCCGATCACCAGGAACCAGTTTCTCGGCTTCCAAAGCGTCGGTCATGGATATGGAGGGATCAACTGCGAGGATGATATTTTTCCTACCCGCATAAGAGGCCGGGTTAGTTTCTTTCAAAGCCGCATTAAAATACCGCCCGCCGTAAAAAATTAAGAGCTGATTGGGCTCAGCTTTGAGGGATGCCTTGCTACTCTCCTGCGCTTTCTCCTTAGGTTGAGACTTGGAGAGAACAGCCCCTTGTTCTATAGTTAACGCCGTTTTAGGAGCTGCAGCTTGACTACCACCCATGGAGACCAGAGCCAGAACCAAAATGCTGAAGAAGGCCATTGCTAAGGCCAGAGCAATTTCAGTCATGGCATTATCTTGAGCGCCATGGGTCATGGCATTCTCCTCGCACCCATTTTCTGGACTGTAAAGCTGTTGCCATCAAGAGCAACTCGCCCTTTGATACCCAGGCGTTTAAGCATTTTGCGCAGGTTACGGTCCAGGCGCGCCGTGCGAATGTCCGTTTCATACCAATATGAAGCATAACGGTGGGCGGTACGTACGGCGCGGTGCTCTTTATAGCCACGAAATGAAACCAAGTACTCTTCTATCCTGAACATTTCTTCAGCCTTAAAACCGCTAAATGATAAATTATAGGCTCCGGGTAGACCTGTTGCTTGGGGCGTTGGCGTTTCGTTTTCTAAGGGGTAATCATCACTGCCATAATCAACTTGGTAAGCAACCTGGGAAGCATTCATTAATTTTTGTGCTAAGGCACTGCCTAAACCTGGAGCCAGAATAGAAGCTTCTTGTGCAGCAAGGTCTGCGATGCACCCTCTACCACAATTAGGGCCAGCATGGCGGAATGCATTTGAACGAACCGTTACATTTCCAAGACGCCTTCCAGTGCGGATATCAATGATCCTACCTACAAGGCGAACATTGAACTTCTTGGCATAACGAATTTTTTTCTCCGTTTGATAGGCTGAAAAAGCAACAGCGATATCAATAGGGGGTGAAGAAACTGCCCGAGCGATACCAATAATTTCAGCATCAGAGCGGTGACTGAAGTGTTGGCGAACTTTTCCCATACTCACCGCAGCGGCATCAAAAATTTTAAAGCCTTGTTCATAGAGAGCCTCAGCAACGGCCTCTCTTGTAGTGCGAAAAACAGGACTGCCACGGCGAACCATATGCTGACCACCATCAACACCAAGAACAAGAACATTGGGGGTTTCAGCCGCTTGGCTCGTTTTAGGCATACCGCCACACGAAACAAGAATAAATCCTGTGACTGTTAGGGCTAAAGCTTTCTTCAACATAGGGAGCGTCCTTTCTATACATACGCGCGTTCATCACGCATGTGAGAGGCTATGGATGTCTTAGAGGTGGTTTTTTGGAAAATAATATGTGAACCAAAAAAAAATTACGGTTTCTAATAAAAATAGCCTCTGGGATATTCATAACCGTTCCATGGCCATTAAACAGACGCCTAGCAAAGAGAAACAGACGACTTAGGAGGTCGCTATGAAAACCAAAATAATCGCCCTGGTAACCGCCGCTTTAGTTTCTGTCGGTGCATCTGCTAATACAGCTCAAGCCGCTGACTATAGAGATGGCTCAAGCATATTCGGAACCATCCTAGGTGGCGCAATTGGCGGTGTCATTGGTTCAAAAATTGGTAAAGGTGACGGGCGTTTAGTTGCTACAGCTGCTGGTGCCGTTATCGGGGCTACTGTTGGTCATACCATGGCAACCACGCCTCGCGAACCTTATCCTACCCACCGTGTTCATGTTGGCGATGATGACGATTACTTTAGTGATGATGACTATTATGATGATCCGCCAAAAGTGGTTTATCGGCCCGTAACCAAAACCGTTGTCAAAAAAGTAATTATCGAACAGCCTGTTGTTGAGAGAAAAGTCGTTGTAATTAAAAAGTATCCTGCCAAACAGTATGGGTACAAGCATGATCGTAGATGGAAAAGAAACCAACATAATCACAAAGTTGTTTGGAATAACCGTGGCCAAGCTCGGAAAATTTGCAAAACCAATGGCCGTCACTGCCGTTGGGTGATGTGAAACATTTGAATAAAAAAGCGGCCCGTCAAAAATAATATGATAATCTGGTGGGCCGTTACCAAATCTTGATGGTTTGTTCTCTATAACCTTTCAGTAACTAACATTATTAACCGAAGAGACAACAATGACTTTTCGATGCCCCAAACCTCTAATCCTACTAACGGCCCTGACTTTTGCAGCCGTTTTTACCCCTGATCCTGTATCAGCTAAGGGCAATCAAGATGGTGTCGCTGTTATTGTTGGCAATAAAACTTACAAAGACAA
This sequence comes from Rhodospirillales bacterium, assembly GCA_026196105.1. GTDB lineage: Bacteria > Pseudomonadota > Alphaproteobacteria > Rhodospirillales > JAPHRK01 > JAPHRK01. The sequence continues at coordinate 10,664 of JAPHRK010000051.1, read as the reverse complement.
AGATATTCCTAATGTGGACTATGCCCACCGGGATGTAGAAGCTATTCATCGTTTTGTTCGTGATTTTTTAGGTTTTAGAGAAGAAAACATTATCGTCCTAAAAGACGCTAGTCAGGCTCAGATGGAAAGTGCCTTTGGTAAAAAAGGCAACCATCGAGGTAAAGCCTTCCAGTATATACGCCCTGATAATTCTGACCTTTTTGTCTTCTTCTCAGGCCACGGTGTCCCTGGGATGACTGAAGGGGGTAGTTATCTTCTCCCTTCAGACGCTGAGGTTGAAACCGCAGAAATTAATGGGTACCCAATTGATGTTCTCTATGAAAACCTTGGCAAAACCGAAGCCCGTTCAGTAACGGTTTTCCTTGATGCTTGTTTTAGTGGCAGTAGTCATAAAGGCCCCTTGCTTAAAGCTGTCTCAGGCATCCAGGTCATGCCGCAACCACAAAAATCAAATATCCCGATGACAGTTATTACGGCAGCTTCAGAAGACCAATTAGCAAGTTGGGATGAAGACGCCAAGCATGGTTTATTTACAGAGTATCTCCTGCGCGCTCTTTATGGAGAAGCAGACAAAAATGGCTGGGGTAATGGGGATGGTAAAGTATCCCTAGGTGAAGTTGAAGCGTATCTTGATGATGAAATGCGTTACCGAGCACGCCGCGCTTACAATCGGGAGCAAAGACCGACTATTATTGGCGAGATGGATCAAGTGTTGGTTGCTTCCATTGATGGCACCTTCCCACGGCGACCTTCACTGGAAAATATAACCATTCCCCCTCCGATTACCGCAACAGAGATTGAAGCCCGTGAAGCAGTAATGGTGGCCTTAAAAAATGCCAATATAAGGTCTCAACCAAGTGCAAGCTCGAATAAGATTGATTTTATTTCCCGAGGGGACTCTATTCATGTTGCCGGAAAGGTCAAAGGTCTTTCCTGGTACGCAGTAAAACAAGAAGACGAGAAATTAGGTTATGTATACGCCCCCCTTCTTGGCGAAGAGGTTGATTTTGAAGAGCAACCAAAAGAAACAGAAATTGCCCTAAGCAGAGATAATACAGTCCCGGCTCGAAATAACATGAACACTCAAACCGTCGCCACTGCACGTAAGTGGGTGAGTGATATTCTAGATCGTATGGGGAATATCTTAGGGCGACAAAGCTACAGCAAACAAGTACCGATGAAAGTTGCCTGTAAAAACTGGTCTGCAAGTGGCTGTAATACTCAGGCAGTAAGTGCGATGCATTACACAGAAGTAGTTGCCCGACCACAATCTTGCTCCCTCGCTTTTTCTCTCACGATGGAGCACGACGGTTTTGTTTCCTGGAAAAACAGACGGGAAGGTGAATACTTCAATAACAAACTTTATACTTTAGACCTTACGACTCATCACGCCTCTAGAGGTCAGCTATTAGAAGTAAAAAACCACAAACAAATGGTGAAGGCTAAGAAACGTATCTTCACTTATGGCCCGGCTCGGTTTGCCAATAAAAAAGCCCGTGACCGCTTTGCTCAATTAGCCTCAAAACTCATCAAACTATGCAATAAACCAGGTGTTGTGGTTGCTACAAATTGGGCAACGCCTCGTGTTGAAGATCGCCCGTCACCTCCTCCTCGTCGGGATAATTGGCGCCGACCTCCGCCACCACCTCGTTTTGGCAGGCCTCCACCTCGTCGGCATTAAGACCAAAGGCCTCTAGGTGAGGATATCATCAGCAAGGGAACCAGCCATGTTTCGAAGTTTGGCAAGGTCGGCAGGCGATGGTTGATCAATATCTGCCAACTCACGAACCAGCCCTTCCATTCCTACGCATTGAGTGACTGTCTCCGCATAGTCTGTCTTACTGCCCCGCTCAGAAAGTTCGTTCAAGACTTCAGCCATGCGGTTAAAAAATGACGATGGTGATTTTTGCCCTTTGTTAGCTTCATCTACACGCTCTAACAACCAAGCGAGTTGAACAATATTACGCCGTACCCTTTGCTCATTAATTTCATTTTCAGCGAATGAAACATCATTTTGCAGCTGTACAGAATCAGCTCCATGCAGCACTTTGAGTTGTAAAGTATTTGGAACACCAAACTTTGGAATATTGGTGCTTGGGTTTTCAGAGCCCATTTGTCTGTCAGGCCCAATATAATCATTAGTGACAACGAAAGGTCGGCGAGTATTGACCAGGCTTCTCAGCTGTTCCAACATTGAATTGACAGAATAAGGCTTGGTTACAACTTCATCGGCACCAACAGATTTCAGCCTAGAAATACCTCTTTTATCCCCTTCATCTGCTAAAGCGATAATGACAATAAATGAGTTATTACCGATATAACCATGACGAATTTGCCAGATAATTTGGCAGGCTTGATCAAAGTCCGCGCCAGAATCCAAAATAAGCACATCAAAGAATTTACCTTTAAATTCTTCAAGCATCGCTTCAAAGCTGCTCACATCACGAATACCACGCAAGCCATGTTGGAAAAACCCACTTTTCATACCTGAACGTGTGATCTGGTTACGATCAACCAAGATAGCGTCTACACTCTCAAAGCTTATCTCATCAGTACCACGATCGCTTTTACCCTTAGCTTTCATAGCTTTCGCTTTGTTGGCTTTATTGACTTGCTCAACATGGCGAACAGCGAGCTCAACAGTTTTTTGCGACTGGGTTTTGAGGCGATCAATTAATGTCTTGAGCAAAACGCCCGTAAAGCGGTCTAAGCTCTCAATACGGTTTTGGAAGGTATCACGAGCAACCATCATTAGCTCGACCTTGGTTTCCGCTTTAACTGTCGCAAAGCGTTCAGCATCCTCGACGATAGCCATTTCACCGACAATGCCGCCTTTACCGATCTTGGCAATCACCACTTCTTTTCCACTGGAACCAGTCTTAATGACCTTTACCGTTCCAGATTGAACAATATAGGCGCAATCCCCCGGGTCACCCTCTTTGAAGATTGTTTCACCAGCTTGATAATTTTGTTTCTTATAGGTCTCAGTTGACACACTTGCCTCCCGGCTTTGATCAATCTTGCTTTAGGACAAGTCTCTTTTCCCCAAAAAGATACTTAGTCATTCTTTATTGCTTCCTCAAGATTGAGTGACTCTCTTTTTTTATTGCTAGTTTTTTAGCATGAGTCATCTTTATCATTGTGATAGAAAGAATATCCTTCTTCTTTTCAATACGCAACTATACTCCTGGTACAGTTTTATATATCGTGTCCAATTTACCTATCGAAACCATTATCCCAGATATACAGAACGCCTTGGAAAACAACAGAAATGTCGTCCTGCAAGCACCTCCAGGGGCAGGTAAAACAACGCGAGTTCCTTTAGCTCTTCTCCCAGCGTCTTGGATGAAGGGTAAAACCCTTCTTATGCTGGAGCCTCGCCGTTTAGCAGCACGAGCCGCAGCACGGCGAATGGCTGAAACGCTGGGGGAAACCGTTGGAAAAACTGTCGGTTTCAGAGTTAAAGGTGAAAATAAGGTAGGGCCAGACACTCGGATTGAAGTGGTTACCGAAGGTGTCTTAACCCGCAGAATCCAACATGACCCCGAACTTAAAGGTATAGGAGCAATTCTTTTTGATGAATTCCACGAACGCTCCCTACAGGCTGATTTAGGCTTGGCCCTATGTCTTGATGCTCAAGAGGCCTTGCGAGATGATCTCCGTATTTTAATCATGTCAGCGACCTTGGAAGGTTCTTCTGTTTCAGCTCTTCTTGATGAGGCACCGCTTATTACTAGCCAAGGTCGTGCTTTCCCTGTTAAAACCCGATATGGCGAAGCACCTCTCCCAAGGGGGTTAGAGGCTGCTGTTGCAGCAACAGTTGAAGAAGCCTTGGCACAAGAAAGCGGAAGTCTTTTGGTTTTCTTGCCGGGCGAAGGAGAAATCAGACGCACGCTTTCTCTGCTACAGAGAAAAGATTTCGGAAAAGACATCCTCCTCAGACCGCTCTATGGAGCCCTACTTCCAAAGGAACAGGATAGAGCTATTCGCCCTGCCCCTGAAGGAAAACGGAAAGTAGTTTTAGCAACCGATATAGCTGAGACCAGCCTCACTATCCAAGGGGTTCGTGTCGTTATAGATAGCGGTCTTAGACGAGCTCCAAGATTCGACCCTCGAAGCGGAATGACGCGACTGGAAACCTTGCGCGTTTCCCAAGCCTCATCTATCCAACGTCAGGGTCGGGCCGGGCGAACAGAGGCAGGTATTTGTTACCGTCTTTGGCCTGAAGCTCAGCAAAAAGGGTTACTCCCTTTTAATGCTCCAGAAATAATCGACGGTGACCTCGCTCCTTTAGTGCTTGATTTAGCTCAATGGGGTGTAGCAGATCCAGGGCAACTACGCTGGCTCGACACCCCTCCTTCTGGGGCCTTTTCCCAAGCACAAGATTTGTTGAAAGATTTATCGGCTTTAGATGAACAGGGACGCATAACTTCTCACGGCAATGAAATGGCGAAATTAGGGATCCATCCCCGTTTGGCTCACATGATGATTAAGGGGCGAGAAGTTGGTTTGGGAAACTTAGCCTGTCAAGTAGCGGCTTTACTTGAAGAGCGTGATATTATTCGACTTCCCCGTGGAGAATTCAACGTTGATCTCCGCCTGCGCTTAGACGTTCTCCAAGGCCGTCAAGAAACCTTAAATAATCTACCTTCAGGCAGCGCCCTTCATAGAGCCAGCCTGAGCAGGGTAAAAGAAGCTGCAAAAGAATGGACCCGTAAAATAAAAACATCTAACGAGAATTTATCGACATCAAATGCAGGACGTTTAATTGCACTGGCTTTCCCGGATCGCGTAGGAGAAAGACGAGGCAAAGATGGCACTCGCTTTCGACTCTCAAATGGAAGAGGCGCGACTTTAAATGGCGACGAACCCCTCGCCGCAGAACCATTTCTCGCCATTGCAAACCTTGACGGTGCTGGACGAAACGCCCGTATTTATCAGGCGGCCCCCATTTCAAAAGCAGATATTGAAGAGCTTTTTACTAAAAGGATTAACGAGGTCGAAGAAGTTTCTTGGGATGATCGCAAAGGGGAAATTATATCCCGCTGGCAACGGCGGTTCCATTCGATAGTCCTGGACGAAAAGCCTTTAAAAAAACCTTCCGATGAAAAAACCATTGAGGCAGTGATTGCTGGTATCCGCAAACTTGGTCTCTCCTGTTTGCCGTGGACAAAAGAACTTAGGAACTGGCAAGCTCGCGTTTTATTTTTGCGAAATATTGAAAAAGAAGAGTGGCCTGATGTCGGAGAGCAAGCCTTACTAGATGATTTAGAAAATTGGTTGGCACCTTTTTTAACCCAATGCCGTCGGAAAACTGATTTCGCAACAATCGATCTAAATTCAGCCTTAAAAGCTCTCTTAGACTGGAACCTACAAAAACAACTCGATGAGCAAGTTCCGACACATTGTACGGTCCCTAGCGGTTCAGTTATCCCCTTAGATTACACAACCGGGGAAACTCCAATACTAGCTGTCCGCCTCCAGGAAATGTTTGGTCTGACCCAAACGCCCTCTATTGCAGGCGGAAAGGTGCCCCTGCTTATCCATCTACTTTCACCAGCCGGGCGGCCCTTACAAGTAACTCAGGATTTAGCTGGGTTTTGGCAAAACAGTTATCACGCCGTGAAAGCCGACATGAAGGGGCGCTATCCAAAACACCCCTGGCCCGACGACCCCCTGAGCGAGCCGCCAACCAACCGGGTCAAACACCGGAGAAAATAATTTACATAAAATTTTATCATTGTGATAACCGTCACTGTCGATATGCATTTGTTGCCGTAAATATGTCTTCTAGAAGAGACACGACTTAAATCAACAGAATGATGATAAACGGAGACGACTATGTTAGAGCAAGAAATTACAGTTGAAGAATTCAGCGAAGTTAATATCAGCGATATCGAATCAATCCTTAATGCTATCGATGCCTTTCTTGAAAATTCTACCCAAGAACCGCTTGAAAATTAAGCAGGTTTATTAACCAGATAAATCCCTGCGCCCACTAAAACCAAGGCAATAATGAGAGCCATTGATACTGGCTCACCAAGGATAAGCGCCCCGGCCAAAACACCAAACAGGGGCGTCAGGAAGGTAAAAGAGGCAAGGTGAGCTGCTGGATAGTGGCGAACCAGCCAAAACCAAGCCGTGTAAGTTATCGCTGCCACCCAAATCGTTTGATAAGCAAGGCTCCCCCATACCATAGGAGTAAGCTTAATAATACCAGGCTCTCCTATCACGAACGAGCCAATTACAAGAGCAAATGCCGATACAATAAGTTGGTAAAGGAGGGTTTTACTTGGAGCAATAACAGCCAAGGGGCTTGCCTTAATCAGAACTGTTGTCGCTCCCCATAAAACAGCCGCTCCAATAAACATTGCATCCCCAATGATCATATTACCGTCTGGCAATGTGAACGATTCACCAAAGGCTGAAATAATGCCTAAGAAAGCACATACCAATCCTATAACTTGAATTAAGCGAAGCTTTTCTCCAGGGATAAATATGTGCACCCCTAATGCAACAACGAAGGGGGAAAGGTAGAGGAAAATAACAGCCCGAGAAGCATAGGTAAATTCTAAGCCCCAAAAGATCAGCAAGAACTCACCGGCAAACAGCATTCCAGCCGCAACTCCCCACCAGAAAGTACCGTCCTTATCAAATAAAGAAACGCCCCTTATTTTCATCCAAACCAGAAGAAGTAAAGTCGCCCCAGAAGACCTAATCCCGGCCTGTAAAACAGGAGAGATACCTTCGTTGGCAAATTTAATCGCCACCTGTTGCAACCCCCAACTTCCGCATAATACCAATAGCACCAGGACCGCTGTTATATCTAAGGCAGAGTGCTTGGTCATATGGGTTAACTTACCATCAAGGTTAAAGAGGATAGCGCTAGAAGGGCAAAGACAATTCTTCGCAGTAATTTCTCAGATAATTTAGGCGGAAAGCGCCGCGCTAAACGAGTAAAAAGGATTACAACTGGGAAAGCAATAACAGCAAGGATTAAAATCTCCTGGTCCATAGCTCCATTTAAGACCACCAATGTTGTTCGAGAAAATGAACTAAACAGAAAAATAGCTAAAAGTGAGTCTCTGATAACCTCCATTGACAAAGGCTGTCGGTAAAATTGGAAAACTAAGGGAGGACCACTCGTTGCGAACATGCCACCAAGCAGCCCCCCAAACATTCCAGCAATTCCAAAAGAGGTAGTTGAAGAAAGTTGAGCATCCGTTTTGGGCTGCTGAAGAAGGGTAAAGGCACATAAAAATATCGTCACGCCAAGAGCAAAACGGAGAGCTTTAACATTATTTCCTGATAGATAATCAAGAATCATGATGCCGATCCAGATCATCGGCAAACCTACGACAAGGACAACAAGAACTTGCGGCCATAAGATTTTTTTATAGTTGCCATAAAGAGCGGTGGCTGTATTGACTAAGGCTAAAAGAGAAATAAGGATCGCGATTGTCGGGATCGGCAGCAGGTCAATGCTGGCTGACAGGCCAAGGAATATTAATCCGAAAGCAAATCCCACAACGGCTTGAATATAGCTCCCTATCGCGACGATAAAGAGCAGAGGAATAAGGACTGTAACATCTACAGTCATGGAGCTATCAATTCTTTAAGCTGGGCCATGTCGTCATAAACGATAGGCGCCCCTGCCCCTTTCAATTTGTCTCCATACCCTGGTCCTGCGTGACAGCCTCCGGCAAAACCGACGACATCCATTCCAGCCGCCAAAGCTCCTTCAATACCAAAAATGCTGTCTTCAATCACCAAGCATTTTTCAGGAGCCACCTTCATTTTTTCAGCTGCTAAGAGGAATAAATCAGGGGCTGGTTTTCCTTTTTCAACCATCCGTGCGCTGAAAAGATTGGGATCAAAATATTTGAGTAACCCGGTAACTTCTAAAGAGTGATGTATCTTCTCAGGTCGACCACTTGAGGCCACACAAGTCGGTGTGGTTAAGCTTTTTAGCAAGCGAGTTATTCCGGAAAGAGGTTTCAAATCACGAGCAAAAACAATCTGGTCTCGCTGCCATAAGGCGTCCTCAAAATCATCCGGAAGGGATACATTTGAATTCGCTTCAATCAAGGTCTTAACGCTGGCAATACTCATGCCTGTAAAGCGTTCTCGGCTTTCCTCTTCAGTTATGGAGACGCCGAGCTCCCTTAAATATTCGGCTAAAGCCCTGCTTGCCAGCATTTCGCTGTCCACCAGCACACCGTCACAGTCAAAAATGATGAGATCATAAATAGATAACACTAATTCATTTCTCTTTGTGCACATCCATGGTTTCCAGATTAGCACGCGCCGCTTCTGCTGCTGGGCTACCCGGCGCAATTTCTAATAAAGACATCCAGGTTGAACGGGCTTTATCTTTGTTACCTTTCAGGCGTTCGACAATTCCTTTTTCCAACAATGCCTCTATATGCACAGGATCAATTTCTAGAGCACGATTTAAATCTTCAACCGATAATTCTAAACTATCTGCATAGCGATAGGCCGTGGCACGAAAGACCAGAGCATCAGCCATTTCAGGCTCAATTTCCAAAGCCCGGTTGAGGTCATCAATGGCATTAAAATAAAGGCTGTCAGCCGCATAGGATTGTGAACGATCTATCAGCAAGTCCACAGAATTTGGATTGAGAGTTAAGCCCGTGCTCTGCGCTTCACGGGCCCTTTTAGAATCTCCTGCCAGAAGCCAAGCTTGACCTGCTTGGGCAAACAAACCAGCTTTAAAATTCTTATCAGCCTTGGCCTCAATTGCGAGTTTTTCCATTCGCTTTGCGCCATCTTCATAGTGCTTGAGATTAATCAAGGCAATTGCCGCACAATGTCGCGCCGCATCCCCGCCGCCCCGGTCACGCCAGGCAATAGCTGCTTCAAAAGCATCTTCAGCTTTACTCTTTGTGAGAGCCATACAAGCTTTGTACTGATGCTTATGGTCAATCTCTTCTGCCGTAGCAGTAGAAACAGCAAAAGTGCTAAAGAATAAAAGAAAAAGTACGTTACCAATTTTCATCATTCCTTTATGGTATAATCAAAATTGGCAGTGTGAAAGCCATCTTCTCTTCATGGATCGTTTTTATGAATAAACACCTCTTTATTTTCGGCCTTGGTTACTCAGCCCGGTTTCTGGCTAAATCTGCAATGGAGCAAGGATGGAAAGTTTCCGGCACTTGCCAATCTGCAGAAAAAAAAGCGGAATTGGAAGCCGATGACATTGGAGCATTTGTTTTTGATCGTCAAAACCCCTTTGAGGATACCTTAGGCATTCTAAGTTCTGTCACCCATATTCTATGCTCTGTTCCTCCTGACAAACAAGGGGAACCGATTGTCGATCTGATCGGGGAGCAACTTTCTTCTTTAAACAATTTGGAATGGATCGGGTATCTTTCCACCACGGGCGTTTATGGCGACAGACAGGGAGCACTCGTTGATGAAACAGCTGAGCGCCGCCCCAGTAGTGATCGTAGCCAACGGCGCATGGAGGCTGAAGATAAATGGTTTGACCTTCATAACCAGAAAAATCTTCCCGTACATATTTTCAGACTCCCAGGTATTTATGGCCCTGGTTATTCGACTTTTGATCGCCTCAAAGAAGAGAAAGCCAAGCGCATCAACCGACCTGGTCATAACTTCTCTCGCATTCATGTAGAAGACATCGCCCAAACTCTCTGGGCCTCAATGAACAAACCTAACCCTGGGAGGGTGTATAACCTCAGTGATGACGAAGCCGCCCCACCTTCAGACCTCATAACCTTTGCCTGCAATTTACTCTGCATTGAACCTCCGGCAGAAGTCTCGTGGGAAGACGCCCGGCAATCTATGTCACCCATGGCCCTCTCCTTTTGGCAGGACAATCGGCGTATTGACAATAGCCGCATAAAAAATGAGTTAGGTATAAAACTAAAATATCCTAACTACCGCATAGGCCTAATAGCTATTTTTGAAAGCACCGAAAACCAATAAAAAAAGGAGCTGCCAAATGACAGCCCCTCTCATAATTTCAGCAACCCTTGGGGTTTACAATTCAGTATCTAATTTCACCCCAGATGCATCACCATCACCGGTGGCTTTCTCGTAAGCTGTATCGCCAACAGCTTTAGCAGCGGCAACTTCACCATCGCTCGGAGCATCGCCTGCTTCTTCAGTTTTGGGGCCACCTTTTGAGACACCAACCATGGCAGGGCGTAACAAACGGTCATGGATCATATAACCGCGACCAAGAACTTGAACTACCGTACCAGCCGGGACACTTGGGTCTTCGGCTTCAAACATGGCTTGGTGATAGTTGTGGTCGAATTTTTCACCCAAGGGATCAATAGAAGTGATCTTTACTTTTTGGAAAGCGTTCTCCATTTCCCGTGCGGTCATTTCAACACCAACACAAAGGTTTTCCAAAGCCGCATCTGCCTTACGCTCTTCAGGTTTAACGCTATCTACAGCCCGGCTCAAATTATCAGCAACAGCAAGTAGATCACGCGCAAATTCCGTGTGAGCAAACTTCAGTTTCGTACGAATTTCTGCTTGAGAACGACGACGAACGTTTTCAGCCTCAGCCACTGCGCGTAGCATTTGATCTTTAGCTTCAGCGAGCTCAGCTCGCATAGCTTCCACTTCTTCTGCTGGAGGGACAGGTTTAGCAGAAGCTTCTTCTGCTTGCT